>DAHWKF010000008.1 GCA_027343785.1 Leptospirillum sp. | reverse complement strand
GAAGTTTTGACAGGAAGTCCGTCATCCGAAAATCCGACGCATCCGGCTCGGGAAAGAGCTCCCATTTCCGTCAGGGTTTCTCCTTTCAGGCCCAGGGAAACGGCTCCTATGGGAAAAATCCGGCACAACCCGATTTCCCTCGCCTTGTTGATCATCCCGAGCGTGACCTCCGGATGGTCATTGACCGGATCCGTATTGGCCATCACACAAACTGTGGTATACCCTCCGGCCACAGCGGCCCGGGATCCCGTCCCGATCGTTTCCTTATAATCAAACCCGGGCTCCCGGAAGTGGGCATGGACATCGACAAGTCCCGGGGTGACCACACACCCCTCCCCTTCCAAGACCGGGATGGAGGGTCCGGGAGGAGGAATGGTCCCGAACTCCTTGATCCGCCCCTGTTCCACCCGGAGATCCCCGATCATGTCCACACCGGTCGCCGGATCCAGAAGCCGGACATCTCTCAGAAAAAAAGACCTTTCCCGGTCAGACCTGTCCATCTTTATCCCTTCTATTGCCCTGCCATCAGGAGATACAGGACAGCCATCCGAATCCCGACTCCATAATGGACCTGGTCCAGAATCCCTGAATGGGAATGGAATGCCTCTTCGTCCTGGATTTCAATGCCCCGGTTGATCGGGCCGGGGTGAAGCACAAGCACATCGGGACTGGCGAAACGGAGCACCGAAGGGGAAATCCCGTAAAGCCGGGCATATTCGCTGAGGGAAGGAATGAAACTGGCCGTTGCCCTCTCAAGCTGGAGCCGCAACGCCATCACAACGTCACAGCCTTTGATCCCCTCCCGAAGATCATGCTCTACAGTCACTTTCCATCCGCTCATGTCTCTGGGGATCAAGGTGGGGGGCCCCACCAGTCGAACATCGACTCCCATCCGTGTCAGGGCCCGTATATTGGAGCGGGCAACCCTGCTGTGCAGGATATCACCGACGATCGCCACACGCAGACCGGTGAAGCCGCCCTTTCGTTTCAGGATGGTATACAGATCCAGAAGAGCCTGGGTGGGATGCTCCCGTAACCCGTCTCCCGCGTTGATCACGTGACAGCCCACCCGGCGGGAAATCCATTCTGGAACCCCGGACGAAGGGTGCCGGATGACGACACCGTCCGCCCCCAGCGCCTCGATGGTCCTCACCGTATCGAGAAGGCTTTCCCCCTTCACGACGCTGCTCTGGGAGGTGGTGATATTGATGACGTCCGCCGATAGCCTCTTGGCGGCAATCTCGAACGATGTCCGGGTCCGGGTCGAGGGCTCGTAAAAAAGGTTGACCAGCGTTTTACCCCTCAAGGAAGGGACCTTTTTGACCGTCCGTGAAGAAAGATCCAGAAAAGAATCCGCCGTCCGGAAAATGCCGTTCATTTCATCAAGTGACAGATCATCGATGGACAACAGGTGGGATGACGACAGAAAATCGGTCACACGGTCCCCTTTCCGGTTTCCTTCCGCAGAAGGGCAACGGATTCCCGGTTGGTCTCAAGCGAAACTTCCACCACTTCATCCCGCCCTGTCGGAATGTTTTTGCCGACAAAATCAGCCCTGACCGGAAGTTCGCGATGGCCCCGGTCAATCAAAACGGCGAGCTGCACGAGCGTCGGTCTTCCCAGATCCATCAGGAGATCGAGCGCACACCGGACGGACCTGCCGGTATACAGGACATCATCGACCAGGACGATCTTCTTGTGGTCGACGGATTCCGGAAGAAGACTTTCTTTCAGGAATGGGGGAGAGGGTTTGGTCGACAGATCATCCCGGTAGAGTGTGATATCCACTGTTCCGAGGGATACGGGGCTGCCTTCGATCGACTGAAGACTGGATGCCAGCCGACGGGCCAGCGCTCCGCCACCCTGAAGGATGCCGATGAGGTAAAGATCGCGGGATCCCTGGTTTCGCTCCAGGATTTCATGCGCCATACGGCGGATCATGCGATCAATCTGCTCCGCATCCAGCAGAATCTTCCGGGAGGAGACGGACTCCTCCGGCCGCGCGGGAGATGGGGGAGAACTGAAAGAATCCAACGACAGGAACCTTTCCCAGGCTCACGGACCTGGAATTAAAAGGCTTCGGAAATCCCCTTCATCAGGGGGAAGATGCGGATGATTTCGGGAGGTCTTTCTGTTCCATCGCCAAACCATTTTCAAGCCCCATATGATGAAACGAGGGCTTGACCAGCTTGGTCATGTGGGTCGACCCGTCCTTGTGCACCTCTGGATAAACACAGTAATTTGCGAGGATCGTCGCCTGCGTGTCCTTGAAAAAATTACCTGAAAAAGGGCCACCGGTCAAGATAGAACCCGCTTTCAGAAGAAACCCGCGATACATCTCGATGTTGCGGGGGTAGATCTTTCCCTTGTCGATATCGAAATTCGGCTTTCCAAGGACAAGACTTTCCTTGTCCTGCTCGACGGTCCACAACCACTCCCGGACACCCTGCAGATCGGTAAAGACGGCGGCTTCCCGGGTCCATGGATGCTGGTTGATCGGCATAAAATAATCATAAAACCCGTGGAGCTGGGCTTCTGCGACCATCATCCTGCTGGACCAGGATTTCTGCCAACGGGCGTAAGCGGCTGGCGAGACATCTGTCCGGTCCAGCATGGAATCCATTTCCTGGGCCAGATTCCTGTATTCTCCATAAAGGGAAGCCAGCTGCTGGTGGACGGCCTTGACAGGATAGTCCGCCTTCTGGTCCACCACCCAAGCCAACAAAGGGGAAGGGCTCAGGAGGGCGACGAAAAAAGCGGCGGAAAGAACCAAAAACACCGGACGTTTCATGGCCGTATCCTTTCTTACTGGAAGCGTTCCCCGACATCCGCCTTCACCCCATTTTCAAGACAGCGGAAGTGGGGATAAAGACGGTCATAGGAAGCCTGGAGCTCTTCTGGGAGAACCCGGACTTCATGAATCGTCGTCATGAAATTCGTATCCCCTTCCCAGCGCGGGAGAATGTGCGCGTGGAGATGATCCCGTATTCCCGCACCCGCACTTTTTCCCACATTAATCCCGAGATTGAATCCGGATGGATTATACTCCTTTTCCAGAATTTTTTCGCAAATCCGGAGGAGGTCCATCATTTCCCGGAGGCTTTCCGGACTCTGGCCGGACAATGTCCCCCCATGGTCGTGCGGAACCACCATCAGATGACCGCTGGTGTATGGGTAAGCATTCAGAACGACATAGCAAAGCGCGGTCCTGTGCAGGACAAGACGATCCTTTCGCACTCCGGATCGGGAAAGTTCACAAAGTACACAGCCCCCATCTTCGGTCGCACGGGACTCACCCTTGATGTAACGCATTCTCCAGGGGGCGCTCAAAGACTCCACTGACCCTCCCTTCTTCCGGCCGAAAGATCCGGCAGAGCTTCATGAACGCGCTTCCGACATACCGACTCCCATTGCCGGACCCAGCCGTGATCCTCTCCTCTTGTCGTGGTCAGGGTCAAGATCCGTTCCCCTTCCCCTTCCCACAACATACTGAGACGGCAAACGACAGGAAAGAGTTCACGGATGGAAGACGGGAGCTTGTCTCCCCATTCAACAAAAGACCATGAACAGATCCGGTCTTCCAGAAGGGGTTCGATAAAATCAGGGTCATCCCCGGTCGGCGGCAAACGATCCATGTCGCCATGAAAAACCCGCCACCCTTCACCGTAGTAAACCTGATGGGTCACAAATGTCGGGCTGTTGACCTGCCCCCTGAACCCCAGACTTCTCATGAATCCTCTCACCAGTTCCGTTTTCCCTATTCCGGTGGGACCTTCCAGGATCAGCAGGGTTCCGGCGGGGAGAAACGGTCTCATGGATTCCCCGCAAATACCCGTGGAAAAATCCGGCGGACAAAGGACCACGCTAGGCAATTTCATCCTGGGCGAGCGCTCTCAGCAGGTCTGTCCTTCCGACAACTCCCGCAAGCTTCCCCCCTTCAAGGACCGGCAACAGGTCGGCGTTTGTTTTTTCAAAAATTTGGGCCATTTCTTCAATTGTTGATGTCGGCGTGATTGTCGCCGGGTTCTTCTGGTAAATGTCCGCAACCTGGGTTGCCGATATCCGCTCGATCTCCTTCTTGAGACGACCGGGAGGCTCGATGAAAAACCAGGCATCCAGCAGAGAAACGGTTGTGGGGATATGCAATGGTTTTTCATGGTGGATCAGGTCATGTTCGCCCACAACCCCCAGGAAATTCCCGTTGGAATCAAGAACCGGCACTCCGTTCAGACGATTTTTGACCAGAACATCCGCCAATTCCCTGAGAGATGTTTCCGGTGTCACGGATACCAGGGAACTGGTCATCAGGTCTTTTGCAGTCATTTCGGTGCTTCTCCAGAAATTATCGTTAACTTCCCCTATCGGTCTTCCTCATCCTATCCCAATTGAAGACATGTTTCCAGAGAGGGGAATACCTTTTCTACCGTCTGACCGCATATCGGATCAGACTTTCCGGTAAAGAAAGACGGCCATCATGGCCGAAAAAACCGGCACCAGAAGGAAGAAACCCAGGGAATGATCAAGTGAAGATTTCTGAGAAGCCCAGCCAATCAGCGAAGGAGAAGGCAAATCCCCGAAAACATGGGAAATCAACAAGCTCAATCCCATGAGAGGAGCCGAGACAAGAGGGGGATTCCTTGTCAGGATCAGACAGTTGACCGGAACTGTTCCCAGGAAGAGTCCAAAAGTCGCCAGTATGAGGCCCTGCATCAACCAACCGTTTGCAGGAGCTGCCAGGACGATGATAATCCCCGCAGCTCCCAGGAGCAGACCTCCAAAGGTCGTCCGGAAACCCCACGCGCCAGATTCTTCTCGGCGCTCCCTGTCCAGAAGAAACCCGCCCAGCAAGATTCCTGACAAGCCCCCGACAAAGAGAGCGCCGCTGGAAAAAAAATTGGCCCTGGAGAGACCCATCCCCTTGACCCGGGTCAGATAAACAGAAATCCAGGCGGCCATTCCTCCCAGAACAAAGGTGATGGCGGACTGGACGAAAAACGAAAGAAGGACCGATTTCTTGAAAAAGCCTTCCCGGACATGCCCTTTTCCCTTGAAACGGATTTCATCATCTCTTGTACCTTCAAAAGACCTGTACACCAGATAGGACAATAAAATACCGGGGAGCACCGGAATCAATAATGCATACTGAAAGTCCCAGGTCCGGGGAAAAATGGCCCCGAGGGCAAATCCCATGGCCGATCCGACAGGAATGGCCGCATAGAATATGCCCAGTCCTGTCCCTGTCCCCTGGACACGGGCGAAATTTCTCTTCATCAGAAAGACGGGAGCAAGGGTTGTTAAAACCGCCTCGCCGGCTCCTGTCAACATCCTGCCTGCAAACAGGGTCCGGAGGTCCGGAGCCAGGCCCGTAATCGCCATTCCTGCTGAAAAAACCAGAATGCCTCCTGAAATCAGGGCTCCGGGGGAGAGCGCCCGGATCAGGATGCCGGCAAAAGGCGCTACCAGAACATATACGGCCGTAAATGAAGATGCCAGCAGACCCAAAGTCAGATCCGGGAGTGAAAATCGAAGGCGGAAAAGGGGGAAAAGGGACAGGAACAATTGTCTGTCGAGATAATTGAGCAGATTGGAAAACAAAAGGAGATAGGCCAGTCCGGATGGACCGAGCCCGTCAGGAAGGCGGCAGTATAGTCTCGACAACTCCGGAATCCTCTTTCATCGAATGAAACAGGGACCTGTTCCGGATGAGATATATCACGATAATGACATTCAGGACGAACGCCCCCAGTCGAATCCAGGAAAAATGCTCATGGATGGCATAGACCTCGAACGGAATCAATGCCGATATTTCGATAATGGTCATATATTCAGCCCATCTGAAGCGCTTGTGCAACCCCCAAGCAACAGAATAATTCACCAGGCCATAGATAATCCCCCCGACGGAAATCATCTTGAGCATATTGGGAGAAATCAGTCCGGCCTTGTGCAAAAGCTTTCCGGTCCAGGCGTTGTCAACATCCAGATTGAAGTTCTGGGATATTTTGACAAGGAAAGATGACAGATCGACATGGATCAGGCTCAGCCCACCGATCCCCAGGATGAGGGTCAGGGTTCCCTTCGCAATCCGTTCGAGGATGATGTATTTTAAAAAAAGGGGGGATTTGTGTTTGAAAATCATTCAGGAATTCTACCAGAGGGTTTCCTTTATGTCGAACCGTTCACGATGCAAGCGCCTTTCGACTATCATATACTTGGCCGGGTACCTTTTTTTGCCGGGAGTACCGGGCTTTCCGACGGTGAACGCCTCAGCATCGGGAGACGGGATGCACCTCTACATTCCGGAAAAGGTAAACGCTGGCAAGGAAATTCCCGTCAGGGTCGTTTTTGACCATCATCCTCCGGCCAAAGAATTCTGGCGTCTCGTCGTCGACATGGACGGGAACCCTGTCGCACTGGCAGACCTCTCCCTTGGAAAAGAAACAGTCGTCAATGTCCCCTCTCCCGCGCCAGGTGTTCACAAAATGGCCGTACTCTGGAAAAATCCTCCCGGCGGAAAACCTCTCCTCATCCAACGCTCCGTTACTGTCATGAGAGATCTCACGGACCAATCGGCAGGAACCCCGGATCAAAAACGTCTTCATTGACAAAACACACGTTTAGGAGAATATAAGAATGGAACACCCTCCCTTCAATCTGAAATGGCGAATGGTATCCCCGAAAATCCCTGTCTCCAGAACCATGGCCTTACTGCTGGGGCTTGTCCTCGCGGGAGCATGTTCAACCGGACCACAACCGCCGATATTCATCGATATGCCCCGAACCCTCACATTCTCTCCTGAAACGATCAAAAACACAGAACCTGTCCCCGTCGCCGTATTACCCGTCGTTTTCCGGGGAGACGCCCATAACGCTGGACTTCTGTTCCACACGACCGGCGGCACGTCGAGACTTCTGGTCGAACATTCCCTGACAGAAACGGTCAGGAAATCGCTGGAGGCCTCCCTGAAATCCGAGGGCTTCAAACCTTACGACGCGTCCACCAAACACCATGCGCTGGTCGTCCGCATGGAAATTCTCACGTTCGAAGATCGTGTCCGGGCCAACCTTCTGCATGTACGGCACAAGGCCATTCTGAAATGCCGTTATGTCATCATTCGCCAGAACGGCGAAAAGAGCATCCGTGTCGTCAAGACCAGCGAACGGGAACATTCCCCGACCCCTTCGGCCGTCTTTGACAGCAAGGTTCCGGCAAAACTCCTGGACAGCCTGCTGAAAGAATCCCTGGAAAAAGACCTGATACCGGCACTTGAACGGCTGGTCAGGGAGGAGTCCTGAATTGGAAAACCGTTTCAAGCCGATGAACAACGTCGTCGCCATCTTCGTGACGATCGCCGTAGCCGTTATCTTTTTTATCTTGTTCATGATGATTCCGGGCCCTCCGGACAACCATCACGGATCGGCCATGCACCCTTCTACCGACAACAGGGTCCTTCCGTCCGGGTTGTCCGGAAAGGCCCTGTTCGACATGGCCTGTTCCCAATGCCACACCCCCCCTCCCCTGACGCACCGATCCCCGGAAGAGTGGCGCATCCTGGTTCTCAAGATGAACCGGAACATGCAACAAACAGGAAAAAAATACTTGTCTTCAGAGGAAATCACCCCGGTGGTGGAATATATCCTCTCCCGCCAGAAACCGGCCTGAGCCCGAATCGCAATCAGAGGGGGAGTGGGCTTCGGGGAAATCCTTTCCAGCGAAGCCCGCTTCCTATTCCTTTTGACAGAAGCATCACTTTGAAAGCTCCCCCCATCCGGAGCGGATGAATCAATGTGACCATGGCCGCTCTTTCCGCTTCCGAAAACTGCCCGTCAGACAGATACTCCTCGATGCCCATCGCGGTCAGATAATGCATCTGGTCAGAAAATCCTTCCAGGCGCATTCCAAGAGAGAGCGCTTGTCTGGCCAGGAGTGGAAAGTCTACATGGACCGTGATGTCCACCGTTCCTGCCGGGGCCTTGAGAACATCCTCCACCACTGTATGTCGCCGATACCCCAGGAGACTTCCCTTCGACCTTTTAGCCGACTGTCTGTCTGCCGCCGTGTCGCCGTAATCGACCCACAGCATGAACCCCCGTTCAAGAACCTGTACCATTTCACCCACAACCCGACACAAGTCCGCCTGGACTTCCCATTCAAAACTTTCAGGGTACTCTGACGGACGGGTGTAAATTCCCTGCACCAGTGAAGAATCAGACAGCGGAGCGGAAATTTCAGTCCAGTTCCCGTCTTGAGTCTGTTCGACATAGATCTCCTGCACCCCACTTTCAATTTTTTTGAGGCGATGGACCGGCAAGGCATCCAGAAATTCGTTCCCCAGAATCATGCCGGTGAATGGCATCATTCCGGATAATTGTTCCGGGGTGACCCAAACAGGCTCCCGGGAGAGGGAAAGTCCTGAGAGCGCTTCCTTCTGCCTTGCCGAAAGCACCGGGCTGATCTCGTAGAGGAGGGGTTGGATTCTTTGGAAAAGGCCCGGGGTCAAAAGACGCAGGCTGACCAGAATGTCCCGCATGAGAGTTCCGTTGCCTGGACCGGCTTCCATCAGGTAAAATGGGGATGGATGATTCAGGATGGTATCGGCTTCGGCGATTTGACGCGATATCATCAGGGCAAACACAGGACTCAGTTCCGGAGCCGTGTAGAAATCGCCGGACGCAAAGCCTATCCTGGCATTTCTTGTGTAATACCCGTTTCGTTGGTCCGAGAGGGAACGTTCCATAAAATCCCGGAAGGTCATGCGTTGCACAGGCTCTCCTTATAACGGTATCGGTCCAGACGCGCCATGATGATTTTCCGCCTTATCATCCTGATTCTTTTCTTGCCGATTCTGGCCATCATCCTGAAAAGGATAGGGAAAAATTTCCAAAGCAAGCCTTTTCCCCTGGAACCCGGGAAAACCGTCCGGGATCCCGTCTGCGGAACTTTTCTGGATCCGGCTTCACCTTTCGTTCTCTCCGAAATCGGTGAACCTTCCGGAAAGGTGTACTTTTGCAGTTCGCAATGCCAGGTCCGGTATCATCTTCTTCATGAAAAACATTCCTGAACCATGGTTGGCGTTTCCGAAGACAGGGGATGCATTTCCGGCTATCAGCCCCTCCTGAAAAAACTCCTCCGCGATCTCCAGCCGTCTTCATTGCTCCAGCAGTCCATTCTCAGGAACCTGGAGCCTTCTCCGACCGGAAAGTCCGATTTTCTCCTGGCGACCGGAAAAGCCTCCCGCGGGATGGCCGAAACCCTCTCGGCACACCTCTCCATCCCCCACCGACAGGTTCTTGTCGTCATTCCGCGGGGATACCCCCCGCCTGATCATTTGCCTTATGTGGCGGGGAACCACCCCGAACCCGGCAAAGACAGTGTCGATGCGGCCCGGGCGAGCTTGTCCTTTGTCAACGCCATCAGTCCTGAAGGACGGCTTCTGTTCGCCCTTTCGGGAGGGACCTCCAGCCTTCTTTGCATGCCAGTCCAGGGCGTAACCCTGGAGGACAAAAGGCACTCGTCGGCAAACTGATGAACGCCGGGGCGCCTATTGATGTTCTGAATTGCGTGCGCGCCCATCTTTCGATGGTCAAGGGAGGCAACCTTCTGAAAAATTTTCTCGGATATCAGGTCCGGACAATCGTTTTGTCCGATGTGCCCTGCCATCCACCGGAGATTGTGGGATCCGGACCGACAGTCTTCCGTCGTCTGGAAGGCAAAAGAACGCTGAATATGATTGAACAGTGGCTTCCTCCGCAAGAAATTCCCCCGTCCATCCGTGCTCACCTGCTTAGCCTGGTTCCAGGGGATCCGCCGCCATTTTCCCTGGGAATCCCGGAGGTCGTCGGAGATTCACGGGTTGTCCTGGAAACAGCGGCCAGCATTCTGGGACGACCTGAAACCCGAATCCATTTTCTCACCCATTGTCTTTTCGGGGAAGCCCGGGACAAGGGGAAAGAAATCGCTTCCCTTGTCCGGTCCCTGGCTCCTCCCGGCTCGGGGAACCATCTTTTTCTGGCGACGGGAGAGTGTTCCGTCAGGCTCGGAAAAACACGCGGGAGAGGTGGCCGGACACTGGAACTGGGGCTTTCTTGCGGGTTAGCCCTGAAAGACCGCTCCGCCGTTGTAGGAGCCCTCGCCACAGACGGAGTCGATGGCAATTCAGGACTTTCTGGCGTCCTTCTGGAAAGCCGGTTTTTCAGATCTCAAGAGAAGGAGAAACAACTTCTTGAAGCCCTGGACGGTCATGATTCCGGTACCTTCAGCGAGAAAGAAGGCATCGGGCTGAATTTCGGAGCGACCGGAACAAATCTGAACGATCTTTTGTTTATATACCTCTCGAATGAACAGGAGACATCCCAGTCATGAAACGCCCTTTGATATCCATCCTTTTTTCAGCCTCCTTTTTTTTCTCCGTTTACACTTCCGCCTGGGCGGACAACGAATATCCCGTGGCCTTCTGGGGGGAAAAGCACATTGGCGCGGCAATGGCCCTGCACCGGGCCCTGTCGCCTGACGACTTCAAAGTCTCCTGCAATTCGGGAAAACTTGTCGTCAGCCCAAAAGCCAAAAACCTTGCCGAGATTGCCAAGGCCTGGAGACTGTTCGCCGTAAGCAAGCAAAGAATGGCTTATTGTCGGTCCCAACCGGGAAAAACATGGTATCTCCTCGGGGAAGCCCCTTACTTTATGCTTCCCGAAAAACCCGGGCTCCACAAATAAAGCATCGTAGGACCACTTTTCGTCAGGAGACCGGCGGCTTTACCTGCATCCGCCAATGGACTATCCAAAGAGCTTTCGCTCCCAAATATTCCCGTGGACGCCAAAAAAGGCTCGCGATAGCGAATCACCTCGAACCGCTGGACATGCATCAATCTCTTGAGGTGATGAATCAGGTCGTCCCGATAACCGATCCGGTCCACCAGATGATGTTTCAGCGCCTGCCGGGCCGTATAGATCCTTCCATCCGCAAGAGGTTTGAGGACGTCCGGAGCAATCTGGCGATTCCGGGAGACAATGTCAAAAAACTGGGCATACAAATCTGAAATCAGGCCCTGAAAAAGAGATTTGTCCTCGTCCGTCATAGGCTTGAGCGGGGACCCCATTTCCTTCTCCGGACCACTGGCGAGAGACCTGTCCTCCACCCCGATTTTTTGCATCAGGCCCGTCACGCCGACATTGAATATGACAACACCGATACTCCCGACCACGCTTGTGGGGTGCACCCATACCTCGTCCGCGGCTACGGAAACATAATAGGCGCCAGAAGCCCCCATATCTCCCACCATGGCTATCACAGGAATGCCAGATTTCCGCTTGAATTCCCTGATCAGATGGTAAACCCGATCAGAAGCGGTCACCGATCCCCCCGCGCTGTCGATCAACAGCACAATCCCCCTGACCTTCGGATCCTGCGAAGCTTTCCTGAGGGTGGCGCGGATCCGTGTGACAGTGTCATCCTTTCCCCCCAAAAACGGGAGCCCCCGGCTGGTCTGGTCCCCAATAAAACCGTTGATGGGAACAAGCAATAACTTGTCCTTCGCTCCCTCCCCCGACAGCACTTTTTCCTGAAGCCCGCGTTCGGTGGGCAGCAGGTTGATGCTGATACAGGAAGTCAGCAGAAGGGACAATGACGTCAATATCAAACCACGGGTCAACCAAACCCTGACTGTTTTCATTTAAGCTTGCCTCCAACTGGACAAAAGGGAACAAAAGAGCGGGAACTGACAGAAGTCTCCCGGCGAGACCCCCGTTCAGGAACGGAAGTTTACAAACTGGAGATCATATCCGAAATCTTTTGACTTCAGGAGGGAAATCACTGACTGGAGGTCATCCTTCGATTTACCAGACACCCTGACGGTATCCGACTGGATCTGGGCCTGGACTTTGAGCTTCGCCCCCTTGATTTCCTTGACAATTTCCTTGGCCGCCTCAGTAGAAAGGCCTTGCTTGAACCGGACCCGCTGCCGAACCTTGCCGCCAAGAGATTCCTCTATTTTTTGGCGATCCAGGCTTTTGAGGGAAATGCCCCGCCTGATACATTTGGAATCGAGAATTTCGTTGACAGCAGCCAGCTTGTGGGAGTCAGGCGCGTTCAGGACCAAATCATCCTTGTCCCAGTCGACGATGGCTCCCGATGCTTTCAGGTCAAAGCGGTTCAGGATTTCCTTGTTCACCTGGTCAACAGCATTTTTCGCTTCTTGCATGTCCACGGTGGAAACCACATCAAATGAGGATTCGCCTGCCATCTGTTTTCCTCCGTTCTTCGCATCATCCCGGAAAAACCAACCTCTGAAATACCTCCTGGATCTTCTCCCGCTTTTTTGCTTTCCCCTACACCGGACTTTCCATGTTGAAAAGCCGGACAGCCAGGAAAATCATTATTGAACCGAATGCTCCGAGAGCCAGAATATCCACCGGAAGGGAAAAATGATGGGCTCCCAAAAGGATCCCCCGAAGCAAGTCGACTCCATATGTCACAGGATCCAGAACAACCGCAATGGAAAGCCATTTCGGAAGGCCGTTCAAAGGAAACATGGCCCCTGACAGAAAATACAAAGGGAGGATGATAAAGTTCAAAAGCACCATGAATCCCTGACTGGAAGACATCCGGACAGAAAGCGCGATCCCCATGGCCGTCTGTGCCAGACCGATCACGAACATCGTCATGACGGCCAAGGCAAATCTCGCAGGGTTCAGATGAATTCCAAAAAAAGGATAGAGGCTGAACAATATCAACCCCTGGACCAGGCTGTTGGTACTCCCCCCGAGAACTTTACCAAGGACTACGGCCGTCCTCGACAGCGGGGCGACGAGAACTTCCTTGAGAAATCCGACTTCCCTGTCCCAGACAACAGCAATCCCGGCAAAAGAAGCCGTAAAGAGGATACTCATTGCCAGTATACCGGGAAAGATAAACTGCTGATAGTTCCCTCCTCCAGAAAACCCCGCCGAAAACCTTCCTTTCAGGCCTCCTCCCAGGATAAAAAGAAAAAGGACCGGCTGAATCAGGGATCCGACAAGACGAACCTTGTCTCTCCATAACCGGATGATATCCCTGAGCCACAAGGTGTAAATCGCCCGGAGGTCCCGATAGATGGGAGCGGGCAACGGAATCGGGGAATCAAGGGGTTTGATTACGCCTTCTGTCAAAGCTTTCCTCTATATACGCGATGGAATGGCGAAGCATTTTCCTGGTTCAAAACCATATTTTTCCCTGTCATCTGGATAAAAACATCATCCAGGTCAGGTGTCCGAATTGTCATGGCACGAATACTCGCCGGAACACTCCGGACGATGTTGATAACACTTTCAACTCCAGTGGGCATCGGAAAAGACAGTTCTCCGGGCGCTTCGGAATGAAAGTCCCTTATACCGAAAGTATTTTCGAGATATTGACGAACAGATTCAAGGCTGTGGGGATCTGTTTTTAGAATGACGATTTCCGGTCCCACCATTTTTTTCAGTTTTTCCGGTGTATCGAGAGCCACAAGGGAGCCTTCGTCCATGACCCCTACCCGATCAGCAGAATCCGCCTCTTCCAGATAATGGGTGGTCAGAAAAACCGTCATCCCCCATTTTTTCCGGGACTGGTGGACATATTCCCAGATGACCCTGCGGGTTTTGGGATCCAGTCCGATTGTCGGTTCGTCCAGAATCAGAAGCCTCGGATAATGCATCAGCCCTCTGGCGATCTCCAACCGGCGACGCATCCCTCCGGAAAAACTCCGGACAAGATCATCTTTCCTGTCCCAGAGATCGACCATATGCAGGAGAGTTTCTGTTCTCTCCCCTCGCTGGTTTCTGGACATCCCGTAAAGACGCCCGTGAAATTCCATGTTTTCCAATGCCGAAAGGCGGTCGTCCAGACTGGGATCCTGAAAAATAATCCCGATCTTCTGACGAACCAGATGAGGCTCTTTTTCAACATCCAGATCGTCTACGCGTACACTTCCTGAGGTGGGCTTCAAAATCGTGGCGAGAATGGATATGGTCGTCGTTTTTCCGGCTCCGTTCGGCCCCAGGAGCGCAAAAAACTCTCCGGTCCCCACCTTCAGGTCGAGCCCTTTGACTGCCGTCCGGACGCCTGATGGTGTGACAAATTCTTTCTTCAGATTTTCTATTCGGATCAACGAAACCGACCTGTAAGGAAATAAGGTGCATTGAAAATAAAAAAGGAGCCCGAAGGCTCCTTTTTTATAAAAAGATAACTCGAAACTACTGTTTGAAGGCCACTTTCTTGAAAGCCGAGTCGGGAAGAACCCCCATATTCCCCTTTGTGATGGGAATCGGAGTGGGACGACCCTGAGACCGTTCGATTGGCAAATAGGACTGCGGAACAGTGATGACGGCCGGGTCTATCAAGCCAAGCACCCATGTCGTCAAGGCTGTTGTCTGCTCATCCGTCAGATGGAAATTGGGCATGATTGTCGGAGGAACCTTGAAGGCGGGCACCCCAGGAGAGATTCTTCTCGGGTTTTTGAAATGTTCCCATTCCCACTCCCGTTCCGAATGAATCCCGTTGACATATTCAAATAGATGAACATTGTAAAAACCCAACTCTGTTCGCGAACCGAAACCGGATAGATCCGGGGCCAACACTCCGTGAAGATTGAACTGAACCATGGAGTGGCAGGATCCGCAGCCTTTCTGGGTGATCGTTTTTTTTGCCAGGTTGAGATAGGGCGTCATGGGAGGATTAACGCCAGCGTTATACAAGTCTGTATGACATTTCGTACAGCTTGCCTCTGCAAAAGGACCAAATTTGGGCTGATAGTCGAGGGTTACATTAAAACCGTGCGCAGATGCAACTGTTGTGGCAAGACCGTTTCCGTCATGACAAACGGTGCATCCGAATTTTCCGAACGGATGTTTGTGCATGAACCCCTGAAGGTCGGGATGCGTCGTAAACGGTTGTGGGGCGTCCTTGAAAATAGGAATGTTGATACCCATATGACAGGTCTGACAACGGTCTGCCTTATTCAGAATGACATTCCACGTCTGGACAATCTGCAAAGGGGAATTTGCCAGAGCTGGCTTGTGCGTCTTTTCCGCCAGCAGTCGGAAATACTCCCTCTGGTAAACCATCCAGCCCCTATGGGTATTCTTGTACATGTCATAAGCGATGGAACCAGCAACAAGAACAGTGGAAATAAAAAACAGAAGATAAATTTTAGTCTTCATGCCCGCCGACCCCTTTCTTTCATCGCATCGGGATCCTTGCGAAGCGGATGCCCTTCTGGGTAAAAGGATCGTTCTTGCCATTTCTGGAACCAGATCAACAGATAATAAAAGAAAGCCGTCCCGAGAATCAGGACAATCGATATACCAATCCGGTAGGGAAACCCAAAGTATTGCTCAACCCAAGGTTCATTCAAGAGGTTGTGAAATGAACTCATAAACGCTCCTTACACAGCAGGCTTGAAAGTGAGTACAAATCCCCATCCCAGGAAAACGGAAAATCGTTTCCTTGCTTCATCTGATAAAAGGACAGGGCCAGATCAGCTCAAACATTAATCCATGGAGTCACGACGATATACTTGATGTTAAAGAGCAATCTGAGAACAATCTTGAGCCCAACCCCCATCATCGAAAGGAAAAAAATCATGAAGACAAAATACCGGGCACCACCCATTGAGTCATAAAATTTACGCATGAAGAAATAGGGAATGGCCATGCCGATCGCAAAATAGGCGAAGAAAAGGACATCGCATATTGCCTTGCCTACGTCCTTGGATACATGAAGAAGATTGACGAAAACGATATGCAATGGAACCAGCGTCACCAGGGCCGGATTCATATGGACCAGGTGATCACTCCAAGGCCAGTACCATTGCCAGTCGAGCCCCCGGAGATATGTTCCGATGACAATCGTCACCCACCAGAGGGCAAACCCGAAAGAATAGTTGAAAACAGCAAATTTTCTTTCGGAGAACGTGTAGTACCCAACCCCTTTAGGATTGGTGTCAACATAGGGAAAGGTCATCAATCCAACGATGATCATTCCCGGTAAAACCACTCCAGCGTACCAGGGGTCAAAATAGACCAGGAGTTCCTGTAACCCAAGAAAATACCAGGGTGCGCGCATCGGATTGGGAGTGGTCGAAGGATCCGCCAGAGACCTTAGCGGAGCATGAACAAACTGAACCAGTATGATCAAGCCTGCCGTCACCAATAATGCGCAAATCAGTTCGATCATGATGAGATGCGGCCAAGTGTAGACGGTATCTTCCGGCTCTTTTTTTACGATCGGAGCCGATCCTTTCATCAGCTCTACAAGACCATAGCTTTTCCTCGCATCACGGGGAAAGATTTCTCTCGTCACCTTGTTCTCCATCAGATATCCCCTCTCAGAACCTGAGTTCTTTCACATAAAGCTCAATAGAGTCTGTTCTTACAAAGGCCCTGAAAATCCATCCTTGCGGATTCGCCAGAAATGAACGGCCAGTGCAACGGTTACAAACAGGGGAAGAACAACACAATGCAGGACATAGAAACGAATCAGGGCGTTTTGACCCACAACCGTCCCGCCGATCAGCATGAACATGATGTCATTTGTCGGCAAGAAGCCCAGTTGCGCTCCCCATGGTCCATTTTGACCGATAAAGGGTGTGTAGGAAGCCATTTTCGTTCCGACGGTCACAGCCCAGTAGGCCAGCTGATCCCATGGAAGAAGATATCCTGTCCAGCTCAAAATCAGCGTCATCACAAGAAGAAGAACGCCCACGACCCAGTTGAATTCCCTTGGAGCCTTATAGGCTCCCGTCATAAATACCCTCGTCATATGGAGCCAGACAAATAGAACCATCCCGTGTGCGGCAAAACGGTGGAGATCACGCATCAGGTTTCCGCCAAAGATCACGAACTGGAGGTCCTGGATGTTGTTATATGCCAGACCGGTGTAAGGGGTGTAATAGAACATGAGCCAGATTCCGGTTACAGTCAGCATGATAAAGAGGAAAAGGGTAATACCTCCCAGGCAGAACGTATACCGCATCCGAAGAGCGCTTCTTCGCACTTTTACGGGGTGAATATGGAGAAAAACGTTACTGAAAACGACATAAGCCCGGTTCATGTCATTATCGGGAAAACCGTGCCGGAAAATAGAGCGAAATACTTGCGACTTGGTCAGTTTCTCCTTCAAATTCTCAAGCATCCGTGGTCCTTTCGGTTATGAGAATCATTGTCTTTTGACAGACAAAAAATCCAGCTTGCCGGTCTGGGAAAGACCGAAAATAAAATTCTAAGTTTAGAAATCCAAAAATTACCTGTCACAGGTGTCAAAAAAGCCCAGAAGATCTTCCCCCATCTTCCGGGCCAGCCATTAGCAAAGCAGACGATTGGATGAGCAGGAAGCCCCGGGCGGGGGGGAATGCTGAATCCAGTAAGGCGAAATTTCCTTGACTTTTTCCTTGACCCACAATCCCTGGGGGGTTTGTGTCGGATTGGGATCCAGACGAACGACCGTGTTGACAACCAGCGCCCCGTCAACTGGGTCTTTTGTGATCATGCCTCTCCAAAGCGTTCTCGGAGCGGGACCTCCACGGACATTACCATGCACGTCATAAATGGAACCATGACATGGGCACCTGAACCGTTTCTGATCCGGAAACCAGTTGGGAGTACATCCAAGATGGCGACATATGGAGATCATGTTGTAGATGCCTCTCATATTCCTCACCACCCAGAAGCGGCCCTTCAGTTTCCACCTCTCATCAACTCCAAGGCCGTACTCCGTCACATGACCAATTTTAAAAACCGTTGGCGGCTCATAAAGAATAGGGGGAAACATAAATTTGTATGCTGCGTAGGTCGATCCAGCCAATGTGAGGCCGACAACACTCCAACCGGCGGCCAGAATAAATTTCCTGCGACCCAGGTCCGAAGGGGTAACCGCATCTTTCAGGGAATCCTGGTTTCCTGTTCCGCTTATAGTTGTGCTCATGGCAAGGCGACCTCCTGCTTGATTTCCAAGAATTCCATCGATATTGCACCCGTCGGACATCTCTTGGCACAGAGGCCACACCGGATACACCTCGATCCTTCCCAAATCATTGCCGTCGAATTAACAAGTTCTTCTTCAGTTCCGGATTCTTCCCTCTTCGCCAGATCAACCCCAAGAAAGCTTTCTACAACCTTGGCCGTTGATTCCTGGTCCAGATCCACCTCGGAAAGGGGGATCATTTTCAGTGCGTATTCGGGACAGACATCAACGCATCCGCCACACATGATGCATTTTTCACCTTCGAAAATCGGGTTTACATGACATGTGAGACAACGCGCTGACTGCTCCCTCGCCTCTTCTTCGCTGTAAGAAAGCTCTGCCAGCTCAAAGTTTGTTTTCCTGAATTCCGGCTTGAGCAATGAGGGGTTGGACCTTGAAAGTCCATAATAACCGTCCACATTAAATTCAACCGGCCAGATAGGGGTCGGATTCCCCCTGTGTTCAACAGGCGTCGACACACCATAAATTTTTGGCGTCTCCACTTTTCCCGACAGGTATTTGTGTACAGAAGCAGCGGCGGTTTGCCCTCCCGCGATCGCATCAATGAAAATTCGCGGACCAGTCACAACGTCCCCGGCGGCAAACACCCCGGGAATTCCTGTTTCCATTGAATGGATGTTCGCCCTGATGACACCGTTTCTCCCAATGACCGAGTCAAATTCAGAAGGCACAAACGAAGAGTCAATTGTCTGTCCTATGGCAAAAATGACCGAATCAAACGGAATGGTGGTTTTCTCATTTTCGTCATATTCCGGAGAAAAACGACCCTGATCATCAAAAACGGACAGAACCTTTACCACTTCGAGTCCCTGGACTTTTCCTTCCCCAACGATCTTGCGCGTTCCCTTCCGGACAACAAATTCTATGCCTTCCGCGACGGCATCCTCTATTTCCGCATCATCCGCGGGCATTTCATGCCAGTCTTCCAGGGCGATCACGCTGACCTTTTCGACCCCCGGGAGCCGGACAGCCGTCCGGCAAACATCCATCGCAACATTTCCCGCACCGACTACGGCCACACGATGTCCCAAAGGTACAGGAGAGTGATCCAGATAGACCGACTGAAGGAAAGGAAGGGCTGAGTAAACGCGCTCCAGCTCCTTGCCATCAAACGGGACAGGCCGGCTTCCCCAGGCGCCCACGGCGATGATCGTCGCCTTGAATTCGTCCTGGATCTCCTTGAAGGAAACATCCTTCCCGACCTTCGTTCCCAGACGGATGTCAAACCCCATACTGGCAATGGCGTCCACCTCCGCCTGAATCAGGGGACGCGGCAGGCGGTACTCCGGAACCAGATAGAAAAGCCCACCCAGTCTGTTATTTGACTCAAACATAGTAATCCGGTAACCCAGCCGTGCCAGGTCATGGGCTGCCGTTAACCCCGCCGGTCCGCCTCCAACGATCGCAACCTTTTCTCCGGTGGCCCGGCCATAGGGAACACCGGGAGCCGTTGAATAACGAAGCGTCGACGCCGGGTCCATCACGGCTTCAACCCCGAATTTTTCCGTAACGAATCTTTTGAGGGCGCGAATTGTCACTGGAGAGTCGATATTGCCACGCGTGCAGGCCGCTTCACAGGGAGCATTGCACACCCATCCGCAGACAGAGGCGAAAGGATTCGGCCCCCTCGCAATGGCGTAGGCCTTTTCATACAGACCGCTCCTGATTGCCTGAACGTAACCTCCTGCGTCCGTACCCACTGGGCATCCCTTACGGCAGGCGACCTGATCAGCATAATATTGATATTCCGGAATATGGAGCTTGTATTTCCCCTTCATTCTGCCATCCTCCGCCTCCGCCTCGCAGCGGCGACTCGGTTCACAACGACACCTAAAACGGTTAAATCCGATTCGGGTAGGGATTCCCCCATAGAGAACCCTGTCCAACAGAGGCAAAGGGGCATGGGGGAGAATTCTCATGAACAGCAGTCATGGAAAGTGAAATTGGTACGTATTGGTTTGGCGTTTATAGCATGGGCACACAAGGAAGTCAAGTTTGGTTTCTATTTTGAAACGTCCATTTTATTGGTCATCTCAATTCACATCACCTGTCACTCATAAGCACCCTGCAAACTGGACATCAGTCCGTCCCTGACCTTCAAGACCCTTCGATTCCGGAACGCATTTGCTCCGCGTCCCGTTCATACAAAGGGAGCGCATACTCTCTTTCACGAAGGCTTCAATTTTGGAAGGGATTCGTACTATAGTGGTTCAATGGTCCTATTATGGTTGAAGGTTCGGCATTCTCCAGTTTCTTGACATGAAATTCATCCAGATCGCCTCTTACAAAGCGGATCCTCCATGGCCAAACAAGTTTCACGCAATCCCGTCCAGTCAGTCGGCATCTTCACCAAACCCCATCGCTCCGATGACATCCGTCATATTCTGGAAACCCTTCTGCCCTGGCTTGAAAAAAAGGGTATTGCCTATTATCTCGACATGGAGGGTTCTAAAACTTTTCCTGCAATCACCGGATGGAAAAAAGAAGATATTGTCCACCAGTCTGATCTTCTCCTGGTCCTGGGAGGGGACGGAACGCTTTTGGCGGCGGCGAGAGTGGTGGGTGAACATCAGCTCGGACACACCAAATCCATTCAACCTCCCCCTATTCTGGGAATCAATCTGGGGAATCTGGGATTTCTGACAGAAGTTCAAACCTCCGAAATCTTTGATGTTCTGACAAGAGTCCTGCAAGGTCATTACACAACGGAAGAGAGGCTGATGTTGATGACCCGCATCATCCGTCATGGTCAGTCCATCACAGAATCGCATGTTCTGAACGACGTCGTGATCAACCAGGGATCCAAAGCGCGATTGGTCGAATTTGACATCTACATGGACTCCCTGTTTGTGACTTCTTTGAAAGGAGACGGGGTCATCTTCTCCACTCCCACCGGATCCACCGCCTATAATCTCTCTGCAGGGGGCCCGATTGTCTACCCCGAGATGGAAGGGATTATCATGACACCGATCTGCCCGCATACCTTGACCCACCGTCCTCTCCTGCTTCCGGACAAGATTCGACTGGAGATCCTGATCAAAAAAGGGGACTCGGTGATTGTGACATTTGATGGGCAAGTGGACTTCCCGCTGGTCGCCGGAGACCTTGTCGAGATCACCCGTTCTCCGGCCATGACGACATTGGTCGTTTCGCCGGACCGGAATTACTTTGAAGTTCTGAGAGACAAACTTAAATGGGGAGACCGTTACCAGAGCTAAAAAAAAAATCTCCCGATGGAAGTCCTGGAAAAGAGGAAGGGCTTTGCCGTTCTGAGTTCAAAAGGAGGGAACAAAGATAAATGGAACAAATTCATGATCCCGCTGTCCTGCTGAATGAGATCATCTCTGCCGCCGAAAAAGCCGGAGCCCAGAAGATCAGAAAACTTGGCCCTGTCCATTGGGACAATAAAGAGGTTCCCCTCGTAAAAATCCTGTTCAGATCCCGACCGGAAAATCCCCGGATTTTGCTGTCCGCCGGTATCCACGGTGATGAACCTGCTGGCCCCCACTCCATTCTCTCACTCCTTCAAAGATGGAATGACCCCCTCCTTTCTTCCCTTTTATCCCGGATAAATCTGGATCTGTTCCCGTTGATAAACCCGGGGGGATTCGCCAAAAAAACCCGTCAGAACGCGAATGGCATTGACCTCAACAGAGAGTTTGCCAAAGGACACCCTGCACAGGAGGTGCGTTACCTGATGGACGATCTGAGATACAGGGAATATGCCATCTCTGTCGAGTTTCATGAGGATATCGACGCCCGTGGATTTTATCTTTACGAACATTTTCCCGAATATACCCGCCCATTTGCTCCCGCCATCATAAAACGCCTTGAAGAGGAAGGGTTCACCATCCTCAAGGATCCTGTTATTGAAGGCATGCCTGCAGAAAACGGAATCATCCATCCAGGCAGGGGAAGGAAAAAATCGCATTTCAGAAGACATGGCTGGCCAAAGGCGATTTACATGTTCAGGCATGGAACTCCGCGGACCATTACTGCGGAAACTCCAACAATGGTTCCATTGGACGACCGCGTCAGGATGCACGGGATTACGCTTGTCACTGCGCTGGAAGAACTTTGCGGAAGAGGTGGGTCAACCACCCCGCCGTGAACGGCGGAGCTTGAAAGGAGGTTCGACAAGCTCAGGTTGACCAGGGAGAGCGGTATCCAACCCGCTACGCTGACCATAGGCAAGAAGACCCACCCCGGGATGCTTCCTCAGTCCCGGGCTC
>DAHWKF010000002.1 GCA_027343785.1 Leptospirillum sp. | reverse complement strand
AGTGTCCCCCGGGCATACTGATAGGAGACATAGCCCTTCATGAGAAGGTAGCGCGCACGGATCACCGATTCTCGCGCCTGACGGAGTTCGGTCTGCGCATCCATCACGTCGACAGACTGCACCTGACCCATCCGGTAGGCTTGTTCCACGAGGATGTCGTTCTTCCTGGCATTTTCTTCTTCCGTCACTGCTTCCTCCAACTGCTCCCGGGCATCCTGGATATCAAGAGCCGCCTTTCTGAGATCCGTACCGATCTGGATGCGAACAGAACGCCGGGTGTTGAGCGACGCCGCCAGGTCGGAGCGGGCCCTTGCCGTCTGATGAACCATATATCCACCTTCAAAAATGGGAATGGTCAGGATCCCCCCGAAGTTGAATGTCGAATAGGGCTGATTGTTCGGGATATAGGTAAACGGCAATGCTCCTCTGGGAATCGTGGCGGTAAAGGACTGGATCAGGGCGTTGACGGTCGGATAGTTCTGGGATTTGGCGAATTTGAGATTGGCCCCTGCAGCCTGGACATTGTCGTTGGCTTCCTTCCACTCCGGTCGATGCGAAAGGGCCACCGGAAGATCCCGGTCCGGGTCGGGGGAGGCGACGAGGTTCGGATCCCGATCCACCTCCTGGGCTACCAGAAAAACGTTGCGACGAATCCCCATGACCTGGGCCAGATCCAGGGAATCGCTCCTGACCTTGTCCCGGGATCGGATGAGAGCGAGCCTGGCCGATCCGACATTGACGCGCGCGCGGGTGACATCCAGGATGATCCCGGCCCCTGTTACATGACGCAGCCGGGCGCGTTCAAGCTGGAGCCTGGCATCTTCCAGGCTTTTCTCATCTGCCAGGACCTGGTGCTGGTCGGCCAGGAGGGTAAAGTAGGCCGACTCCGCGTCACGAATGGTCCGGAACATCAGTTCCCGTTCGCGATCCTTCTCGGCCAACCATCCGAAACGGCTGCCCTTCACCTGGGATCCGGTCTTTCCGAAATCCAGCAATGTCTGGGTCAGCGTGAACGTCAGAAGGTTCAGGTCGGCATACTGATATCCCTGAAAAAGGAAAAATCCGAAAAGGCTGTTTCCATAGATGGTCTGAAGACTGGCCGACACCTGAGGATAATATCCGGCCCGGGCCTGGCCGACCTGTTCCCGGGCGCTTCTGACCCGGTCCATTTCGGCCTTCAGGTCGGGACGGGCCGACAGGGCTTTCCTGACAGCCTCATCGAGCGTGACCGGGCTGGAGGGCTCGTCTGCCAGCGCGGACAAAAGGCGGAAAGGACAGAAAACCAGAAAGAAAGTCAGAAAAAAGACGGCCACAATGATCTTTCCAGTTTTTCCGGGAAGGAGACCGGTCTCTCCGGTGGTTTCCGGAGGAACCGGACGGTCAGAAAATATTCGCAACAGGCGCTCCGTTTTCCGGGAGAAAAAGTCGTCATCACGCTTTTCCCTCCCGGGCATCTCCGCAAAAGGCGGACAGGTGTTTTCCCCTATTTGAGGGAAAGCACCCACGCCGCGATGGCTTTGGCCTGCTTGCTGGAAAGGTTCGGATGGGGGGGCATCATCATTCCTCCGGTCAGGTCGTTCCAGTGACCGTTCCCACCATCGATGATTTTTTGGGCCAGCATGGAGAGGGAGCCTTTTTTTCCACGGTATCTCTCCGCCACCTGTTTAAAAGACGGCCCGACCATCTTCTGGTCGACAGAATGGCATGCCAGGCAGCCTTGCTCGTTGATCAGGGCCTTGACCCTGGAGCCGGCCCAAGCCGGTGTGGAAAGGGAGATGAGGATCAGGAGAGACAGGAACAGACGGGATTTTTTCATGAAGAACCTCCTCGGGCAGGATTTGCCTCTAATGGGAAGAAAAATCAGAAAATGAAACAAAACCCTTCAAAATGGCTGATTTCATCTTCTGTCCTGATTATAGTCCGGATGAGCGAAAAGGCAATTTTCCGTGAAAAAAGGTCTCCTTTTCTTCGAGGGAAACTGTTGTTATAGTTGAGCCGTGAGCGGTAAAAGCTTTTCCTCCGGACACTGCCGCGGACCCGAAATCCCCCTCCCACCTTTTTTCCCTCCTGGAGGTCTGATGTCTTCAAAAACAGACGAAAAAGAATTGATGGCGATGGACGCCTACTGGCGAGCGGCCAACTACCTTTCTCTGGGGATGCTCTATCTGAAAGACAACCCCCTTATGAGATCTCCTCTGGCACCAGAGCACCTGAAAAAACGCCTTCTCGGCCATTGGGGGTCGGATCCCGGGCAAAACTTCGTCTGGGTTCATGCCAACCGGCTGATCCGCCGGCATGACCTGAACATGATCTACATCAGCGGACCGGGACACGGCGCTCCGGCGATTCTGTCGAACGCCTACCTTGAAGGAACCTATTCCGAGGTGTATCCGGATCGAAGCCCTGACACTACCGGCATGAGGACATTTTTCCGGAAGTTCTCTTTCCCGGGAGGGCTGGGGAGCCATTGCACGCCGGAAACGCCCGGTTCCATCAACGAAGGGGGCGAACTCGGATACAGCCTGTCGCACGCCTACGGGGCAGCATTCGACCACCCCGACCTGATCGTCACCTGCGTCATCGGCGACGGAGAGGCGGAAACCGGTCCCATGGCCACTTCCTGGCATTCGAACAAATTCCTGAACCCGATCACGGACGGAGCGGTTCTTCCGATCCTCCATCTGAACGGATACAAGATCGCCAACCCCACGGTGCTCTCCCGTATCTCTCCGGAGGAGCTCAGGAACCTCTTTGTCGGCTACGGCTACAAACCTTATGTGGTGGAAGGGGACGATCCCACCGTCATGCACCGATTGATGGCCAAAACGATGGACACCTGTCTGGCCGATATCCGGCGCATACAGAAAAAATCCCGTTCGACGGGAAACCCCGTCCGTGGGGCCTGGCCGATGATCATTCTCCGGACGCCGAAAGGGTGGACGGCACCCAAGGAGGTGGACGGCCATCATATCGAAGGGTTTTTCCGGGCCCACCAGGTACCGATCACAGATGCCATCAGCAACCCGGCCCACCTTTCCATCCTGGAAGAATGGTTCAGAAGCTATGGCCCGGAAGAGCTTTTTGACGAAGACGGAGCCCTGATCCCCTCCCTGAAATCCCTGTCCCCCAAGGGAACCCGACGGATGAGCGCCAACCCGGTCGCAAACGGAGGCCTCCTCCGAAAACCCCTCGACATGCCCGATTTCAGGGATTATGCCGTTACCGTCAGGAAACCGGCGGTCGGCGAGGCCGAAAACACCTTCATCCTGGGAACCTTTCTCCGCGACATCATGAGAAACAATCCTCATAACTTCCGGGTGTTCGGTCCGGACGAAACGGCCTCCAACCACCTCCAGGCCATCTACGAGGTCTCCAAAAAGGCCTGGATGGCGGAAACCCTGCCGATCGACAGTGACGGGTGCGAGCTCTCCCCTGACGGCCACGTCATGGAGATGCTGAGCGAACATACCCTGGAAGGATGGCTCGAGGGGTACCTGCTCACCGGCCGGCATGGCCTCCTGAACACTTACGAAGCGTTCGCCCATATCATCGATTCCATGGTCAACCAGCACGCCAAATGGCTGGAAAAGTGCAAGACGGAAATTCAGTGGCGCGCGCCGATCTCCTCCCTGAATATCCTTTTGAGCTCGACCGTCTGGCGGCAGGATCACAACGGGTTCACCCATCAGGATCCGGGGTTTCTGGACGTCGTCACCAACAAGCGGGCCACCGTGACCCGGATCTACCTTCCCCCTGACGCGAACACACTGCTCAGCGTTGCCGACCATTGTCTACGGAGCACGGACTACGTCAACGTTATCGTGGCCGACAAGCAGCCCCATCTCCAGTTTCTGGACATGGAGTCGGCTGTCCGTCATGCGACGAAGGGGATCGGTCTCTGGGAATGGGCGTCAAACGATGGGGGACAGGAGCCGGATGTCGTCATGGCCAGCTGCGGTGATGTCGTCACCATCGAATCGTTGGCTGCCGTCGCCATTCTCCGGGAAAAACTTCCGGAAATCCGAATCCGTTTTGTCAACGTCGTGGATCTGTTCCGTCTTCAACCCCCCTCCGAACATCCACACGGCCTGTCGGACCGGGACTTCGACAGCCTGTTCACATCGGATCGCCCTGTGATTTTCAACTTCCACGGCTACCCCTGGCTGATACACAAGCTCTCTTACCGCCGGACGAACCATCAAAACCTTCACGTCCGGGGGTACAAGGAAAAAGGAAGCATCGACACCCCCCTCCAGCTGGCCATCGAAAATCAGGTCGACCGGTTTTCGCTGGCCATCGACGTCATTGACCGAGTTCCCGGAATCGGCACACGCGGCGCCCACGTCAAGGAATGGCTCAAGGACCAGATCCTCGATCACCTGGCCTATGCGATGAAAGAGGGGACCGATCGGCCAGAAATCACCGGGTGGAAGTGGCCTTTTTGATGTCCGATCGCCATCCTCGATAAAAATTCAAACGGAAAGGAGAAATGAATGGCTGCGAAAACTGTTCGGGTCCCGCTGGACGTCCCAGCGGATCGTCGAAAAACCTGGGAGGAGAACTACCGTCTCATGACAAGGGACAAGGGACGTCTTTTTTTGATGGCCGGCGACCAGAAGGTGGAGCATCTGAATGATGACTTTTTCGGGCAGGGGATCGATCCGGAAGACGCGTCCCCGGAGCATCTGTTCCGGATTGCCTCCGCCGCGCCAATCGGCTGTTTTGCCACCCAGTTGGGCCTGATCGCCCGGTATGGAGAAAGCTATCCTGATATTCCGTACCTGGTCAAGCTCAACTCAAAGAGCCACCTGGTCAAGACCGCGCAGCGAGAACCCGTGTCGCTCCAATGGCAGACGATGGAACAGGTGGGGGCTTTCATCAAATCCTCCGGCCTCAAGATCACGGGGGTGGGGTACACGATCTATCCGGGGAGCGAACATGAGTCCGAAATGTTGACGGAAGCGGCCCGTCTGATCAATGACGCCCACAGGATGGGGTTGGTCGCGGTGATCTGGGCCTACCCCCGGGGAAAAGCCGTCAACCGGGAACAGGACCCGCACATGGTCGCTGGGGCGGCCGGCGTCGCCGCCTGCCTTGGAGCCGACTTCGTCAAGGTCAATCCTCCTCTTTCCCCGGAGGGAAAACCCGAAGGCCATCTTCTTTCCGAAGCCGTGAAGGCAGCGGGGCGGACGGGCGTCGTCTGTGCCGGGGGACACGAAACGACTCCGGAAGCCTTCCTGGGCCGCCTGCATGACCAAATCCATGAAGGCGGAACTGTCGGTTGCGCCACCGGCAGGAATGTCCACCAGCGATCACTGGAAGAGGCCGTCCGGCTGTGCAAGGCGATCCATGCCGTGGCCATCGACAACGAATCCCCT
>DAHWKF010000121.1 GCA_027343785.1 Leptospirillum sp. | reverse complement strand
GAATGCAACTGTTTCGACTGGAATAATAGAACGCCAATGCGAAGAGGGCGAAGAAGGCAAATCCCAATCCGACCATCAAACGGAAAGACCAGAACAGGGGGGTCACGCGGGGAATGGTGGCCAGGGCGGCCCGATGGATATCGGCGGCATTCGCCTTTTCCGGATCCCGCACAAACTGTTTCAGGAGCAGGCCGAAACCCAGATCTTTCCGGGTCGCCGCGAAAATCTCCCGGGCGCCGGCGTCGGACGGATTTTTTCGCATCCGGGAGAGGGCTGTCACCGCCTGGATGCCGGTCTTGATACGCTTCTCGTTCTCCCGGACAATCTCCCGGATCCCCGGAATGGTCGTATCGTAGGAACGGGTGGCGATCAACCCCAGAACATAGGGGATCCGGATCGCAAAATCGTTTTTCATGTTTTTCTGGTCGGGAATGGCAAACAGATTGAAGCTGGCCGGAGCGGGCTCCGTCTCCCACATCGCTTCCATCGCGGCGAGCTTGGTTTTCTGGCCGATATCGTCCAGATAACCCGATTCGTCCCCAAGGATGATGACCGAAACAGCGCTGGCCAGACCAAACGCCGCCGCGATACGGAAAGAACGCAAGGCGAACGGGAGATTCCGCCCTTTCAGGATATACCATGAGCTGATCCCGAGGACGAATACCGAACCGGTGACGTACCCCGCGCTGACCGTATGGACAAATTTGGCCTGTGCCACGGGGTTCAAGAACACCGTCCAGAGGCTGCCCAGCTCCATCCGCATGGTGACCGGATCGAAGTGGGAACCGACCGGACGTTGCATCCATCCGTTCGCGACCAGAATCCACAAGGCGGACAGGCTGCTTCCCGTCGCCGTGAGAAACGTGACGACCAGATGACCGACTTTCGAGAGACGGTCCCAGCCAAAAAAGAAGAGTCCGACGAAGGTGGACTCCAGGAAAAAGGCCATCAATCCCTCGATGGCCAGGGGGGTTCCGAAAATGTCGCCCACATATTGGGAGAAATAGGACCAGTTTGTCCCGAACTCAAATTCCATGGTCAGGCCGGTCGTTACCCCCAGGGCGAAATTGATCCCGAACAGTTTTCCCCAGAACCGCGTCATGTCCTTGTAGATCTCTTTCCCCGTCATGACGTATACGGTTTCCATGATCACCAGGATGTAGCTCAGCCCGAGAGTCAGCGGAACAAAGAGAAAGTGGTAAAGGGCCGTCACCGCAAACTGGAGCCGGGAAAGATCAACAAGGCTGTCTGAAACCATGCGCTCCTCCTCATCAATAAAAATAAACCGGAAAGCAAACCCCGAAAGAATCCTCTGCCTCATCCAACAATATCAGGGAAGGTTTTCACCATTATGGAAGGGCACTTCGGAGAATCACCGGCTTTCTCCCGCATGCTGGCCACGATTCACCGTGTCGCCCATCTGCCTTCGACCTTGCTCCATCGTTGAGAAACCGGAACAGACAAGGAACGGGGTTCACAAACCATCCACAAATCGAATCCCCCGTACATCCAAGCCTTTTGCGGCTGTCGACGGTTCGGGCCTCCCCGAAATCTGATTGAAAGAGAAAGGTTTGGACACGAAAAAAGAGCTTTTACCGGAGATCGACGTTTACCGGAGAGTGGGGGAATTGGGGCGAAAAATAAGCCGACATCCCCCTGAAATCGGCAATCCGTCGGGATCGGGGAAACATGGTCCAGGAAGCCCCCACCGATCTTCTGACAATACTCCCCCGATTGATATCAAGACCGAAGCGCAGGAGCCGGTCCTTGTGGGTGATGACCAAGCCGCCCGACTCGTCCCTCAATGACGGAATCCAGCAGACGCTTCAAGCCCTTCTTGTGATAGTTCATGCCGGAACCGAGATCGGAAATGACCTCGAAGGTCCAGCCCTGACGTGCGCAGTACAGTTCCAAAACCTGTTTCTGTCGCTCCAGATCTTCTTTCTGGTCGGGGCTGGAAACACGGGCATACGCCACAGTCTTGCGATGGGCCTCATCTGCCGCCCGAAACCACTCCGGACGCAACTTCGCCAGGTCGTACCGGCGATGGCCTCCCGCCGTATGTTCAGCCGCAAGCTTTCCGGTCGCTTCCCATCGTCGGAGCGTTGTGATGGAGACGCCCAATGCTTTTGCCGCTTCGCTTATCCCTACGAATCTTTCCATATTGTAGAGATTGGATTCATTTAGATCATATTTTAAGTAAACTGTTTAACCCCGGGACAAAACCTTCAAACGGACAGAACGATATCCGGAGCATGCGACCCAAAAAACAACGGAACCTTCCTGAATCAGACAAAAGCTCCGGGGTCTTCGAAAACTATTCGAGGGAGGGGGAAAACGCCTTGGCTGATTTGACAATCGTCCGAGCCAGGGTCTTTTCAAGAAGTGAAACCCCTTTGGCGTTCAGATCGGGGGGATGGGCATTTCTCATACCCCGGGCTTCATCCACGATTCCTTCCCAGAGGATGCGACCGTCGCTGGCATCAGCCAAATAGAGATGGAGCGTCACCTGAGCCTTGACGGTGGCTCCCGCCGCCATGTCGTACGTTGAAATTTCGGTCCCGAACCCTACCATCGGGTGGTCGATCTGGAACTGATAATCGATGATCGAACCGCACAGGACCGTTCCCGATCCAGGCACTTCACCTGTCAAGATCAAACGGGAATGCCCACCGATATCCTTCTTGACCCGGCAACCCAGTCCGGGCTCATAACGGGCATGCATCCCCAGCGCTTTGTATTGCTCCGCCAGAGCGCGGGAAACATGGGCCGGGATGTTCTGTGGCGTATAAAGCGTACCGGTAGCCTGCCCCCACCCGACAATATCGGGCATGTCATTGGCTTCAAACGAATACAGACGAAACCGATGATCCTGCAAGGTCGAGATGACAACTGTTTCTGATGGAAGTGTCCCGATACCTTTTCCGGATATGGGCGAAAATCCCAGGGTAACCCTGTTGTGGGCACAGCCGGAAAACGCGAGGACAAGACCCAGCAAGATCATGTCGAAGATATATTTCTTCCCCCGAAGAAGCATTTTCGAACCTCCTTGCGAAAACTGATGGCACGAACGGAGGCAATCCGGAGCTGCATTCATCTTCGGGCCTCATTATTGAGCATATACCCGCTATATTTCATCATCAAGAAGAATCCCCCCCCGGGTCAGGTTTCAATTGTTGAGAGAATGTCGCGTAGAGGCATTGTCTGGGCAATCCAGTGGCTCAAAACACCGTTTGATAGGGTCTCAGAGCTAAAACGATCGATCGGCGTTGAGTTGGGATGGGATTCAGAACCTGCGAATCATTCCGAGCATAAAGGAGAGGCCAACGCAGTATCCTGGCCCAATTAAGGACATTGACGTTGATTGAGAGAGGGCAGGGTTGGAGAAACATTCAGAAGCAACGTGCCCACGTCCCTGTTTTCTTGAACAAAAAACCGGAAACACGCCAAGTCCCTGGCTTGCTCCCGGTTTCTGAACACCGTTTCACTTTTCCGGCTGATTTTTCTGACGACTCGTTCCTTTATGCATGGATCACCGGCCTTTTGCGATCGTGCACACCTTGGTGTAGATCCCCAGAACGCTGGTAACATGATGTTTGACCGACACGAGATGTTTAATATCGGCATTTTTCATGGCCGTTTGAGTAGAAGAGTCTCCGTCAGTCTGGAAACCGATGATCGAAGTGCTGCAGGCCTCACCTTTCTTGAGGGATGTCGCATTGGGATTGTCCTTCAAGGGTGAACCGACGGTGAGATCGGTGTAGATCATCCCCATTGACCCCTCCTCCGTTCCATAAGGAGAGGCCCACATGGTGCAGCCCGTGAAAGAAACCGCCCCGACAATAATGGTTGCTAGAAAGAGCGACTTAAGCTTCTTCATGCCATCTTCCTTTCGATAAAGTCACCTTGGACTGGGTTAAATCATTACATGTGCCGGAAACCGGACCTGACAGACTTCGCCTGTTTCCGATCACAGACTCAATCACATCACAATAATCAAGCAATTTTTATTCCAAAATAAATACTGCGAGTAACAGCGCTGTTCACTGGTTGGGTCATTTCAGACTTGAAATATTCATGGACACATGTAATACAAACTGACATCCATCAAAAAAAGTTTTCAAAGAGAGAATTGTTTTATTGGTTACCACTGATATTGCTGGAGATGGATGGATTCGAACCTCTGACCGAGTGATTATGGTTCTCTTGGCTGGTATTTTCCTTGTTTGACATCAATTGATCGACCCCTATAAATTCAGCAAATCAAAATATTTTAACGGATTATCCCTTTGATCCGTTTCTTTGTTGTTTGATGAAAATTGACGTACAACATGGAACCGAAATTGACCGGGAAGTGGCACCAGTCCTGAATGTCTGTTTTCGGGATCGATCCGGAAAATGGAACGGGATGAAAAGAGAATGTCGGAAATTCAGCACTTCACGCAAAAAGGGCTTGAAACCTTGTTCCCGAAGGAGAAGCCCTATCTTGTCCGCGACTCGGAGCTCAAGGGCCTCGGGATAAAGGTCTACCCCACGGGAAACAAGACCTTTTTCCTTGATGTTCTCATGGTCCGGAAACACGACAGGTTCAAGGTCGGCTTCTGGCCCGACCTGAATGTGGCGATGGTCCGGGAAAAGGCCAGGAAGATGAGGACGGATCTGGCCCAGGGGAAGAATCCGAAGGCGGAAAAGAAGGAAGGGATCACGGTCGGGGAGTTTTTCCTTGTCTACATGGAGCGGCACGGCTCCCTCAAGAAATCCTCGGGAAACGACCGGCACAGCTTCGAGAAGTATCTGAAGCAATGGGGGAACCAGATCCTTTCCGGGATCACCCGCTCGAAGGTCGAAGCCCTGCACAAGACCATCGGAAAAGAAATGCCCGTTCAGGCAACCGGGTCCTGGCCCTTCTCTCCACCCTGTTCTCGAAGGCGATCATCTGGGGCTACCATAAGGGGGAGAATCCCTGCCGGGGGATCAAGAGATTCCGGGAGGTCAGCCGGGACCGCTTTCTTTCCGGGGAAGAACTGTCCCGGTTCTTCGAGGCTCTGGACCTGACCGAGAACCCGGCATTCAAGGACTTCATTCTCCTGTCCCTTTTTACGGGGGCCCGGAAAAGCAACGTTCTCTCCATGCGATGGAAGGATATCGACTTCGAACGATCCGTCTGGAAGATTCCCGGCGAACGGTCCAAGAACGGCGACCCGATGCGGGTTCCCTTGGGGCCGGATGTGCTGGACATCCTCCGGAGACGAAGAGCGGAGACCTCTTCCGTCTTCGTTCTTCCGGGACCGGGAGCGAAGGGCCACTACATGGAGCCGAAACGGGCCTGGGGAACGCTCTTGAAAAGGGCCAAACTGGAAGATTTACGGATACATGACCTCAGGCGGTCAATGGGGTCATGGATGACCATCGGGGGAACCTCCCTCCCCATTGTCGGAAAGGCATTGGGGCACAAGACCTCGTAAGCGACAAGCATCTATGCGCGGCTGAATCTGGACCCGGTACGGGCGGCCATGGATCAGGCCGTGGAGGCCATGAACCGGAATCGCAAAAAAGCGACAGTATGAAAGGAAAACGGATGAAACCGAACCTTCACCCACACTACATTACGGACGAAACTGGAAAAAAGATGTCAGTCGTGCTCTCCGTCGACGAATACGAAGCCTTGCTTGAGGACATTGAAGACCTTGTCATTGTTGCGGAGAGACGGGACGAGCCCACAATCTCCCACGAAGACCTTGAAGCCAAACTGAAGGCCGATGGACTCTTGTGACTGCTCCCCGGCGTAAACGCCGGAGCTTCCGGGGGCTAACCCCGAGACTCCAGCCCGAGTCTCAAGATGTTCAGGGAGGCGTTGTGGTCCCGACCTTTTTCCATGCCACAACACGGACAGTGATAT
>DAHWKF010000122.1 GCA_027343785.1 Leptospirillum sp. | reverse complement strand
CGCTCCGAAAGTCCGGAGGGGGGTTCATTGTACCGTTCTTGCCGATCCATTGACCGACGGCAACCGCGTTGCGTTCTTCCTCCTGCCTTTCCGGATCCGGGGGAACCAGACTCCCCCCATCGCCCAGGTTTTCCTCCCGTCCGGGCCCCGTCCAGAGAAAAGCCCTGTCGGGGGGGTCCATAATGGCGGATGCGACCAGAAAGTCCATCCAGGGAGGGGTTCCCTTTCCGTCCGGCGTTATGGTGACAACCGATTCCCGTAAGGGGAGTCCGTCCCTGATGGTCATGACGAGATGCCGGTTTTCTCCGGTTGAGAGAAGAAACTCCGTCTGGGGCCGGGGGGTGGGATCGGACGCCCTGAAGGCGAGCAGTGCGGCTGTTTCCGGAATGATGTGCTTCGGGTCGATCCCGTAACCGGCGAGTGCGGTGAGGGCATTTTCGAGCCATCGACGGGGAGTCGCCCAGGCGTAGACATCCCAGCCCTGGGGGATGCGTGTGGCATGGACGGCAATCTGGCACTCCTCGATATTCCAGGGAAGCAGGGGTTCCAGTTCTCCGGCGACAGCTCCGGACAGTTCCGAGCGGGGAATTCCCGGAATGCGCGAGGCACCGGCGACAGACAGTTCAGTGGGCCACAGGAGCACGGAGGCGGCGGGGACCGGTTTGTCATGCAGGGGGCCTTCGTGTCCTTCCGGTTGTCCCTGGCGCGGGGTGATTATCTCCCGGACAGGCAATCTCAGAAAAGACGGGGGCTCCGGAAGCCATATCTTTTTGACGCGTCTGTAGGCCTGATATTTCAGATCTCCGGAGCGGGGTGTGAGAATCCAGAATCGGGAAGAGGCCATAACCCTAGTGTGGAAGCAAAAGGCCGTTCAACGCGACTGCCGGGGAGGCCAGAACCCCCTGGAGATGAATGTGGAGAGTTCCGTCCTTGCGGTCTTCGAGAGAGGGCAACGGAATGGCCTTGAGCTGGCCTTTGAGGCGAGCGTGGAGATCCATGTTGATCTGGCTGGTGGGGTATGGAACCCGCAGCAAGATCGTGCCTGATCCGGTAATGGAGGCGAGTGGGCCGTCGGCGGTCAGGGATTCAATGCGTCCCTGACCGTCATGCAGGAAGAATCTTCCCTTGACAGATGTAAAAACCAGGTCGGGAAGGGGGATGCCGTTCAGTTTCAGGGAGCGCACCACAAGATTTTTGATGGAAAGGCCGAGAATGCCGTGGCCGAGCTGTTCATTGCCTTTCGTCCACGTATAGTCGGTTTCGAGATTCATGAACCCGGACAGGTCCTGACGGATCAGCTTTCTGGTGGACACCAGGTCGATAGGGTGGATCGTTTTTCCCCGAAGATGGTTCCACTGTCCTTTGCGGGCCTGCTGGAGGCGCCCCCGGAATTCGCCTCCATAGGCTTTCACGTCAAAGTTGTAGCGGGGTTTCCCCTTGACCAGGCTGGCCAGATCCATGTGGCCGGTAAACCGCGGAATCTCCCAGGCCACCGGTCCGCCCGGAGCCGGCGAAACCAGGTGGAGGCCCTCGTAGGTCAGGGTGGCGGGCAGGTGGAATTTCCCCGTGTCCGCGCTGACCCCGAGTCCCGTCTTGGAAGACAAACCGGACAGTATCTCCATCGCCATTTCCTGTCCCGGAAAGTTTCGGCCCGCAAACCACAGGAACATTCCCGCACCCCAGAAAACGAGAAAGAGCAGGGGGAGCCGCCGGAAGCGCCGGATTCCTGTCCCTGTTTTTCCGGCCGATGTATCGGGGGAGAATCCGGAAACTCTTTTCCCTCTGGACAGGGCACTGAATTTCTGGAGGAGTTTCCGGAAAGAGGGGGTCGGTTTCATGGATGACCGGCCTTCAGATAAAGGTTGATGGGAGCCTCACTTGTCCATGGCCCAGGAATCAATGTCGGCATTGTTGCCCGTCCCTCCTCGGACCCCGTCCGCTCCGTAGGAGATGATGTCAAACTCCCCGTGATTTCCCGGGGAGAGGTAAATGTAGGGATGTCCCCAGGGATCCTTGGGGATTTTGGAGATATAGCCGCCGTCCTTGTAGTTGTTCGGAATGGGCGGCGTCGTCGGTTTTTTGATCAGGGCGTCGAGGGTCTGTTCTGTCGTCGGATAATTGCCGTTATCAAGATGGTAGAGGTTCAGGGCGTTTTCGATTTCCCGAATCTGGGCTTTGGCGGACACCCGCTTTGCTTCCTCCGTCCGGCCAATGATCTTGGGCACGACCAGGGCGGCCAGAAGGGCGATGATAAAGATCACCACCATGATTTCGATGAGTGTAAATCCTCCGTCTCCGGACGGAAGGAAGGGGAACTTCGTCTGTCGTCGGGTCGGGCCGTCTGGGGTCAAGGCGTTCCTCCGGGGGATAGTGGCTGGAGCAAGGAGATCATTCAACTGCCTGGCTCATTTCAAAGATGGGAAGGAGTACGGCCAAAACCATAAAAAGAACAATAGCACCAATGAATAGTATCATAACCGGTTCGATGATTGAAGTCAGCGTTGACACCGTCTGGGAAACCTCCGACTCGTAACCCTCCGCCATCTTGAGGAGAAGCTCCTCGAGTTTTCCGGAACGTTCCCCTGTCTGGATCATGTGGATGGCCATTTTGGGAACATAGGGGGAGCGCTTGAGGGCCGATCCGAGGGATTCGCCGTTCCGGACATCTTCCCGCGCCTGGACGGCCGCGCTTCTGAGGGCCTGGTTGGTCAGGACGGAGGTTCCGATTTCCAGAGCCCTCTGGAGGGGAACGCCGCCTTTCAAAAGGACGGAGAGGGTTCGGCCGAAGCGGGCGACCTGATCCTGGGCGATCAGGGTTCCCACCCGGGGAATCCTGAGGAGCAACAGGTCGATTTTCTGGCGATTCCTGGCAATGATCCGGGCCATAAAAAAGGATGCAATCACCAGGACGAGAAGGATCCATACGGCTTCGTGTCGGATCCAGTCGGACATCCCCATCAGGAGGATGGTCGGTAGGGGAAGTGTCGCATTGAGTCCCTTGAAAATGGAGGTGATCCGGGGCATGACGACGGCGAGCAGAAAGATCACCATCAAAATGCCGACCATCATCAGGATCAGGGGATAAAACAGACTTCCAACGACCTTCCTGCGGGTTTCGACCTGTTTTTCCAGAAAGTCGGACAGACGGTCCAGCATCACGTCGAGCGTACCCGACTCTTCTCCCGCGCGGATCATGTTGACGTACAGGTCGGAGAATATCCGGGGGTGGATGGACAGGGCCCGGTTCAGGGGCTGGCCTTCCTTGACGTCTTCCCGGACGGCGGCGATCATGCTGCCCATCGGATCGGGAAGTCCCTGGTCCAGTATGGCTCCCAGTGCTTCCACGACGGGAATTCCGGATCCGATCAGGATCGCCATCTGCCGGGTAAACAGGGCAATGTCCTTGGATTTGGCCCGTCGGCCTCCTCCGGTCCGAAGAGCAGCCGGCGTGTCCTCCCGGGGGGTCAGGGTCAGCGGAAGGATGCCCTGGGTTTTCAGTTTCTGCCGTGCGGTTCGCGGACTGTCGGCGTCAACCAGCCCGGTAATGCGGGAGCCGTTTTCCTGGACGCCCTGGTACGAATAAACAGGCACGGTTTGGCCTTTCTAGTTTTCGACCGTGATTTCAGACAGGGCGACCCGCAGGACCTCTTCCGATGTGGTGATCCCTGCCAGAACCTTGCGTTTCCCGTCTTCAAGCAGCGTAAACATCCCGCGGTTCCGGGCCTTCTGGCGAATCTCCGAAACCTGCGCCCGGCTATCGATCATCTGGCCGATCGTTTCGTCCACCACGAGAAGTTCATAGATGCCCTGTCTACCCTTGTACCCGGTGTTCAGGCAGGCGCCGCAACCTTTTCCCCGAAAGAGCGTCCCGTACTCCAGTTCTTCCTGCGTCATCCCGAGACGGCCCATTTCATTCCTGTCCGGAACATAGGGCTCCCGGCATTCCGGGCAGATCTTCCGGACCAGCCGTTGAGCCAGAATGGCTTTCAGACTGGTGGAAATAAGAAACGGTTCCACCCCCATGTCGACAAGGCGCGTAATGGCCGAAGGAGCATCGTTCGTGTGAAGGGTCGAAAAGACGAGATGGCCGGTCAGGGAGGCCTGGATCGCAATCTCGGCCGTTTCCAGATCCCGGATTTCCCCAATGAGAATGACATCGGGATCCTGTCGAAGGATGGATCGGAGTCCGGAGGCGAATGTCAGTTCGATGCGGGGGTTGACCTGGATCTGTCCGATTCCCTTGAGCTGGTATTCGACCGGATCCTCGATGGTGATGATGTTCTTGTCGGGGCTGTTGATCGTATTGAGAATGGCGTAGAGGGTCGTCGTCTTGCCCGCTCCGGTCGGCCCGGTCACGAGAATGATCCCGTTTGTCAGCTGGATCAGGCTGGTGAGCGTGTCCAGATCCTGCCGGTCGAATCCGATGGAGGACAGGGGAAGCAGAAGGGTCCCCTGTTCCAGAATACGCAGAACGACCCGCTCCCCGTGCCGGATGGGAATTGTGGACACCCGGATATCCACGTCCCGCCCAGCGGTCCGAATCCGGATGCGACCGTCCTGGGGAAGCCTTTTTTCCGCGATGTTCAGGTTGGCCATCAGCTTGAAACGGGAAACGAGTCCCGCCTGAAGACGCGACGGTATGGAAAGGACGTTGAACAGGACGCCGTCGACCCGGTAACGGACAAGGAGTTCCTTTTCAAAAGGTTCGATATGGATATCGGACGCTTTTTGACGAATGGCCTGGGCCAGGAGGGAGTTTGCCAGCCGGATCATGGGAGCTTCATCCCTGGCGTCCAAAAGGTCAACGGACTCCTGGAGGGAGAGGAGGTCCACTGCTTCTTCGTTCGAAGAGTCCATGCGGGACAGGACGTCTGTCGTCTGATGCTGGCTGTAGTGCTCGTAGACGGTGTTGATAAAGTTCAGGAGGGTTGTGGCCGGCATCATATGGATATCCAGCAGGTCGGGGGAGGGACGGGGGAGGTATCCGGCGTCCGAGAGGAGGGCAGAAAGAGGGGTGATCGCCCACATTCCTTTCGGGTGCCCCACCAGGACGATGATCCGGGGCTCTGAACCTGTGGGAGGAGACTCAATAAGAACCGGAAGGAGGAGATGCGATTTTGCGAAACCGATGGGGGTGGAACGGATCAAATCCGCCGAAACCCGTTCGAGGGAGTATTCCGTCAGAAACGGGATTCCCCGGTTTTGGGCCCAGTTCTTCCAGAGGGTTTCAGGATTCTGGTCCTTGAGCTTTTCCAGGGAAATATCGGCCGTTCCCTCGTCGATGGATGAGACATGTCCGATCGCGCGGGCAATTTCCCGGGAAATGTCCATCGGCTACTCCGGAGAACCGGGGTCTCCCGGGAGGTTGACCGTTCCCAGGTAGAAACCGGCCGCCCGGGAAGACGATTTTTTAGGCAGGATCAGGGTCTGGATCAGACCGGCTTTTCTTGCCGCTTCCTTCAGTTCGGCCGGCGCCCCATGCTTGACTTCGGCAAAGGAATACGCGTCCCTGATGATATAGGGGGTCAGAAAGATCAGGAGATCATCCCGTTTTTTCTCATTCGTTGTGTTGGAAAAGAGATAGCCGACAATGGGGATATCTCCGAGCCAGGGGATCGTGGACTTGTTCAGCGACTTCGTCGAGCTGATCAGACCCCCGATGACGACCGTCTGGCCGGAACCCACCGTGAGGATCGTCTTGGTTGAACGCTTCGTGGTGGTGGGACCGACAGCGATCGTCCCGATCAGTTCCGACGCGTTGGTCAGGGCCGAAATCTCCTGCTTGATGTCGAGCCGGACGCGTTTATGTGCCATGATATGGGGGGTGATCTCAAGGGTGATTCCGACATTTTCCCGCTGGATCATCGTCATGACGTTTCCGCCCACTGTCTGGCTCTGTCCGGTGATAAAGGGAACATCTTCCCCGATGGTGATCTTGGCTTTCTGGGCATCCGTGGCTAGGATCTCCGGAGTGGAAAGGGTTTTGACGTCCGAATCCGTCTGCAGTGCGTTCAGAAGTGTTCCGATGCTGGGATAGTTGACGCCACCATAGGTAAATGAGCCGCCTGTCAGGACACCGGCGATCAAACCGGTCAGTCCGCTCAGGGACTGGGCCGCACCGGCCGCCCCCGTGGCGATGGGAGCTCCTGTTGTGGAGGTTGTCGCATTGGCTCCGGTCGCTCCATTGACCACATCCCCCACCATTCCGTAATTGGTCCCGCCAATAACCCCTGACCCGTTGGAACCTGTCGAAACCGCGCCCAGAAGGTTGACCTGGATGTTCTCCAGCTTGTCCGTCGAGATCTCGATCAGGGACGCCTTCACATAAACCTCTCCCGGCTGACGGTCGAGGCTCCTGAGCAGGGATTTGATGATGGCGTAGTCGTCCGGGGTGGCAGAGACCAGCAGACTGTTCGATGACGTATCCGGGACGATCTGGACCGGGCCCTCAAGACCGCCCTGACGGATCGAGCCGACCGGTGTCGGGGTAAACCCTTTGGAAAGAATGCTGTTGATGGTTTTGGCAACGGATTTGGCGCTGGTATTTTCCAGTGTGTAAAGGAAAAGCTGCCGGGTCATGGGTGCCTGGCTTGCCGGTACGAGAAAAATCATGCCTTTTTTTTCGACCGTCTCGAATCCTTTCATCCGGAGCGCCTGGACAAAAATCCGGAACGCTTCCGGAATGGTCACGGCCTGGGGCGAAAGAATGGTCACTTTCCCCTTGACCCTTTCGTCCATGACGATGTTTTTTTCCAGCAGGTCGCTCATGAACTTGACCATGACCGATATGTCGACATTCCGGAAATTCAGGGAAACCGTCTGGGGGGTCAGCGGTGCGGGCAGAAGCGTCGGCACGGGCGTCTGCCCGGATGGTGCGGGAGCCGAATCCGCCGAGGGTACGCCGGGAATCAGAATCATCATCATTCCGGCGAGAACGAGTCCGGTTCTGGAAACTATTGCCCGGACGGATTGAGGGGGTGGATGTGTCGGCATAATGGCTGTCTTTTCCTATTGAATCTGGTATTCAAATGTTTGAGGGATGCCGTTTCTCACCAGGTTGAGCTGAACCTGGCTGACAGAGCCCAGTGTGGTCAGCGCCTTGACGAAATTCTGGGGATCGCTCATGGACATGCCGTTGATGGAACGGATGACGTCTCCGGGAGCCAGCCCGACCTCCTGGTAGAGAGAACCTGGCTGGATAGCGACCAGGCGGAATCCGTCCATATGGCCGGAGTTCATGTTGGGCACCGCCCGCGCCTGCATCATCAGGGAGTTCATGTTTTTGATGGCGAAGTGGATGGCCCGGGATTCGATCAGCCAGTGATGGTCATCCAGTTTTCGGATTCCGTGGAGGGAAGAACCGGGGCTGTTGTCGGCCAGGGCCTGCCCTGCGTCGTCCAGACTGTTGTATCGGGCTTTCAGGATACCGAACCGGGTGCCGACACGCAGGATGACGTAATCCTTCCTGACCGCCATCAGGGCAACTTTTCCGGGGACGACTTCCTGGTTGATATGATAAAATTTCTGGTCTTCTTTCCCAATATTCTGGATGACGGCTCCCCCCTCGGTTCCGGGGGCCATCAGGGTGCCGACGAGGCGCAATTTCAGAACGGAAGACTTGAGGACAGGAAGGTTCCGGTGGTTCATCCAGTTCCCGACCGCGACCACCTCGTCTTTTCCGGAAGCTCCGTTTCCGGCCGGAGCATCATCGGAAAGGTCGAAACTTCCCGGCAGGTATTTCGACCCTCGCGCCCGGGGGCTGAAGGGGTTTCTGGAGACGATCAGCCGAAGGTCATCTTCCGTCGGGAGTGCGTGATTTTTGGGGATCAGGCTGACACCCGCATGCAGTGGAGGGGTGATGTTTTCAAGCCGCGTTCTGATGGCTTCATCCGTCATGTCTGCGGCGACGTAGGCGATACCTGTCACCAGGACCCAATGAGCCAGATAAAAGGAACGGGCAAGCGGGCTAGCAATCATGATCGGTCAGGATTCCACTTGAGAGAGGTTCCGGGAACGTCATCCGTGTTCCCTACGGGTTTCAGCGTCTGGCTCATTATACCCGAAATTTTTGGTTGCGGATCAATGCCGGGGCTCAAAATCTTTAATCCAGAAAAATAAGGAGGAATTTTGGCCGTGATCGTGTTTGTGAACGGAGAAAAACAGGAATTGCCTGCTTCCTCAACGGTCCAGAGCGCATTCGAATACCTGGGGATCTCCGGAAAGCATCTGGTGGCAGAGCTCAACCTTGAAATTCTTCCACGCGACATCTGGTCGGAAAAAAAATTGGCCGACGGAGATCAGCTGGAGTTTATAGGGTTTGTCGGAGGGGGTGGCGGACAGTCAATGAAATGCTGTGCAGAGTAAAATGCTTCCTTGTCCAGACCAGGGTGTCTGTGGTAGCATTTTTTCAGTCCACTAAAGGGCGGGATTAACTCAGTGGTAGAGTGTCAGCTTCCCAAGCTGAAAGTCGCGGGTTCGAATCCCGTATCCCGCTCCACTCCTTATCAAAAATGTCTTTACCAAACCAAGAAAAATACCTTATGTTGTTCAGAACCCTCATCT
>DAHWKF010000097.1 GCA_027343785.1 Leptospirillum sp. | reverse complement strand
CCCCACCGGTCGCTGGCGGCGCCGACCAGAATGACGACCGGGATCATGATCAGCATCACAACCAGAATCAGAAGGAGGCCCTTGGTCTCCCCGTATCCCATGACGGCGGAGAGGTAGGAAGGCATGTACGAGAGAACCATGTAATCGATCACGTTATAAAAAAACACCAGACCCAGGCCGATGAGCATCGGCCTCCAGTGCACGAAAAAAGATCCCTGAACGGCACACCGGATTCCCCGTCCTCCGTGTTCTTTTCCCGGGATTCGAACACGGGTGTTTCCGAAAGACGGGTCCGGAACCATGCCGCGAAAAGTCCGAGCGGCGCGGCGATAAAAAACGGGACGCGCCATCCCCATTGCAACATTTTTTCCGGTCCCATCCAGGCGGTCAGTGCCGTGACCATTCCCGCGCCGAGAACAAAACCCGACAGGGTGCCCACTTCAAGCAGACTCGCCATCATTCCGCGACGTTTGTCCGGAGAGTATTCCACGATATACGTCATGGCCCCCGCGTACTCTCCCCCTGTGGAAAAACCCTGGGCCAGACGGGCCAGAAACAGGAGAATGGCGGCGGGCAATCCGATCGTCCGGTAACCGGGAATCAGGCCGATACAAAACGTGCTCAGCGCCATGATGACGAGCGTAGCGACCAGCACGATCTTTCGGCCGACCGCGTCCCCGAGACGTCCAAAAAAGACGGCCCCGACAGGCCGGGCGACAAACGCCACCGCGAAGGTGGCGAATGACGCCACCAGCTGGGCGTCCGAATCGACCTCCGGAAAGAAGATCCTGCCGATCGTCACCGCCAGATAGGAATAGACGCCGAAATCGAACCACTCCATCGCGTTTCCGACCGCCGCCCCGAAAGCGGCTTTCCTCGCCACTTCCAGATTAACGACAGCGATATCCCTTCTTCTGAGCCTCGCTGGCATATCGACCGCGCTCCCCCTGTCCGATGTTGCGAAAATTCAGAACGGATGGACCGAATCCGCCATTCACCTCCTGGAGAAATCCCACGACAAAAAGCTCAAAAAAAGAAATCCCCTTGGCGTTCTGTCCATTCGTCAAGACCAGAACACCACAGGGGCCCTGACCATGCTACCACCCCCTCTCCCCCTCCTTCAACCCAAAACACCGTTATTATTGAAAAAAAGATCGTCACGGACCCATTTTTTCAAAAAAACGGGTCCGGATAGATCCAAAAAAACAATTTTTTCCGGGAAACAAGGGGAAATTTCCGTTTTTTCCGTTATCAGGGTTTGACTTTCCTGCCGCCCTCCTGCAAGACTATAAAAATGCGAAGGGGGTTCTGATGGCCGTGAAAGGACTTCCCCGGATCGGTCAGGGCGAATGCCGGAGGCGGTCCCTGGTCCGCAATCCGTCGGGGAACCCTCAACAAAAACAGGCCGTATCACTGGACATACAATAGAATGCAAGGAGGTACGCTGGGCACCCAATTGTTCCGGATGATCCGGCAGGTCCTGTCCCAAAAATCGACGCGGTGACCATCCCGCGCGCGGAGACGGCGACCTGGCGTTTCAGAAATCAGCTGGCAGTTTTCAAACGGAAATCCAAAAAAGCACCATCCTGAAACAATCGCAACACACGCGCCACAACGAGAACCAAGTCCTGAACGGAACACCTCTGGCAACAGAAGCCAGGGCATCCGTTTCCATTTTCATCTGGCCAGGAGGGTCGCTCTTGATATGCGAACAAACGCATCATTCTCATCCCAAACAACCCGAAAGAGTCCACCGGACGGGAAACCGGTTATTCATATTGCGCCAACCATCCGACCGTGATGGCCGGCCAGTCTCTGAACTTGTCGCGCGTTGTCCGCCCCTCGATGTCAACTCCCTCTACGCCAACCTGCTCCAGTGCACCCATTTTTCCGACACATCCGTCGTGGCCGAGGATGAAAACGGAAAACCGGCGGGTTTCGTTCCGGCCTACCGTCTCCCGTCCCTCCCGCACACACTGTTTGTCTGGCAGGTGGCGGTGGATCCACAAGCGAGGGGGCTCGGGGTGGGCCTCTCGATGCTCGAATCTCTCCTGGAGCGTCTGGTTCCACGCGGCGTGCGTTTCCTCGAAACGACCATCTCTCCCAAAAACGCCGCTTCACAGGCATTGTTCCTCAAGCTGTTTTCCCGCTACCGGGTCGCCTTCACCACCCGCCTCCTTTTTTCCGGAGACGATCATTTCGGGGGAAAACACGATGACGAAGAGCTTTACCACGCGGGTCCTTTTTTTGAATCGGGCCCGTGGAAGAGACAGGAGAAATCATGAAAATATTTGAAGAAAACGAATCGACCGTCCGAAGCTACTGCCGCTCATTTCCCGCGGTGTTCCATGAAGCGCGGGGCGCGGAGCTGATTGCGACCGACGGACGGCGTTACATCGATTTTCTGGCCGGAGCCGGCACGCTCAATTACGGCCATAACCATCCCTTCCTCAAACAGGCGCTGATCGAGTATATCGGGCAAGACGGAATCACCCACAGCCTGGACCTGTACACCCACGCCAAGGAAGCCTTCCTCGACACGTTCAACCGCTTCATCCTGAAGCCCCGCGGAATGGAAGACTATCTCATGCAGTTTACGGGACCCACCGGAGCCAACGCCGTAGAAGCCGCCCTCAAGCTGGCAAGGAAAGTCACCGGCAGGACCAATGTCTTGAGCTTCACGAACGGTTTCCACGGATGTTCCGTTGGAGCGCTGTCCGCCACGGGAAACCAGCACCACCGGGGGGCGCCGGCATCCCCCTGTCGCACGTCAGCCGGATGCCCTACGCCAACTACTTCGGCGAACAGGTGAACACCATCGCCATGATGGAAAAACTCCTCGACGATCCGAGCAGCGGGATCGACAAACCGGCGGCCGCCATCGTCGAGGTTGTCCAGGGCGAAGGGGGCTTGAACACGGCCTCCGCCGAATGGATGAGAAAACTGGAAAACCTCTGCCGAAAACACGGAATGCTGCTGATTGTCGACGATATCCAGGCCGGATGCGGAAGGACCGGACATTTCTTCAGTTTTGAAGAGATGGGGATCCGGCCCGACATCATCACGCTTTCCAAGTCCCTGAGCGGATATGGACTGCCGCTGGCGGTGGTCCTGATGAAAAAAGAACTGGACCAGTGGAAGGCGGGAGAACACAACGGGACCTTTCGGGGCAACAACCACGCCTTCGTCACGGCCACGGCCTCTATCGAGCATTTCTGGAGAGACGACTCCTTTGCCCGCAGCGTGCGCGCCAAAAGCCGCTTGCTCGCCGAACGTCTGAACCGGATCGCCCTCCGTCACGGACCGCATTCCCTCCGGGTGAAAGGAAGAGGGATGATGCTCGGTATTGCCTGCCCGGACGGAGAAATCGCGGAAGAAGTCTGCCGGGAGGCCTTTCGGAAGGGACTGATCATGGAGACATGCGGCTCGAACGCGGAAATCGTCAAGTGCCTGTGTCCGCTGACCATCACAAAGGAGCAGCTGAACAAGGCCATGGACATTCTGGAGGAATCCTTCGCGGCGGTCCTGAACGAACGCGTATCCACGCGATCCTCTTGAAAGGAGCAACCGAATGATCGTACGAACGCTTGCGGAGTCCGAACAATCCGACCGCCGGGTCGTCACCCGGACATGGGAAAGCACCCGCCTGCTGCTGAAAAACGACCGGATGGGATTTTCATTCCACATCACAACCATTTATGCAAAAACAGAAACGCACATTTGCTACCAGCATCATCTGGAAGCGGTCTATTGCATCAGCGGGGAAGGGGAGGTCGAGACGTTGTCGGACGGAAAGATCCATCCGATCCGGCCCGGCACGCTCTACGCCCTGGACAGGCACGATGATCATCTGTTGCGGGGGATCACGGAAATGAAGCTCGCCTGCGTGTTCAATCCACCGCTGACCGGGAAGGAAGTCCACGACGAAAACGGGGTCTACCCTCCAGACGCCGATCCGGTCAGCTGACTGCCGTCAATTCATTGTGAACCGATCTGCGGAAAGGGGCCGGCGTGAAGTATTTTGGGCCCCAGGGGAGAGACTTCATGCATGCCGAAATGATCGACTTGTATCCGACACGACATACGGGAAAGCCCGAATGGCAGGATCGCCTGGACCCCGTTGTCTACCCGTCCGATCCTGGCATATCCCCCTTGCCACCTGAAATGGTGGAGGGGTTCGGACAAAAAGGCTACATGGTGCTGCCCGGACTTTATAACGCGGCCGAGGTCGCTGTTTTTCTCGAGGAAATCGACCGGATCCGCACCGATCCGGCCGTCCGTTCTTCCGAAAAAACCATCCGGGAGCCGGGGAGTGAATCGGTGCGCTCCGTATTCGCCATTCACAGGGACAACCCCCTGTTCGCCCGCGTCGCCCGGGACGAACGCATCGCGGGAATCGCCCGCTATCTCCTCGGAGGCGACGTCTACATCCACCAGTCCCGGCTCAATTTCAAGCCGGGATTCACGGGAAAGGAGTTTTACTGGCATTCGGATTTCGAGACCTGGCACGCCGAGGACGGAATGCCGCGCATGCGGGCGGTGAGTTGTTCGATCCTCCTGACCACAAACGACGTCTCAAACGGGCCCCTGATGCTGATACCCGGCTCTCACCGGCATTTCATCTCCTGCGTCGGAAAGACTCCGGAAAATCATTATCGGGGATCCCTCAAAAAACAGGAGTATGGGGTTCCGGATCACAAAAGCCTGGAAGATCTGGCGGAGCGTTACGGGATCGAAACGGTGACGGGCCCCCCCGGCACGGCCGTTTTTTTTGACTGCAACATCATGCACGGCTCCAACAGCAACATCACACCCCTGCCGCGGGTCAACCTGTTTTACGTCTTCAATCAGACAGGAAATATTGTGGAGAATTCGCTCCTCACGCGGCCTCCCCGGCCGGATTTTGTCGCCGAACGAACGAATTTTGACCCGCTGGACATCCGGCGGGAGCGATTTGACTGATCGTGACCGGACGCGGTTTCCTGTTTTTCCTCACGGTCAGGAACGCGGGCGGACCGTCCTAAAAGGGCACATCCGCCTTGGAACACCAGTAGGACTCATCCTTCGGACGGACAGGAAGGAGCGGATTGGCGACGCGGTTTCCGGACTTGTCCGGCATATACCCCCCGCCATAAGCCCAGCAGAGATTGTCGATCGCGTTCTGGCTGCCTCCCGCGGCCGCCTTTTTGAGCCACCGGATCCCGCGCTCGCTATTTTGGGAACACCCCTGTTTTCCGTCGATATAGGCCAGCCCCAAAAGATTCTGGGATTCCGCGTTTCCGGACAGGGCGGCCTTCCGGGGCGCGCAGGAGGCACCCAAGGCCGGGGAGGGGGAAAACAGGAATCCCGCACAGAGAATGCCGCCCGTCATGACCAGCAGACCCGCCGACAAATGAAGCGGAAGTCTTTTTCGGGGAAGGGAAGCGTCTTTCCTCACGATTCGTCTTTCTTTCATCAATACCTCCGATGGCCCCGAAGGAACTCCAGGCACGGCCTCACAACGTGGCCCGAGACACCGACGTCCTTACCGGGGGTTGGGCAAAACGACAAAATGTACGTGGTTTCTCAATACAAAAACGGTTTTCCCGAACATCTCCCCCGACAGCACCTGAACCTTTCCCTCCGCAGGGGTGACCGAGACGACCGAGGTATTGGAAGGGAGCACGACGACCGTTCCTTTTTCCAGAAACGACTTGGCCAGTCTCTGCCGGATGGGGTCCCGGAGATCCGACTGCCAGTCTTCCAGCATCTGGCGGTCTTCCGCCGCAAAAATGCCATACCCTTCGTCGGCCTTCAGATATCCGACGGCCCCGGCCACCGGGAATACCGGGACGGCCGAAGAACCCGTCAGTCGTTCTCCCAGAAAAAGGCGCTGGATGGGGTAGGCGATGAAATAGATCAACAGTCCGAGGAAGACGAAAACGAAAAGGTAGGGCCACGGGTTTTTCCGTCGACGGGTCACGCGCGACAGTTCGGTCCTGGGCATAAAAGACTCCCTCCTCTCTTCCGTTTTTCCGTCCTCCGGACAAAACAGCACAGACCTTTCCGGTTTTCGATGTTTCCGCGGGACCTCCACGCATCCATTGTCTTTAAAGCCCCTTTGGTATAGCTTACCATGAGTTCCGGGCGGCGATGCGGTCCTTGTTTTCGCCGCCCACACCGCCAAACCGGAGGCGCGTTTGACCGCATTCATTCTTTTAGCGATTTCCGAACAACAATACGGGGAAATTCGACTGTTCCCCCCGAGCCCTGGCCGGTTTCCCCTCCGGTCATGAACGGACAGATGGCAACGCCCGCTGTTTTCATCCTGACAGGATTTTTCCTGATCCTGACTGGAAGCGCCCTTTTCTCAAGGTCGGCGGAGCGTCTCGTCAGCAGATTGTTCCAGGGGCACCCTCGTGGAATGCGGATTCTGGCCATCCTGTCCCTCTCCTTGCCCGAAGCCTTGCTCCCCCTGATCGCGTTCTGGACGCCAGCTTCCTCCCGACCGGAAGGGGGGGCAGGCCAGAATCTGGATATCGGAGTCGGGGCGATTCTGGGGGCCCCTTCCTTTCTTCTGCTTGTCCTCTGGCCCCTGTACCTCTATCGGACGCGAAAGGAAGGACCGGTTCGTTCCGGGCAGCTTCAAAAGGAAATTCCTGTCCTTCTTCTGGCTTTGACCGTCGGACTTTCGGCCGGCCTTTCGCACAACCGCCTTCTCCATCTCCTGGCCGGTTGTTCCTTGATGGTTCTTTTCGCCTGGGTTCTGATCCGGATCCGTCCGGACTCCGGAGAAAACGACGATAATGAAAAACCCGATGTATTCCGCCCCGTCATAGATTCCGGGCTCTTTCTTCTCTCATCCGCGCTGATCGTCGCCGGCCCCCGCCTGTTTCTTTCCGGCCTTTTTTCCTTCCAGCATATTTTCCCCGGAGCGACGCCGTTCTGGATCTCGATGATTCTGTCAGCCCTCGCTACGGAGTCTCCCGAAGCCCTCGCCCTGTTCATGTTCCTCCGGAGAGGGAAAATCTCCCTGGGCTTCGACGTCGTGTGGGGTTCCATCAGTTTCCAGCTGACCGTTCCGCTGGCGATCGGACTCTTCTTTTCACCGTGGGTTTTGACACCCCGACATTTGTCCATCGGCGGGATCCTTCTGGGCGTGCTTCTGGCCAGCCTGGCTTTTAAAAGAAAATCCGCATGAACGGAAACAAAAATGGATCGTCGCACCTCACCGGAAGAAACCACCCCCTGACACGGGCTTTCGGACTGACCAGCCTGTTTGCAGATTTTTCCTATGAGATGGCCCATGTCATTCTCCCGCTCTGGTTATTGCACCTGGGAGGCGAAGCCCTCACACTGTCCCTGCTCGAGATTTTTTCGGAATTCTTCCGGATTGCGGGAAGCATTGCGGCAGGATGGAGGGGAAACTGGCTGTCCGCGGGGGGACGGATCCGGCTCGGGTACACCCTCTCCATGCTGGCGTCCCCCCTGATGGGGCTGGCCACAGCCCCCTGGCACCTGATCGTTCTCAAAAGCCTGTCGTGGTTTGGGAAGGGGCTCCGGGGCCCTTCGAGGGACGCCGTGTTGTCAGTGCTCCTCCCGGCACCCCTTCTTTCCGCCTCTTTCGCCACGATCCGGGCGCTGGACCAGACTGGCGGGATTCTGGGTCCCCTCGCCGCCGTCCTCCTTCTGGGTGTCATATCGTCACCGGAGATCTTGTGGTTGACGGCTTTGCCGGGGATAGTCTGCCTCTGGTTCGTCATCCGGGCGACCCGTCTGGCGGGCGAGATGTCGACGGAAGAACCCAAACGCCCGGTTTCATCAGGGCTCCCGGCCGGGACTCCCCCGGATCGCCGGCTTCTCCTTTTCCTGTCCAGCCACTTTCTGATCCGGATGGGACTGTTTCCGGCCACCCTGCTCATGTTCGAATTCGGGAGAAATACCGGGCTCGACCGCTTGATGGGGATCGGCTTTGTCATGGCGAGCCTCGCCCACGTCGGAACCGCCACGTTCCTGTCGGGACCCCGGAAAAGATCTCCCTGGCAACTTGTCATGACCGGCGCGATACTTCTGGCAATCGCTCTGTCTGGGCTCGCGGTGGGGAACAACCGCACAGGTTTTTACCTTGCCGGCATGATCCTGTGGGGCGTTTCCGAGGTTCTGGTCACGGTGGGCTCGAAATCCCTCGTTCCTCTTCTTTCGGGCGAATCAAGGCGGCTGGACGCCTATGTGTGGCTTGAGATCTCGGGAGCCGGCGGCATGCTCGTCCTGCAACCTTTCGTCTCCCGACTATGGGACAGGGGAGACGCTCCCGCCGGATTCTGGATGGCGGCGGTAGCCACAGGAATCGGCATCCTTCTCCTGACGGCCGCCCGAAGGATGCCGGACAAACAACGCTGACAGATCTTGACGGTCGGGAGGCTGATCCATCCCGAACCAGGGTAAGTCAGGAACCCCAGGCTAGCGGGTGGAATAGCGGAAATTCGTGGAAAATCCGCCGCCCTGTCCGCAATTCGGGAAAAAGTAGTAGTTGCAGGTGGGTGTAAAGGGATTAAAGTTTGCCCCCACGACCGACAATCCGGATACATAGGGCTGGGGCTGAACCCCGACCTGGCCAAAGGGAACCATCGGAGGCTGGGCGAACTGGTTCAGGAGGGCCGTGGGACCCATGGCGAAAAATGTCGCCGCCGGGGCGTTCGTGGATCCCGTCGAACCCAGCTGGGGAACGCCGCCTCCGGTGAATCCCAGAGAGACATTGGGAGCCCCCGGCTGAAGGGCGCCCGGCGGCATGCCCAGTACCGAAGGGGGAACCGGAACGGCGTATAGCTGGACCGGAAGCGTTTGAGAGGGCGGCGGCGGGGCGAAGGCGCCCGGGAACTGTCCCAGGGGACCCGGCGACTGTGGCTGCAAGGGGTTGATCTGTGGCGCCGGATTGAACGGACCTTGCTGCGGAAGGGTCGGCACGTTCCCGTTGGCCACCGGCTGGAAATGCGGGGAGGAAAAGCCTGGAAAGCCTTCATCCCCGCCTTCGGCGCCGGCATGAGGATTCGAAACCGTCGACGGATCTCCCGCCCGGAGTGTCAGAAGCAGGGCCCCCCATACGATCCACATGGGAAAAAGCAGTTTTTTCAGGGGTTGATGGTCAAAAGGATCGGTCATTCAGGGCTTCCATTCTCCCAGTTTCG
>DAHWKF010000096.1 GCA_027343785.1 Leptospirillum sp. | reverse complement strand
CCGACACCGTGCAGTCCGCCGGAAACCTTGTACAAACTGTTGTTGAACTTTCCCCCCGCGTGAAGGACGGTCAGGACGACTTCCGCCGCCGATCTTTTCTGTTCCGCATGCATGCCGGTCGGAATGCCCCGTCCGTTATCGGAGACGCTCACCGACCGATCCGGATGGATGGTCACGTGAATGTCGGTGCAGTACCCCGCCAGGGCTTCGTCCACACTGTTGTCGACAAGTTCATATACCAGATGGTGAAGCCCGTCGATACCCGTACTGCCGATATACATGCCCGGGCGGACCCGGACAGCTTCCAGTCCTTCCAAAACCCGGATATGCTCGGCAGTGTATGTTTCTTCCAGTGGCTCCCCTGAACTCACCGCTCCTCCTTGTTTCATTCCTCTATTGACGGACGGGTCGAAACCCTCTCCGGAGATACCCTAATTTCCCGCTTCAAGGGGCATGATAACATACCGGGACTCCGGCTCTTCGGCACAGGACCATATGGAAGGGAAACTGGACGTTTTTTCCGGATCGGGATCGATCACCCCCTCCATCCGCATCGTTTCTCCCTGGCAAACCTGTAAAAGCGTACGGATCTGCTCGGTGTTGAACACCAGCGATCCGGGGGACCCCTTCAGGAAAACCGGAAGGGTTTCCGTCGACTCTCCGATTTCTTCATTTCGGGTGGACAATATCAGGGATCGGGCATCCCAGGTAAAGATGATTTCGGACTTCTTGTCCGACACCAGTGACATCCGGCGGATGGAGGCTTCGAGCGACGACCGTGAACACTCGATTCCCAGGTTGAACTGGGAGGGGAAGGCGTCCCGGTAGTTTGGAAAAGGCGTCCCCAACAGGCGGGTATAGTAATAAAATCCTCCCCATCGAAACGTCGCATACTTGGGGTTGACAACGACCTCAACCGAGATGGGGCCCGACTTCAGGTCGATATCGAGGACATGGAGAAGATCCTGAAGCGTTCGTTTCCGTAGAATGAAGCGGCTTTCGCTCTGCCCCGCCAGGTCGAATCCGGCGTCCTCGCCCAGCCGGAGGGTTCCATGATGAAGCCGGTGGCCGTCCGTTCCGACGATGTTCAGGCTGACGCTGGCGCCCTCCCTGACCCGATGGAACAGAACACCGTTCATGGGTTTCGCGTCGTCGTCCAGAACGAAAGGCAGCGTTTTCCTGATCAACCCGGCCATCTGGTCCAGAGAGACCAGAAAAGAGTAATCCGCCTTGATCTCCGGGAAACCGACATATTCTTCCGGATCGATCCCTTTGAGATCATAAATAAGCCTTTCCCTTTCGATGCGGGTCGAACCGTTTTCGAGTCGTGTCAGGGAAACCTTCCCTGCGGGAAGTTCCCTGAAAAGCTGGTGGATCTTTTTTCCGGCGACGGTCGTCTTTCCGGGTGACCTGACTTCGCAGGGAACCTCGAACCGCCCTCCCGTCTGGTTGTCGGAGGCGAAAAGAATAGCTTTCTGGTCCCTGGCCTCGATCAGGATAAAGGAACCCACCTGCACAAGGTTCTTGCGTTCGGCCAGAAGCGCGACCCTCTGCAACCCGTCCAAAAACGTTTCCTGGTCGACAATGATGTCCACGGAACCCTCCTTGTTATCCTAATTCGCCTGTTCAAGCCTCTTTTTCAGGTAAACGAGATCTGCGGAAAGAGCCGGATCCGATTCCAGTTTTTCTTCCACCATCTTGAACGAGTAGATGGCTGTCGAATGATCCCGTCCGCCCATCTCCCTTCCGATTTCAGGATAGGATTTCTGGGTGAGTTCACGAATCAGAAAAACCGCCATATGTCTGGCAGTCACAAGCGTCTTGTGCCGTTTTTTGGACCGGATTTCTTTGGGCAGGACCCTGTAATATTCAGCCACTTCCTGGAGGATCCTGTCGACGGAGATCGCCTCCCTCGACAGGGGCATCAGATCGGCGAGAAGAGTCCGGGCCACCTCGATCGTGATCTGTTTTCCCATCAGATTGCCATAAGCCCCCAGACGAATCATGGCGCCTTCGAGTTCGCGGATATTCGACTTGATGGAGTTCGCCAGGAAGTAGACGACATCCATCGGCAGGTCGATTTTTTCCTGGGCCATCTTTCCCTTGAGGATCTCGACCTTTGTTTCGAAGTCCGGAATCTGTATGTCGGCGATCAGCCCCCAGCCAAAACGGGACTTGAGGCGGCCTTCCAGGGTGGGAATGTCGTTGGGCATGCAATCGCTCGAAAGGATGATCTGTTTTCCGTTTTCATAAAGGGAATTGAACGTGTAGAAAAGCTCTTCCTGCGTTCTCTCCTTGCCGGATAAAAACTGAACGTCATCCATGATCAGAACGTCGATTTTCCTGTATCTTTCACGAAACTCGTTCATTTTGTTGAATTTGATGGCGCTCACCATCTCGTTGAGGAAAGATTCCGTCGTGATATAGAGAACCTTGAGAGCGGGATAGAGCTGGATCATGCAGTTGCCGATCGCGGACACCAGATGCGTTTTTCCCAATCCGACAGAGCCAAAAACATAAAAAGGGTTGTAGGCCTTCGAAGGATTGTTCGCTATCGCGCAGGCTGCGGCATGGGCAAACTGGTTGCACACCCCCACGACGTAATTGTCGAACATATAGCGGGGGTTGAGATTGTGATTCCAGACGGGAGGACTGTCCGTTCCCAAGGGAAGCGAACGCGATTTTCCCGGGAAAACTTCCCCTTCCGGAGATGATTTCGGACGGATTCTCTTTTTTCTTCCGGCGGGGGAGGCCGGCTGTACGAGGACTTCCAGAAACACCTCGGGGTTATGCGTCACTTCCCGGAATGCCGTCAAAAGATCATGGTGGTAACGGTTCTGAACAAGTCGCTGAATAAATGTGCTGCCGACCCGCAGGGAGTAATGGCTTTTTTCTCCTTCCAGAACGGCGCCCTGAAGCAAATCCAGGATACCGTCCCGTTCCAGAACCCCCGGTTCGGATCCAAACTCCGAAAATCTCTCCAGAACCTGATTCCAAAGAGAATCGTTCATGCCTTTATCCGTGCCTCCACCCAATCTTGGCCCAACACTTTATCAACACCTGTGGAAATCCTGTTTTTCCTTAACGAGATGGGGAATCAGTCGGATGCATTCGGGAACAGGGACACAACCCCTGTGGAAGCGGAGTGAACGGACTGTGAATACCGCTCAATTTCGATGCGAGCGATCGTACCAGAACGGCAACTCACAATTCAACCAACCGGATACCCCGGACTTTTGCACGGTCCAAAAATCATTCCAACCCTTTCCCGTCTCATGAAAATAAAATGATTCTCCACAGACTGACCATCCCTCTACTGTCTATTTTCTATTTAAGACATAAACAAACAAAGATAAAACACTCTATACCAGACACAAATCACTCTTCGATGACGCAAATCACCGGAACCACTCCGACTTGACCCTCCCCAAAGGGCTGTCCTAGAATCATTGTTTATGGCATACAACAGAAGATTCCCGTTCACCAGGATCAAAAATATCCGGATACACCCAACATACTTGGGGGTATTTGATCTCCCGAGGAGAGTTCCATGAAAATGAGCGGAGCCGAAATGCTCCTTGAATCGTTGAAAAGGGAAAAGGTCACCCATATCTTCGGGTACCCCGGAGGGGTTGTCCTTCCCGTTTTTGACGCGCTATACAAGGATCCCTCTTTGCAGGTCATCCTGACCCGGCACGAACAGGGTGCGGTCCATGCGGCCGAAGGATATGCCCGTTCGACCAATACGGTCGGTGTTGTCCTCGTCACGTCCGGACCGGGAGCCACGAATACCCTCACCGGCATCGCCGATGCCAATATGGACTCCATCCCCCTCGTCATCATTACCGGACAGGTCCCGACAAAAATGATCGGGAACGACGCCTTTCAGGAAGCCGACATTATCGGAATGAGCCGGTCATGTACAAAACATAACTTCCTGGTCAGGAAAATCTCCGACCTCCCGAGAATCATAAAGGAAGCGTTCTATATCGCGAAATCCGGAAGACCGGGGCCGGTACTGATCGATTTTCCGAAAGACATCATCGTTGAAAAGGGAGATTTCTCCTATCCCGAAACAGTGTCTATCCGAAGCTATAATCCCACGATCCAGGGAAACCGGTGGCAGATCAGAAAAGCCGCCCAGACGATCCTGAAATCCAGGAGGCCCGTTTTGTATGCGGGTGGAGGAATCATCTCCTCGGCCGCGCACAAGGAGCTTCTGGAACTCGTCACGCTGACGGGTATTCCGACGACACTGACACTCATGGGTCTGGGCGCCATACCGGGAAACCACCCGCGTTTTCTGGGCATGCTGGGTATGCACGGGACGTATGCCGCCAATATGGCGATTCATGACGCGGATGTCCTGATCGCAGTCGGCGTCCGATTCGACGATCGCGTGACAGGGAAAATCGCGGAGTTCTCCCCGCACTCCAAAGTGATCCACATCGATATCGATCCCACCTCCATCCGGAAAAACTTTCACGTAGAAATCCCTATCGTCGGTGACGCGCGTGTCATTCTGAAAGACCTGATCGAGGAACTTCGGGAGATTTCCGCCGGAGAGGACGCGTTTCGGCATTATCAGCCCTGGATCGAACAGATCGCCGAATGGGAAAAGGAACATCCGCTCTGCTACACGATGGACAAGGACGTCATCAAACCGCAGCACGTTATCGAAAAAATCTACCAGTTCACCCAGGGGGACTGCATCATATCCACGGATGTCGGACAGCACCAGATGTGGACAGCGCAGTTTTTCAAATTCATCAAGCCCAACACATGGCTGACTTCGGGAGGCCTCGGGACCATGGGTTATGGTTTTCCGGCGGCCATCGGAGCCCAGAAAGCCCATCCGGGGAAACGTGTCATCGCCATCACCGGTGAAGGAAGCTTTCTGATGAACATTCAGGAGATGGCGACGGTCGTTTCTCTCGACCTTCCGGTCAAAATCGTCATCCTGAACAACCAGTATCTCGGAATGGTCCGCCAGTGGCAGGAGTTTTTTTACGGAAGCCGCTATTCTTCATCGTTCATCGGCCAGTCACCGGATTTTGTCAAACTGGCGGAAGCCTTCGGAATGGTCGGGATGCGTGCGACACGGCCCGAACAGGTGGAAGATGTCATTCTGGACGGATTCTCAAGACGGGGACCTGTCCTGATGGAATTCCAGGTGGATCCGGAAGAAAACGTCTTTCCGATGGTTCCGGCCGGCGGCTCCAACATCGAGATGATCTTCGAGTCTCCAGGCGAAAAGGATGACCCCAAAAAACGTGATTCGATACTGACTGCATGAGCCCGGAGAATCCCGTGTCCGAATCCAGAAAGCATTATATCCAGGTCATCGTGGAAAACCGTTTTGGCGTATTGTCAAGGGTCGCGGGACTTTTCAGTGCCCGCGGCTTCAACATAGACAGCCTTTCCGTCGCTCCCGGACTGGATACGAGCGTTTCCCAGATGACGATCGAGACACAGGGCGACGACCACGTCGTGGAACAGATTATCAAGCAACTCAACAAGCTCATCGATGTCATCAAGGTGATCAACCTGTCGGAGTTTTCTTTTTTGACCCGGGAAACCCTCCTGATCCGCGTCAATACGAATTCCCGTCCGGGAGACCGGGAAGAAGCCTTCCGGATTGCCGAAATTTTCCGGGCCCGCATCATCGATTCGTCTCCGTCGACTTACACAATCGAGGTCACAGGCGACGAAGACAAGATCGAAGCCATCCTGAATTTTCTCAAGCCTTTGGGAATCAAGGAAGTGATCCGCACCGGAAAAGTCGCGATTCCCCGGGAAGACCAAAAACAGAGTTCCCGGGGTATGACGCGGCTTGCGGAAGGGGACATGACCTTCCACCGCTAGACGAAGATCTTTTCGACCTGAAGAATAGGGTCGTCACAATCATCTCATACAGGAGAACGTTCTTGAAAAAAAGGATCTACTACGAATCGGATCTCAATCTGGACATTATCCGCAAAAGGCGGGTCGCCATCATCGGATTCGGAAGCCAGGGCCATGCGCACGCGCTGAATCTCAAGGAAAGCGGCGTCCAAGTGATCGTGGGCCTTCGTCCGGGATCGTCCTGGAACAAGGCTGCCGCCTTTGGTTTTTCTCCGGTACCCGTATCTGAAGCCGTCCAGAAAAGTGATGTCGTGATGATCCTTCTGCCGGACGAGTTGCAGGCGGATGTCTACAAAGCAGAGATCGCCCCCCACCTGAGACCCGAAATGGCTCTGGCGTTCGGACACGGTTTCAATATTCATTTCGGACAGATCAAGCCTCCGGCAGATGTGGACGTTTTTCTCGCCGCTCCCAAGGGTCCCGGCCATCTGGTCCGTTCGGAATACCAGAAGGGTTCCGGTGTGCCCGCACTTGTGGCTGTCGCCCAGGACGCTTCTGGAATCGCGAAGGAATTGGCTCTCAGCTATGCCGCGGCCATCGGTGGAGGACGTCCGGGAATTTTTGAAACCTCTTTCCGGGAAGAAACGGAAACGGATCTTTTCGGCGAGCAGGTGGTTTTGTGCGGTGGTCTCACGGCGCTGATATCAGCCGGATTTGAAACACTCATCGAAGCGGGTTACGCTCCGGAAATGGCTTATTTCGAATGCCTCCACGAGGTCAAGCTGATCGTTGACCTGATTTATGAGGGCGGTATTTCGAACATGCGTTATTCCATCAGCAACACGGCGGAATATGGAGACCTGACCAGAGGGCCGCGAATCATCACCGAAGAAACCCGTAAGGAGATGAAAAAAATCCTTCATGAAATACAGTCCGGTTCCTTTGCGAAAGAGTTTATACTGGAAAATCGGGCCGGAAAGCCTGTTTTTCAGGCCCTTGAAAAACAGGGTCAGGACCATCCTATCGAAAAGGTAGGACAAGAGATCCGTTCCATGATGCCATGGATTTCCAAATCCCGCCTCGTGGATCAGACCAAGAACTGATTCCGGCCCATATGCGGATCTCCGAAAATCATTTCAGGACTCCCGTCGCCCGGGAGGGAGTTCCTTTTATCGCTCTGGCCTTGATTGTTTTTATCCTGTGTCTCTATTTTCTCGGGGCATGGGGCTGGGTTGCGGTCCTTTTTCCTCTGTTTGTCCTGAATTTCTTCCGCAATCCTGGCAGGACGGTCCCGTCGGGAGACGGTGTCGTTGTCGCTCCCGCAGACGGGAAAATCGTGAAAGCCCGGAAAGATCCCGACACGGGTCGTTGGAAAGTCTCCATTTTCATGAATGTCTTCGACGTTCATCTGAATCGTGTCCCGGTCACGGGAGTGGTCAGAAAAATCTCCTACATTCCGGGGAAGTTCCTGAACGCGGATCTCGACAAGGCGTCCGAACACAATGAGCGAAACACGCTCGTCCTGGAAACGGACAACGGCCGGGAGGTGGCCATGACCCAGGTTGCCGGTCTGGTTGCCAGACGGATTGTCTGTTACGCTGAAGTGTCCGACCGGTTGAAGGCCGGAACGATCTTCGGCTTGATCCGGTTTGGATCCCGTGTGGACCTCGATCTGCCGGAAGAAACGGTTTTGTCGGTCCGTATGGGCGACAGGGTAAAAGGGGGAGAATCGATCCTTGGATCACTACCGTCTGAACAACGAGCCTGATGGAACATTGCCCCGTTCGCGGGGGATCTACATTCTCCCCAACCTCTTTACGACCGGGAATCTTTTTTTTGGATTCCTGGCGATCATCCAGGGATTCCACCACGATTTTCTCAAGGCGGCCTACTCCATACTGATTGCCGCTGTTTTCGACAACCTGGATGGAAAGGTGGCCCGGCTGGCGCGAGCGACGAGCCAGTTTGGGGTGGAGTACGACAGCCTCGCGGATTTGATCTCGTTCGGTGTTGCTCCTGCTTTGCTGGTCTATAACTCCGACCTCTCGTCCTACCACAGGCTGGGCCTTCTGGCAGCCTTTCTGTTCGCGGCGTGCGGGGCCCTTCGGCTGGCGCGATTCAACGTTATCACCACCAAGGTTTCCAGCCGTTATTTTGTGGGACTCCCGATCCCGGCGGGCGCCCTCTTCCTGGTTTCCGCGGAACTGGCCAAAAATGGTCCGATCTCGATGTTTATTCCGCTGTCGGGGGGATTCTTCCTCGGGTCCACTTATTTTGTCGCCATTCTGATGGTCAGCCCGGTCCTGTACAGGAGTTTCAAGGAGATAAGGTTCCTGAAAAGACCCCTTCACACGTTTGTTTCGGTTCTCCTGGTGGCCCTTTTGTTTGTTCTTTATCCCCGGCAGGCCTTGTTTGTGGGTATTTTCGTCTACGCCCTGTCCGGTCCTGCCGAGTTTATCCTCTTCCGCTACATCGTCAAAAAACCGCAGAAACTTGATCCGGAGCCATCGACAAGGGATATGTCCCCTTCGCGGTTCTCCCACATCAGAGGGTTGAGGCGACGCAAGTCCTGAGAAGGGCGATGACGTTGCTCCAGGGATTGAAAGGAGAGGTGCATGTCTGAAAAGATCGGCATGGTCAAGATATTCGACACGACGCTTCGGGACGGGGAGCAAAGCCCGGGAGCGTCCATGCAACGGGAGGAGAAACTGCAGGTCGCCCGACAATTGGCCCGACTGAATGTCGATGTCATCGAGGCCGGCTTTCCCGTCGCTTCTCCGGACGATTTTGAAGCGGTCTGGGAAATCGCCTCCGACGTCGGAAATCTGCCGGATTCACCTGTCATTTGCGCTCTCGCCCGATCGGTCGAGAAGGATATTCTGGAAGCGGCCCGTTCCGTCGAGAACGCCCGCTCTCCGAGGATCCACACATTTATCGCGACCAGCCCGATCCATATGGCAAAAAAGCTCAAGATGGGTCCGGAAGAGGTTCTTCGGGCGATCGGACGATCGGTATCCCTTGCCAGAAAGAAAGTCTCCGATGTGGAGTTTTCGGCGGAAGATGCCTTCCGGAGCGACAGGACTTTTCTGGCGCAGGCGGTACGGGCGGCGATCGAAGCCGGCGCCGGAACGATCAATATTCCGGACACGGTGGGTTATGCCGTTCCCGAGGGTGTCAAGGATCTGTTTTCGTTTCTGATCGAAACGGTTCCGGGCGCAAAAGGGGTTGTATTTTCCTGCCATTGCCACGATGATCTCGGACTGTCTGTCGCCAACTCCCTGGCGGCCCTGGAAGCCGGCGCGAGACAGGTGGAGTGCACCGTCAACGGGATCGGTGAACGGGCGGGAAACGCGGCGATGGAAGAGGTCGTCATGGCCCTTCGGGTCCGAAAGTCGTGGTTCAACCTGGACACACGGATCCGCTCGGAGGAGTTTTACAGGACCAGCCGCCTTGTTTCTTCCGTCACGGGAATGGTTGTCCAGCCCAACAAGGCGATTGTCGGGGAAAACGCTTTTGCACACGAGTCGGGGATCCACCAGGACGGACTCCTGAAAGACAAGGATACCTATGAAATCCTGGCGCCCGAGAAGGTCGGCGTCTCCGGAGGACGGCTTGTTCTGGGAAAACATTCCGGAAGGCACGCCCTCAAGGACCGCCTGGACCAAATGGGCTACCCGCTGGACGCGGAAGAACTGGACCGGGTTTTCGCCCGTTTCAAAAAACTGGCAGACCAGAAAAAAGAGCTGTATGAAGAAGATCTGGAAGTCCTCCTTTCCGAGGAAGAGTCCCAGGCCAAAGACCGGTTTGTCCTGAAACGTCTTCACGTCAGCGGGGGGACGGAGATACCTCCCACGGCGACGGTGGTCATGGAACGGGACGGCGTCGAACACCGGATGGCGGGTCTGGGGGATGGTCCGGTCGATGCCATCTACCGGACCGTCTCGAAAATGACGGGCGCCGACGCGCGCCTGGTCTCGTATTCGGTGAAGGCCATAACCGGCGGGACCGACGCACTGGGAGAAGTTACGGTCCGTTTGGAAGAGAACGGCCTCCTGGCGATCGGACAGGGGGCGGATACCGATATCCTGGTCGCATCGGCCAAAGCTTATCTGGCAGCGCTGAACAGGCTTGAAAGGAAAAAAAACAAGGCCGGGAGACTGTCCGCAGAAACCCCGGACCAGGTTCAGGACGCAAGGATTCAGGGATCGCCCTGATGGCCTCGGATTGTTTGAAAGGACGAGAATGAATTCGAAAGATCGGAAAAAGAAAATCCTCCTGTTGCCCGGGGACGGGATCGGCCCGGAAGTTTTTGCTCCCGTCATGAAGATTCTGGAGCATATCGTGAAAACCGGACAGATCGCTCTGGAATGGGAAGAAGGACTGATCGGCGGCATCGCCACGGACAGAACGGGTTACCCTCTGCCTCCGGAAACGCTTGAAAAGGCTGACCGATCCGACGCCGTTCTCCTCGGAGCGGTCGGAGGACCAAAATACGACACCCTTCCCTACGATAAACGTCCGGAAAGGGCGCTCCTAGGTATCAGGGAACATCTCGGCGTTTTCGCCAACCTGCGCCCGGCCCGCCTCTTTCCCGAACTTGCCGCCTCTTCCACCCTCAAGCCGGAGGTGATTTCGGACCTCGACCTGATCGTGGTCCGGGAGCTGACCGGTGGCATCTACTTCGGAAAACCGCGGGGCATTTTTGAAGAATCGGGCGTTCGTCGCGGGGTCAATACGGAAACCTACACCGAACCGGAAATTGTCCGCATCTTGCGCGTCGCCTTTGACCTGGCGAGGAAACGTCGCAAGCGGGTGACGTCTGTGGACAAGGCCAACGTCCTGGAATCCTCCGCCCTCTGGAGAGAGGTCGCGGTCTCGGTGCACAAGGATTACCCCGACGTGGAGCTTTCCCATATGTATGTGGACAATGCGGCCATGCAGCTGGTCAGAAACCCGAAACAGTTCGATGTTCTCGTCACGGGAAACCTTTTCGGAGATATTCTGTCCGACGAGGCCGCCCAGTTGACCGGATCGATCGGCATGCTGGCGTCCGCCTCCATCGGGGGAAAAACCGGTCTTTATGAACCCATCCACGGCAGCGCTCCGGATATCGCCGGAAAGGATATGGCCAATCCTCTGGCCATGATCCTCTCCCTGGCACTCCTTTTCCGCTATTCCCTGGATCGGGAAGATCTGGCGGAAAACATCGAGAGCGCGGCCCGGACCGTCCTGAAGGATGGTGTCAGAACCGTGGATATCCAGGGAAAGGGAACAAAAAAGATTGTGGGCACCCGGGAGATGGGCGAACGGGTGTTTTCCGCTTTGTCGAAATCGTAAAGGAAGGGCTGGATGTCAAAAGGCGGAAAAGGTTATCGGGTCGCGGTCGTCGGGGCGACCGGCGCTGTGGGAAGGGAAATGGTGTCGGTACTGGAGGAGAGGAATTTTCCCGTCTCCTCGCTCCACCTTTTCGCCTCGGAGCGCTCTGCGGGTGAGCGCATTTCCTTCAGGGGAGAACAGCATGTCGTACGATTCCTGAAAGATCCCCGGGAGGCCGACGGGATGGACATCGCCCTGTTTTCGGCGGGTAGCGGAGTCAGCGAGGCCTTGTCTCCCGGACTCGTCCGTCAGGGAACGCTGGTGATCGACAACAGTTCGGCTTTCCGGATGGTTCGGGAGATTCCCCTTGTGGTGCCTGAAGTGAATCCGGAAGCGTTGCCGAAAAAGGTGGGCCCGGCCCTTGTGGCCAACCCCAACTGCGCGACCATCCAGATGGTGGTTGTTTTGAAACCGCTGATCGACCGCGCCGGAGTCCGGCGGATTGTGGTATCGACGTATCAGTCGGTTTCCGGAACCGGAAAAAAAGCCATGGACGAGCTGTCCTCCCAGGTTGCGCTGATTCTGAACGGACGGGTCGGAGATATCGAGCCTGAGGTGTACAAGCCTTATCAGATCGCCTTTAACGTCATCCCCCAGATTGACCGGTTTTTGCCCGGCGGCTCGACCAAGGAAGAAGAAAAAATGAAGATGGAAACCCGGAAGATTTTGGGAATTCCGGATTTGCGGGTGAGCGCCACGACTGTCCGGGTGCCTGTGCTGGTTGGACACTCCGAATCGGTTTCCATCGAATTCGAGCGCCCTCTTTCCGCGGATGAGGCCCGGGCGCTTCTGGCCAAATCTCCTGGTGTCAAAGTTTTCGACGACCCGTCCCGGAATCTGTATCCGGTTCCCCGGGAAGTGGCCGGACAGGACGATGTGTACGTCGGAAGGATTCGGGAGGACGACTCCGTCGAACATGGCCTCAATCTCTGGATTGTCGGGGACAATCTGAGGAAGGGAGCGGCCCTGAACGCCGTCCAGATCGCGGAGAGGATCGTCTCTTCGGACGGCTGAAGGGAGAGGAGGACCTCATGAAAACATTTGAACCCCTGGTTTACGCGGGGATGGACCCCCAGGTCGCTCCGATGGTGGAACGGATCCAGTTTCTCAAGGAGAAGCATCGAGCCATCATTTTGGCCCATAATTACCAGATCGGGGAGGTCCAGGATGTTGCGGATCTGATCGGCGATTCGCTGGAGCTGGCGCGCTATGCCGCTTCCACAGACGCGGACGTGATCGTTTTCTGCGGCGTCCATTTCATGGCGGAAACCGCCAAGATCATGAACCCGTCCCGGAAGGTCGTGGTTCCGGACCTGAAAGCCGGATGCCCGATGTCCGACATGATCACCCCGGAAGAGGTGGACCGGCTCCGCCTGAAAAACCCCGGAGCGGTCGTTGTCACCTATGTGAACTCTCCGGCCAGCGTGAAAGCCAAAAGCGATATTTGCTGCACTTCCGCCAACGCCGTCCGCATCGTTTCCTCGATTCCTCCGGAAACACCCGTCATTTTCATTCCCGACCAGTTTCTGGGGGATTATGTGCAGAGGGAAACGGGGAGAAAACTGATTTTGTTCGAGGGATTTTGCCCCACGCACATGCGCATCATGGCTTCGGATATCGATCGCGCCAGAACGGAAAATCCGGACGCCTTGGTGATCGCTCATCCCGAGTGCCAGCCGGATGTAGCCATCCGCGCGGATGTCGTCGCAAGCACCAGCCGGATGGCGTCGGCCGTCCGGGACAGTGCCGCCCGTCAGGTCGTCGTCGGAACCGAAATCGGCATGATCCACCGTCTCCGCAAGGAAAACCCGACGAAGGAATTCATTCCGGCGTGCTCAACCTGCGATTGCGCCAACATGAAGGTCAATTCCCTCGAAAAGATCCTCTGGTCCCTGGAAGATCTGGCCCCTGAAATCACGTTGCCGGAGGATGTGATCCGCGGGGCCAGAAAAGCCCTGGATCGGATGATCGAGCTGTCCTGATGTCTCGCGTTTTCTTTGTCCTGGGGATCGTTTTTCTGGCATTGTCTGGCGTTTTGTTTTTACTGGAACGGTGGCGGGGAAAAGGACTTTTTTCCGTTCTGGGACATCTTCCCGGTGACATCATTATCGATCGCCCGGGATTCAGGTTCTACTTCCCGCTGATGACGAGTGTTCTCATCAGCGTATTGCTTTCCCTGATTTTTTACCTCTTATCCCGGTTTTCCGGCCGTTCCTGATCGTCCCCGGTGCTGCACCCCGGAGCGGATAATCCCGCGTCCATTTCGGCGATCAGGTTCTTGATGGATGACAGCAACTCGGGATTCTGGGGAACGTTGTTCCGGATCGCCCCGAGAATGTTCTCCATCCTCGCCAGAACCTGCATCTTCCGGTCCTCTTCGGCCAGACTGTCCAGTTTTCGATAGAAGTCGGGATGATGCCGTTCGACGTCCTTTCGGACGGCTTCCAGGACGGGCAACATCTGGGCCGGCTGCAACTCTTTTTCCTCGACGACCGAAAATCTCCCCTGTTCGAAAAGGAGAACGGTCAGCCGGGTCTGGTCGGGAAGGGTGAGGGAGAACGTGTCCAGGACTGTTTTCCCCCTTGCCTGATCCAGGGGCAGGAACCCGGGACAGGTCCGGGCATGCTCGTTTTTTTCCCGATTGATCTTCCATTTCTGTTCTACATACATGGCTTCACCCGCCTTTTACGGCCGAAAAAAAACCCGCCATGCGGCGGGTTTTTCGTCAGAACGATTTTTCCCGGGCGATCAAAAACCCTTGGAGTTTTTTCTCATCTTGATCAGAAAATCCGTCAGCTTCTCGAACTTTTCAGGACCGGTGTCCCTGACGGAAAGATTGGCGTCTTCATGTCCGGAAAAGGAACAAAACGCCAGCGTGTAACAGGAAGTGCCACCCCGGATGATCTTGAGGGCCAGATTGGCCTGATGGCAGTGGACACCGACAAAAAGGCAGACGTCGATCTTGTTGTGCCAGATTGTCAGGTTCGGGTGGTTGGGATTGATTTCCGTTTCCGGATCGATCTTCGGATATTTGGGACGATAGTCGGACATGGGGATAATCTTGATTCCCCCTTCGACGGAAGCTCTCTTGATGGCCTTCGCCATCTTGGCGGATTTCTCGTTCCACTTCCACAAGACCTGGGGGCCGGGAAAGAAGGTGGGAACCTTGGCGGCCGAAAGTCTCCGGGCGGCTTCCTCAATGGCTTCGTCTTCGTCTACGAGGCGGCCTTCGATATGGCCCTGTCCCGGATCCGGAAGAACAATTCCCATCATGGCGGCTGCGGGAGGGAGAAAAGCTTCGGGGCCGGCAAGAACGCGATACTGGGACACAGTCACTCCTTGTTCGTTATAATGATGAAATCCGGCCGTCTTCTGCCGGCTTGGCCCGGTGTTTTTCCAATCCTGAACCTTTGAAGGGAAACGGTGGAAAAAATGCCGGGATTCTTCAACCAGAAAAATTCCTTGGGAAATATTATTTTACGGGGCGGGTTCCCCCCTTGTCAAACCACCTTCGTGGGTAGAGCCCCGGAAACGGAGGCTATGGGATTTGAAGAAAAACCATTTCCTCCAGGAGACAGATCATGAAAATCCGCTTTCTGGATCATGTTGCCATCCCCGTCACTGATCTCAAACGGTCCATCCGCTGGTATCAGGAGGTGCTGGGGCTTGAGAGGCGGTATGAAAAGGAATGGGGAGACTATCCGGCCATGCTTTGTGCCGGCGATACCTGCGTGGCGCTGATCCACCCTCCGAATACTGTTCCCAATTCCGGCGACGGCCCTGGAACGGGCGGGGTTCCCGACCGGCATATTGCGTTCAATACCGACCGGACCGGTTTCGAGGAAGCCTTTCGGGAGGTGCGTGATCGCGGGATTCCGTTCACCTACGACGACCACGGCATCAGTCTTTCCTTTTATTTTTTTGATCCTGACAACCACTGGATCGAGATTACGACCTTTGACCTGCCCCCTGGCCGAAAACCGGGAGATCCCGAATAATCCCCATCTTTTTGATCTTTCTTGTCAGACCGGACTTTCCCGGGGGCAACTCCGGGAATCCGGGTCCCTCCTTCCGTTGAAGGTGGATCCGGCGAGGAAGCCGGCCATTGAAAGGAGGACCATCCCCGAATATACCGACCAGGGAAACGGCGGGGAAACCGGGTTGGCCCGGATGACCCAAGACGTCTGGCGCGTCTGCGCGGGGAGCGCGGGTGTCCAGAGGGTCACGAAATATCGTCCGTCGTCCGGCAGGAGGATGGAGGCGCCGGAGAGGGCCAGATCGCCCACAGGACCTTCAAACAGGGTCAGGGAGCGCCCGTAATCCGTCCAGCTGTCCATGTTGTGGCCAATCTTCAATATTCCTCCCCCCGCTCCGCCTGGCGGTATCAGGGGCGCGGGGCGGGCGTCCGTCCGGCCTTCGGATTCCTGCGGGACGGAGGTCGGGGAGGCGTATTGATGTGGGGAGGACGTACGCGGATAAGGCAAGACCAGCAGTCCCAAAGACAAAAAGATGAACGCCGCCACGATCTGACGATGTAGGGCGGTGCGCCCGATCAATTCCGGCAAAAGAGCGCGCACCGCGGGTTCGGCCAATTTCCCGGAGAGGAAGGACAGGAGAATGATCGCAAAAAGGAGGAGCCCGTCATTCCGGTAGAGAGACAGGGGAACGATCACTGTCAGCGGGAGTTGCCGAAGGATTTTTCCCGTTTGCCTGTCCTCGAGGGTTATCCTGTACTTTCCGGCATCCCACAAGGACAGACGGACACATATTCCGCACCCGGTCACCTGGACCGGCAGATTCAGGATGGCCGATCCCGAAGCGTAATAGGCGGTGCTGAAGAAAGCGTTCCGGATCTTCCTGACCCGAAGCCTCAAGACCGTCCCGGGCTGGACCGTATCCAGACTTTTGAGGGGAACATGCAGATCGAACGGCCGCTGGCTCCGGGGGTTTTGGGGGGAAACGTCGGTCCCGGGGGAAAAGGATGTCCGGTAATAATGGATGGACAGGGACAGGGTTCCGAGAATGAACAGGGACCAGACGAACGGCCAGAGGATCAGACCCGGTTTACGCATGTAATGTCTCCGTGGGGGGCGCCCGTTTTCTGAAATTACTCTCCACGGTATCCGAATGGCCCGTTGTAGTAAATGGTCACCGTTCCCATCGGTGTGTAGGTCTGGGGGTAGTTCGACTGGTAGACCGGGAAGGCGACACCGGCGCCCCATGTGACGGTGACGGCTCCCTCGTTTGGCCAGCTGATCTCGATTTCGGGCGCCATCCAGAGATAGGACCAGGAGGGAGCGTTTGCGGCTCCGAACAGCAGGCTCTGACCGCTTTGTGATTCTCCGAAGATCTCCAGGAGGTAGCCGGCTCCCCACTGGGTGTTGAGGACATGTTCAAGCGCTCCGGCGTAATAGAGGAGGTTTCCGTTCACGACAGACTGGGGGGCCTGGGTGACTGTGAGGCCGTTGTTGAACGTGAAGCCGGATCCGACCTGGGTGGGGTTTTCGATGATGTCTCCCACCTGAAGGTAGAACATGAAGGGCTTGAAATGCTTGCGCATGATCAGATAGACGGCTTCGTTGTAGGTTCCGTCCCCGGTCTGGTCGACACCGTACAACTGGGGGTTCAGGTTCAGGAAGTGCCCGGTCGGAAGGGTGAACTGGTACTCGACGGTCAGGGCGGGACGGGCCCAGAAGTGGTAGACGTCTCCGTCGGAGGTCAGCTGGTTTTTGATCCAGATCAGCGTGTCCCCCATTCCGAAGGCGTTGGCGGTCTGTCCGATGGGGGTGGTGGGGTAGGTTCCCTGGTTGACGACGAAAGGGACGGAGATGTCGAACTCCCAGTTCTGGATGACGCCGACGGACAACCGTTGGGCCATGGAAAGGGAGGAAAAACCGATACCGGGCTGGAGATAGTCGAACCAGTAGGGTTCCAGGAAAAACGAGCCGACGGGTTCGACTTCGGCGGTTCCCGTGAAGAACGGACCGCTGGTGTTGGGTCCCCATGGCAGGTAGGCCGGTTCCAGGGGAAGGAGATCCGGAACCAGATCGTGATTTTCATCTTTTTCGAACGCCGAAGGGGGGGTGAGCTCCCCTCCCGCGTCGTCCGCGAGGGCTCTGGAAAGAGGGTTTGCGAAAATCAGGACGATCGCCGCCAGGCAGAATACGTTTTTTGTTCTCTGGAGGGATGCGAGGATACCGAACGATCTTTTACCCACGGACCGATCCGTTGTCAAAACGGGAGAGGTAGGCGCGGGCCATGGGATCGTGGGGCCTTTCCGACAGGATCTCCTCCAGCAAAAGGCGGGACGACTCCCGGTGTCCGGTTTTCAGGTCGGCGATGGCCAGGAGAAGACGGAATCCGCGAGGCCAGGGACGGACACCTTCCAGTGACAGGAGGATTTTCCGGGCTTTTTTGTACTGGCGCCTTGCCAGGTCAAGACGGGCCCGGTTCAGGAGGAGAAATGTGTTATGGGGCTCCAGCGCGAGTCCCTGGGACAGCTCTCCGTCGGCTTTCCGCTCATGTCCGGCCTTGAAATCGAGAAGGGCGAGATTGTTCCAGGCGGAGGCGCTGCGCGGATTTCGGCGAAGTTCTTCTGACAGGTCCTGGCGGGCGGCTTCAAAATGGCCGGCCTGAAGGTCGCGGGCAAAGGAGTTCGCCGAAGCATCCTCCCCGTCTCCTCCGATACCGGAAGTGGCGCATCCGCTGAGGGTGAAAAGGGAACAAACGCCGGCGATGACAGCAACAACGATATTTTTTGGATGGATCCGGATCATCGGGGGTTTCTCCTGTCCGTCAACGCCATATATGATATTAAGTACCATTTATGATGATACCTAGTCCCGTTAAAAAAAGTCAATGTTTTCGCTGGAAGACCCTTATTGATTATGAGAATCATTATCAATATGAGAGATTTTCTGTCCGTTGTCAACAGTTGCGAGGGAAATGGGTGAAACTCGAGTTATGGAGAACCGTTTTTGGAAGGAAAAACCCCCTTCTTTCCGGGGCCGGAGGGTAAACCGGAGAGGTATTTTTTCGCCAGGGGATCGTCCGGATGGTTGGCGATCAACTCTTCAAAAAGAATGGCCGCGGCTTCGATGTGGCCGGTCCTTTTTTCCGCTATGGCGAGGAGGATTCTGTATCCTTTTGGCCAAGGACGCAGACGGATCATCTTGCGGAGAAGCGTCCGGGCGGCCTCGTTCTTTCCCATGGCCAGAAGCAGGCGGGCCTTGTTCATCCGAAGTCCGGTACTCGATGGTTTCAGCGCGAGAGCCCGGTCCATCATCCTTAAGGACCGGGCGAAGTCCTTGTGCAGAAAAGCGACAGTCGCGAGATTGTTCCAGACCGTCGGATCCTCCGGCATCGATTTTTTCAGCCGGTCCAGAATTTTTTCCGCGTGGACCAGACGATGTTGCTGGATATCCAGGGAGGATTGCCTCAGAAGGTCGAAAGAGGGGGGAGGACTTTCTGTCGAACAGGCGGTCAGCATACCGGACAGAAACAGGCATGTGATCGTCGATTTCCAGCGATTTCCTGTCAAGGAAGTCCTTTCTCAAGTGCGGCTCGACTCCGGTCGGTCCGGAAGGAGCCCCCATCCGTTCCGCGGCCTTCTTACCGGAAGGACGGCCAAAGAAGATCAGAACCCGTCAGACCTCGTCGGAAGGATTGCCCATGCGCGTTTCGTTGACAAAGGCCTCCACGGTATCGCTCAGGTCCCTTCCCTGTCGTCCCTTTCCTTCATGGATGTAAAGAAACGCCGGCTTGATTTTTTCCTGCGTGGAAAGGGGCAGGGACATCTTGTACTTTACCGGACGCGCATGATCCTCCAGTTGAAGTTTGGGGTTATAGACACTGTTGAACTTCCAGAGCATCCGGAGAAAGTTTGTTTGCCCATGCAGGAGGTGCCGTCCCACAATGGAAGCCGTTCCCTTGAGAGCCTGCCACCCCAGATGTTTTTTGTTCAGGATTTGCTGTGTCTTGACCAGTTCCCCATAAAAATCGGCGAGGGGAAGCTTGGTCGGAAGGACGGCATGCTGGATATCGAACAAACGGTAATCCCGCGTCTGGAAAGGCCGGGATTCGGTCCTCCACGATTCCGTTCCCGGATAAGGCGTATTGACGCTGATATTGACGATTTCGGGGATCTCCAGGCACCAGTCCCGGACGGTCCGGAAACGGTCCAGATCCCATGAGGGGTCGGCGATCAGGTTGATGGCGACCGTTATTCCCAGAGAACGGGCGAATTCGAGGGCTTCGAAATTTTTCCCCAGGGAAATCCGCTTGCGATGGAGCGCCAGCCCTTCGGCGTCGATGGCTTCAACGCCCAGAAACATGTATTTCATGCCCAGGCTTTTCCAGAACCGGAACAGATCCTTGTTTCTGAGAAGAACGTCCCCGCGGGTTTCCAGATAGTATTCTTTGCGGATGCCGTTTTTCAGGATGGATTCACCGATGTCGTAACCGTGTTTTTCCTGGACGAAAGCCACGTCATCGACGATGAAAATACCGGGTTCCCGGATGTTTTTCAGGTCTTCGATAATACTTTCCGGGCTACGGGTCCGGTAGCTTCTGCCATAAAACGTCCAGGCGCTGCAAAATGAACAGTCCCACGGGCATCCCCGCGCGAATTCGATGGAAGCGCAAGGGTCCAGCACACCGATAAAGTATTTTCTGCGGTGGCGGAGGAGGTCCCTCGCAGGCTGGATGTCATCCAGGTTTTCAATAAACTGGGGGACGGGTCCTTCCCCTTCCAGCGTGACGACTCCGGGCACCCGCAAGATGGTACCGGGGTCTTCGGCCCACGCTTCGAGGAGGGAAACGGCTGACGCTTCCCCCTCGCCTTTCAGGACGCAATCCAGGTCGCCTTCCGCGTGAAGGAGCATGTCCCGGGCGACGAAAGAGGCGCTGTGTCCTCCGGCAAAAACAAGCGCGTTTTGCAGCCGTTTCCGCGTTTCCATGACAAGATCGACCACTTCGGGGACATTGGCGAGGTAGTTGACCGAGAATCCGATCGCGTCGGGTTTCCATTCCTCGAGTAGGCGGAAGTAGTCCTTGTGGCTTTCGACCTGCAGGTCGATCAGTCGGACTTCGTGACCGGCCTTCCGCACCGCGCCCGCGAGAAGCTCAAGGCCCAGCGGTTCGAGGCGCAGATATATCTTCGTATACATCAGCGGGCTGGGGTGGACAGCCAAAAATCGCATTGATTCCCTCCTTCAGAGAATGACGGAAATCGGAGATCCGTCGCGGGAGTCCCTGCCGTCATGGTCCGGCTGGTCGGCACTCCTGATCCCATTTGAACATGTTTCGGGTTTGAAGTCATGTGTGTGGATACCGGAGGTCGGGGTGTCTTGGCAAAAGGATCCTGTTTGTCCAAGATAGGGTGACACTGTTGAAACCCGACCCGACAGGAAATTTTTTTGAAGGAGCGACATTCATGACGCAGGAAATCATCCGCGCGACGTACACGATTACCTCCGGGGATATCAGGAAAGCGGCTTCCCTTGTCGCCCGGGAAATGAGCCTCGGGGTCAAGAAAACCCATTTTGAAAACCGTTCGACTGAAGGGTTCGAGGCCAGGGTGGGCGATGTCCGCGAAGCGGCCGGAAAAGCGGGCAAGGCGGTTTTGTCCATCGACGTTCCCTGCCAGAACATTGCATCGCTATATGGTCTGCTGCTGTCGATCGCCGGAGAAATCAGCTGCCTGAACATTCTGAAAACCATCGAATTGACCGATTTTGTTCCTCCCTCTTCCCTGGTCGACAGGCTCCCCGGCCCCCGTTTTGGGCTGGAAGGGATCAAAAAAGCCCGGAAGAATGTCGAGCGACCTCTTTTTATCACCGTGATCAAACCATCCCAGGGTCTGTCTCCCGCCGAATACGGAAAAATAGCCTATGAAAGCCTGGTGGGCGGAATGGATGTCGTCAAATCGGACGAACTCTTGCAGGAACCCCGGGACCGGTATGTGGAGCGTTTGAAGTCGGCGCTGGAAGCCGCCCGGCGGGCGGAATCCGAAACCGGTGAGCCCAAGTGGGTGATGATGCATACGGTGGATCTCCCTTCGCAGATGAGGGAACGGTTTCTGGAAGGTGCCCGGCTGGGTTCCAGGATCGCCATGCTGAGTCCGGCGGCGTCGGGGTTCCCCATGCTGGAAGAGCTGGCCCGGCTTGAAAAGGCTCCGATCATGGCCCACATGGCCATGTCCGGTTGGCTCTGGCACAAGGACGGGATGTCCGTCCGGTCCTGGTCGAAGTTCATGCGGCTCGCGGGGGCCGACATTGTCTTGTACCCGGCGTTGGAGGGAACGCTCAAGTCAAGCCGCCGGGATCTGAAAGACGTTCATGACGCCTGCCTTGCTCCGTTGGGTAACGCCCGGAAAAGCATGATCGCTGTCGGTGGCGGAATGCACGCCGGAACCATGGGTGTTCACCATAGGATGTTCGGGTCCGATTTTGTCTACCTCTGTGGGGGCGGCGTGTGCGCCCATCCCGGAGGCCCCAGGGCCGGCGGAAAATCCATCCGTCAGGCGTGGGAAGCACATTCCCGGGGGATTTCCCTGGAAAAGTTCCGGAAGGACCACAAGGAGCTGGACCAGGCGCTGGACGCTTTCCGGAAATACGTTTAGCTCCCGTCCTCAATCCTTTTTTCTGACCACAGGAGCACATCCAGGGCCATCCCGGTGGATTCAAGATCGGGAATGGCCCCTGGACGTGATCCGTATCCGCCGTTTCTGGTTTTGTGTGACTCGAGCAATTCCCCCAGCGGGCCTGTCTCGGAGGGCTTTCCGTTGACCAGCTGACGGTCCAGCCGGGTTCCCCACCACAGCGTTTCCAAGGAATATGTCCGGCTGTCGGGGGTCAGCCGGTAGACTGTCACGTCGTCCCTGTACCTCTCCAGAAATCTCCCGACGGAAGGCGTCACAGGCGCATTTGTCAGGGACAGGCCTTCGATCAGCGCCCCATATGTCGGAAGATCCAGCCCAATCTGTTTGTTCAAGACTTTCTTTTGACAACTTTCCAGATATTTTCCGAGGCGGCAACGGACTTCGTCAAGTTTGACGGCGTTTTTCCTTTCGATGTGAAGCCAAAACAGGCAATCCCGGATTTTCCCTCCCGCCTCCCGGTCTGTCGTTTGTTCCGATAGAAGAAATTCCGAGGATCTTTCCAGCCAGGTTCCTATATCTGGCCAGGGCAAGTGGAGCATCCGGCAGGAAAAGAGGGCATAAAAGATGTTTTCCATGTCCCCACCGCCCCAAATATCGGACAGACCCGTTTCCAGCCAGTGACGCGTCCGGTTGGCGGAAGGGGCCTCAGCGGAGAGGTTTTTACATATCCGGAGGGCCCAGAAGGTGTCCTTGACGGAGGGAAGCCCCGAATCCATGTATCGCCACGAACTGTAAGCGCCATTTTCCATCTGGCGGCTGCGGGCGTAGGGGAGGAAGTGTGCGGACAACCCGCTTTCTTGTCCTCCGGCGGCTGTCACTCCGGAGCCATCAAAGAGAGATTTCCGTGTCATGCTCCCCTCTTCCATGATTTGTGTTACCCCGGTGAAACGACCTGGAAACCGTTTCCCCGAAGGAGCTGTCGCAAAATGCGGGATAACGATCCGGACGACCGGGGCCAGGGGAGAGAGGCAAACCCGTTTTTTTCCGTGTAGGCGGGATTTTGTCCCGGACCGAGAATCCACAACAGGAACGTCCGGATGGATCGCATTGTCTCTGCGTCCGTTTTTTTGTTGACCAGAAAATACTCGAAATTCGCCGCCGGATAAGCTTCTTTTCCCGGAATATCCCAGACGATGGAACGGTTGAACCCGTAGGGGAAGTCCGGCCGGGTGAAGGCTGCCAACGCCGCGCTTCTGAAAGAAGAGGGAGACGGTTTGACGAAGAATCCGTCCCGGTTTTGAAGGGCCGCGAATGGACATCCGCATTGGCTCGCCCAGGACAATCCTGCGTAGCCCAGGGATCCGGGGGTACGCCGGAGCGTTTCGATCAGAGTCCGGCTTCCCCGGACCCCGATCCCCGGCAGGTTGTGGAAAAACGTGTCCCGACCCATCCTGTCGGACCATTCCGTGGAAGCTTTGGAAAGATAATCGGTCATCACGAAGGTGGTTCCGGACGGATCCACCCGGTGGACGGGAACGATTTTCCGGTTCGGCAGATGTTCTCCCGGGTTCAGAGACCGGATGGCCGGATCATTCCAGAACCGGATTTTTCCCTGGTAGATATCGGAAAGGACTTGTCCGTTCAGGTTGAGCGTCTCATTTGGCCTCATTTCGGGAAGGTTGAACAGGACGATCACTCCGGAAATGGCGACCGGAATGGAGACCAGGGCGGGGTATTTCCTTTTCATCCGGGCGGTCATGAACAGATCCGATGCCCCTATTTCGACATTGGCGTCGCCGACCTTGCGGATTCCTGTGCCAGAACCGCTGGATATGATCCGGAATCCGGGGGTGCGGTGGTCTTTTTCAAATCCCCGCACCCACTTTTTTTCAAGGGGAGAGAGCATGGTGGAACCTTCCAGGGTCAGCGTGCCGGCACTGGCCCATCCCGCGGAAACAAAGAATGCCGTCAGGACAGCCAGAGCGATCCATCCGGCGACAGGAGCCCGTTTTCCTTGTGATGACGCTGTGTATCTCACCGTGGTCCTCCTCGTGTTTTTCATGCGTGCATTTTTTGTGATTTTGAAATTACCAAAATGGTGTTGAAGGAGGGAAGAAGGGGCCTGGCCTCCTTCCCGACCGGCCCATCGGGGTCGCCTTCATCTTTCCCTGTGCGCCTCATCAAAGGAAATTCAGCCGGAGGCGTCCTCCATTCCATACTGTCGGGCAGAGCCTTTCCTGAGAGCCAGCATGGCCAGAAACAGGATGGTTGCCGAGAACAGAAATGAGCGCGTCAATGGTTCTTTCAGAAACACGATGGAGAGCCAGGCTCCGATGAAAGGGGAGAACCCGAACCAGGCCCCTGTCTGGACGACACCGATGACCCGGATGGAGCGGAGAAAGACGACGAGACTGAAACCATATCCCAACGCGCCGACCAGGAGGCTCTCCAGAATGATTTCGGGTGACCCGGCGAATGTTTCAGTGCTCCATGCCAGCGGGAGCAAAAGAAGTGTTGAGCCGGCCCCTTTCCAGACGGTCACGACGAGCGGATTGACGTTGGACAAAAATCGGAGAATGTTGGTGTCGAAGGCCCAGAAAAAGGCCGCCAGAAAGAAATAGAAGGCCCCTTGAAAGGAGTTTTCCGTTTTCTGGAAAGACAGGATCATGCATCCGGCGGATCCCAGAACGACGCCGGTCAGGATCCATCCGGTGACTTTTTCCCGGAACAGGAAGGTCGCGATCAGGACGGTAAACAAGGACTCCGCGTTCATGAGGAGGCTGCCCCTGGAGGCCGGGAAACCGGTCAGCCCGACGATCAGGGCGATGGGAGCCAGAACCCCTCCGAAGAGGATGGAAGCAGCGAGGGCTCCCATCTCCCGGGATGTCAGCTTTCCCGGTATCCAGAAATCCGCCGGGGAATCCGGACAAAGCCCCATTCGGGGAAACATTCCGGGTAGAATGCCGAGCAGGGATCCGCCATAGAAAATAGTCGCAAGCCAGACGGGAGGGACGATGGCGGTCAGAGGCTTCGCCATGGGGGTTGAAAGACCAAAAAGGATGGCCGCCAGGAGACCCCACAACGGATATTGTCGAATATCCGCCCGGGACGGTTCAGCCGACATTTGTCATTCCGGGAAACGGGCAGTCTTCGAGAATCGTATAACGGGGACTTTTCCGGTTCGCCGGCAAGACACTTTCATACAGGCGGATTCCGGAAAAGAAGGGAGCGGGCCATTCGGCAAAATCTGTTTTGGATGTCGCGATCATACGAGACGGGGAATTCCCGGTCATTTTTCGGCTGAGCGTCATATGCGGCCAGAACGGCCGGGAACACCGCCGCCCCAGCAGCCCTGTGGACAAATCGTCTGCGATTTCCGTCACGGCCCTCCAGAAAGGGGATGAATCGGAAAACACCAGAACCAGAAGGTGTCGTTTCATTTCCCAGGCGGGAACCAGGTGGATCCTGCATACCGGAGCCAGGGACAGCGCCAGATGGCATGCGGCTTTTTTCCAGAGGCCGATGGTCCGGTCGGGCTGGATCCCCCCAAAAAGCACTGTGGAATGCAGATCTTCAGGCGATTCCCACCGGACACCCGAAGACAATCGGTCCTGGAAAAACCGGATCTTTGTCAGGGTGTCGGTAGACGGATTGAGGCCCAAAAATATTCGTCTCTTGTCGGAGGAGGCTCTTTTTCCTCCGTCTGAATTTACGACCCGGATTTCCTCGTTTTGAGGACGCGTTGTTTTCATCGATGGTGTCATGTAGGTATCATAAAACAAGTTTTTCCCTTTTACGCTATCCGGGCAACCGGTCGACAGGAGGAAGCGCCCATGAGCCTTTGGTCCGGGAAAAAAAATCTTCTGGCGACAGCTTGTTTTTTGACGGTCGCGCTCTTCGGACTGGCCAACATGAATTCCGCCCGGGGGGAATCACTTCCCTCCCTGCGGGGAGGGTCTTCCTGGATCAACTCCCCTCCCTTGAGTCGGTCCGGCCTCAAGGGAAAGGTCGTGCTGGTGGATTTCTGGGAATATACTTGCGTCAACTGTGTCCGGACATTCCCTTTCCTGCGGCGGATGTATCATGACTATGGACCGGACGGGCTTGTCATTATCGGGATCCACACGCCCGAATTCACGTTTGGCCGGGTCCGTTCCAATGTGGAAGCCGCTGTCAGCAGGTTTGGCCTCGCCTATCCCGTTGTCATGGACAACAGGATGATTTTGTGGGACCGGTTTCATAACCACTATTGGCCCGCCGATTTCCTGTTCGACCGATCCGGCAATCTCGTCTATCATTCGATCGGTGAGGGAAATTATTCGGAGACCGAAACCCAGATTCGGGAGGCGCTGGGCCTTTCGGCCAAAAAGGAAACTCCGGGAGAGGACGGGAGCTTTCCGGAAGGCATGACCCCCGAACTGTACGCGGGGGCTTCCCGCGGCGACACTTCCGGAGGTGAGGTGCTCGGACAGTCGGGAAACCGGGAAAGGTTTTCCGGATCGTCCGTGTCGCCGGACAGACTCAATCTTTCCGGAGACTGGGGCGTTTACGGGGAATATGTTCGTCCCGAGAAAACCGACCCGGAACATCGGCCCGTGCTCCGTCTACCCTATCATGCCGCGGGAATCCATGTCGTCCTGAAACCCCGGCGGGGCGAGACCGACAGGGTCACAGTGTTTCTGGACGGAAAACCCGTTCCACGGGAGGTCGCCGGGGACGACATTCGCTATGGCTCCGGGGGAAGATCCTATATTCTTGTCCGGAAAGCGCGCATGTATAACCTCACCCGACACCAGCGTTTTGGGCCTTACCGTCTCAGGATGGAATTCGACGGTACCGGACCGGACGTCTATTCGTTCACGTTTGATCCGAGTTGATCCGGAAAGGGTATGAATGTCGAGCCACACGGAATATCTTGTGTTCCGCACGGAAAAAAAACGGGAATATGTCCGTATCACGGACAAGATCCGGACAATTGTCAAAAATTCGGGTATCCGGGAAGGCATGGTTCTGGTTTCAGCCATGCACATTACCGCGGGTGTCTATGTCAATGACAACGAACCGGGTTTGATCCACGACATCGATACCTGGCTCGAGTCTCTTGCCCCCGCGGGCAGGGACTACCGCCACCACCGGACCGGGGAAGACAATGGGGACGCCCATCTGAAAAGCCTCCTGATCCACCATGAAGTCATCGTCCCCGTCACCGGCGGAGATCTGGACGTCGGTCCCTGGCAGGAGATTTTTTACGCGGAATTTGACGGCCAGCGCCAGAAAAGGGTTGTCGTGAAGGTTCTGGGAGACAAATGACTGACCGGACAAGGACAGTGCTGTTCAAGGCGAAGATTGATCCGAAGGACGCTCCGGTTCTTTCGGAATGGCTCGAACAGTCTACGGGCCAGATCCCTGTGGAAGAGTTGTTTGGCGGTACGTCCACGCTTTCCGTTTCCGTCGGACATATGGAGCCATTGGCCCGTACCCTTCTCGCAGAAGCCAGCCGTTCCCTGGGTGGAACGGTCCTGCCGGAAGAAATACTGGAGGGTTCGGACTGGGACGCTCTTTGGAAAAAACAGGGGTTTTCGGCTTTCCGGATCAACCATTGGCTGAACGTTGTTCCGGAATGGGAAAACCCGGTCTCAAACGATGGGCCTGTCCTTCGGATTCATCCGCACCTGGCTTTCGGAACGGGACTCCATGAAACGACAGGCCAATGCCTCTCCCTTTTGGTGGACCACGCTCCACCCAGGAAGAATCCGGCATCAGTCATCCTGGATTTTGGCGCGGGAACGGGAATTCTCGGAATCGCCGCCCTTCGGCTGGGGTATGGGGACAAACTGTATAGCGTGGACAACGACCCGTTGGCTGTCGAGGCGACGGAGGCCAATCTCCTCCTGAATGGCCTGGAAAGAAAGGCGACGGTCGGGACGGACTTTCAGGTGATGTCCCGGAAGTTTCTGGAGGACGGGATCCGGTTTGGTCTCATTCTCGCCAATGTGACCGGCGGAGTGATTCTCGGTCACCTGCCCGAATGGTACGGATGGCTGGAAACGGGAGGTATCCTGATTCTTTCCGGGATTTCGACGCGGGAGATGGACAAGGTTCAGTCTGTGTGTCCTCCCCCATTTTCCGTCTACAGAAAGAAACGCTTTCACACCCTGTTGCTGCGGAAATTATCATGTTGACCGGTCTGGTATCGTCGTTCAGGAAAGAGCTGTCCAACCCCTTCTGTGTGGCCTTGGATCTTCCTTCCTGGGCAGAAGCGGTTACGCTCCTGTCCCGTATCGACCCTCCCCCCGCGGTCGTCAAAATTGGCCCCATGCTCTATTTCAGGGACGGCGGGCAGGTTGGCGCGTGGCTGTTGAAAACGGATCTCTGCGTATTTTTGGATTTCAAGTGGCACGACATCCCGAATACCGTTTCCGGTTCCGTGGACGCCATTCCGGGGAGTTCTGTCCGGTTGCTGACCGTTCATGCCCAGGGCGGGAAGAAGATGATTGGTGCGGCCCGGGACGCCGCCGACACCCGGGGAGAGTCCGGGAGGGGAAGACCGCTGGTTCTGGCGGTGACCGTATTGACCCATCTGGATGGAGTGGAACTCGGAGATCTCGGAATCAGGGATCGGCGCGAAGAAGTCCGGAGATTGGGGACCCTGGCTCTTGAATCCGGAGCCGACGGTCTGGTCATGGCACCGGGGGATCTGGAGATGGCCCGTCGGGAATGGGGACAAGAGCCGTTTATCGTGACGCCAGGCATCCGGCTTCCCGAAGCGACGCCTTTACAGAATGACGATCAGGTATTGGCGGAAACCCCCCGGAAGGCGATCGAAAAAGGGGCGGATTTGCTTGTCATCGGGCGTCCGGTGGTGAAAAGCCCGGATCCCGGAAAGGCCTGGAAGCAGTTCATGGAGTATTCTTCCGGATAAAAAGCCGTTTCAGACTTCGCGAACACCCTTTTCCCCCCGGATCCAGAATTTCTGGAATTCTTCCAGGTGGGTCAAGGTGGACATGTCCTTCATCCGGTCGATGAACAGGTGACCCCTCAGATGGTCGGTTTCATGTTGTAGAACGACCGCGGGAAAGTCCTCCCAGTCGAGCGTCACGGTGTTTCCCTGACGGTCCAGGGCTTCCAGTTTTACAGCCCGGGAGCGGGTGACTTTTCCGCGCAGATTGTCGACAGACAGACATCCTTCCCATCCTGTCCGGGTCTCTTTCGACATGAACTTGAACACAGGGTTGATGAGGACAAGAAGCGGAATCGGCGGAGCGTCCGGGTACCGTTCGTTTTCCATGGATTCGACAACCACGACCTGTTTCGACACATGGACCTGGGGTGCGGCAAGACCCAGCCCGTCGCTGTCTCTCATCGTTTCGATCAGGCTGTCCACAAAATCCTGGAAGGCGTCTGTTTCGATCTCTTTCGGAGAGACCGGTTCGGCGATTTTTCGCAAGACCGGATTTCCCATTTTGGCTATTTTCAAGAGGGCCATCAGAACTCCACTCCTTTCTGGGCCAGTATTCCTTTGTCGAAGGGGTGTTTGATCGCTTTCATTTCCGTCACCAAATCCGCCCTCTCCACCAAATCCGGGTGGGCGTCCCTGCCCGTAAAAACGAGGTGGAGGGAGGGAGGTTTTTTGTCCAGCAGTTCATGGACCTGTTCCATGTCCACATAATGGTAGCGCATGGCCACGTTGATTTCATCCAGGATCACCATGTGGTATTTTCCCGAGAGAGCCTCTGAAACTCCATATGAAAACGCTTTCTGGGCCACCTCCCTGTCCCGGACGGGATTTTTGGTGTCCCAGGTGAAACCTTCCCCCATCGGTTTGATTGTCAGTATCCCCTCAAACTTCCTGGCGGCGTCCAGTTCCCCGTAATGCCATGACCCCTTGATAAACTGGACCATCAGGACAGGCATTCTGTAACCGGCGGCCCTGAAGGCCATACCGAGGGCGGCAGTCGTTTTCCCTTTTCCGTCGCCGGTGTGGACGATCACGAGTCCTTTTTCTGTCGATTCTTTTGTTGTCATGGCAGGGTCTTTCTCTGAAGCTTTTCTCCCGTATGGATATCATATTTTCGGTGGTATCCCCGTGGAGTGACCATTTTTCCCGCAAAGATCCGTGTCTGGGAGTTTCCGACCAGGATCGTCGTCAACATGCCGATGGGGTGTTTCAGCATGTCCAGGAGGTTTGAAATGACGATCGACTCCCCTTCTCTCATGGCGCTCTTGACGATGCCTACAGGGGTTTCCGGGGATCTGTGCTGGAGGAATATTTCCCGGGCTTCCTCGATTTGACGGACGCGTTTCGAGGATTTGGGGTTGTACAGCGCCACAACAAAATCCGTTTCCGCCGCGGCACGGAGGCGACGGACGATGATATCCCAGGGCGTCAGAAGGTCCGACAGGCTGATCGAGGCAAAGTCATGCATCAGGGGAGCTCCCAGAACGGAAGCGCAGGCTGAGAGCGCCGTCACCCCCGGAATGACTTCGACGGTAATTTCGGAGCCTGTCCATCCCCGGTCCGAGAGAACCTCGAACGCGAGGCCCGCCATTCCGTAAATGCCGACGTCGCCACTGGAAACAAGCGCCACGGAACGACCCTGGTAGGCCAGATCGACGGCGTGGGAAGCCCGTTCGATTTCTTCGGTCATCCCTGTCTGAATGATCTCTTTTCCGGTGATCAGGGGACGGACAAGATCGATGTAAGTCCTGTACCCGATGATACATTCCGCTTCCTGGATCGCCTTTTTGGCCCGAAAAGTCAGATGCTCTTCTGCCCCCGGACCGAATCCGACAAGTAGAAGCTTCCCTTTCGGGGACGATGCCCCATTGTGTCCGTCGCTCATGTTTAATCCCTCTGAATGTGAATATGTTTTGTCTGGTTCATTAAAATGCACAATGGGCCGAGATGCCCGGTTATTGATCTTCCGATTCTTCCGGATTGGACTGCCATTCAGCGACGGAAATCGTCGCGTTCAGGGATTTTTTTTTCGTGACGATCAGTCGAACGCGACCGCCGGGAAAGGGCGGATCTTTCCGGAGAGACAACAAAGCCGATGGTTCGGCTACGCCCGGGGTTCCCACATGGGATTCCACCATGGCGGAAGGGTTGGGGGTCGACAGGGAGGAGAGGTCTTCCCGTCTGAAAAAAACAAAAGGCCTTTCGAGGAATTTGGCCAGTTCTCCGAAGGCGGCTTCATCCTGCTTGAGATCGATCGACGCCAATGTCCGGATGGACGCTGTCGACAGACGATGTTCGGCGAACGTCTCCAGAACAAGTGTGCGGACTTCGTCGAAACCGGTTCCGCGGTTGCAGCCCAGGCCGACAGACAGGACTCTTGGCCGGATGACGACATGGACGGGAAGTTCATTGACCTTTTCGGCCGTCCTTGAAGAAATCAGGACGGCCGCTCGGGCTAATGGCAAAGGATCGGGCCACTCCCCGAATACCTGGATATGGGGTTTCATGGTCGCCTGGAGGGAGGGCACCGGGATTTTTTCCGGGTTGAGCACCAGGACCTTGTCCCCGTCCACGATAGCTGAACTGACCTTTTTCAGAAGGTCGAAAGGTTCGAGGTCCGCACCGATTTCCTTGGCCATCATGTCGGGGGCGATTGTTCCGGTGACGTCGGTTCCGGTGGTGATGACAGGGATGCAGCCGATGATGTCGCTGACTTCCCGCGCCAGCTGGTTGGCTCCTCCGAGATGGCCCGACAGGAGGCTGATGGAGAATTTTCCGGAAACGTCGACGACCACGATGCCCGGATCATGTTTTTTGTCCTGGATCAGGGGGGCGATGGTCCTGACGACAATTCCGAGCGCCATGATCAGAACGATCCCGTCATAGCTCTGGAACAGTTGGGGGAGCAGGTTTTTGACAACCCCGTCGAAGGACTGGATGTCCGGATCGCCGGGCTCGGTATATCTCTCCGAAACATAGAGTGTCGCGTTCAGGCTTTCCCTGAGCTTTTTGGCCAGGACCAGGCCAGGCCGGGTAATCGTGACGATCGCGCACTTTTCTCTGGTTACCCCTGGTTTTTGATTCACGGTCTGTCTTTCTTCTGGGCGGATTTCGCCAGGTCGATTGTGACAATCCACACCGGATTCAGCGATTCGATCCGGTGAAGGCCGATAAGGGGTTTGCCTCTTCCGACCTGGATCTGGACGATATCGGGTTCCAGACCGGCTTCCTTCGACCACGAAAGGACCTCTGCCATGTTTTCGAATGTCGCCAGATTCAGGACAATGATCCCGTCGGCCGGAAGCGCTTGTCGGGATCGATCGAGGAGAGATGCCATCTTTCCGCCGGAACCACCGATAAAAACCCGCTGGGCCCTGGCGTTTTCCGGGAGATTTTCAGGAGCCTTGCCGTGGATGGCGGTAAATCGGTCGGACACCTGGAATGTCCGGATGTTTTTGACCAGGCAATCGAAGTCTTCCTTGTCTTTTTCGATGGCCAAAACTTTCAGGTCCGGGACAAGCCTGGCCGCTTCGATACCTACGGAACCCGATCCGGCGCCAATGTCCCAGAGGAGCTGGCCGGCTTTGAGATGGAGCTTTGATATGGACAGAACCCTGATCTCGGATTTTGTGATCAGCCCCTTCCTGGGAACGGTAAATTCAAATTGTTCGTCCGGTATGCCAATCAGCGGAACATCCATCCAGGTCTCCTTATCGTCGGTGAAGGTCATTCAAAATCAAGAATAATGATATTCAGGGGTTCAAAACCCGTCTGTTTGATGGCATCGAGATCGTCAGGTTGAAATTGATGGATGCGCTCCCCCTCGATCCCGATATTTTCGACGACGCGGAAACGACCGGGCGTTCGGCCTGCCATCCTGATGCACTCCAGTATCCGGGCGGGTCCTTCCGATCCGGGGGTATACAACGCCAGCCTGTTTTCCTGCTTGAGGAGAGGGATGAGACGTTCCGGATCCCTGCCATGGAAAGAGGCTATCCTGACGTCTTCCCAGGATTCTCCGAGCAGGGAAAAAGCCCGCTGGATCAATGTCGTCGCGGGATAGAAACGGATGCCGTCGCGGGGAATTCGTGAAAGCAGCCGGCTGCCTATCCCGTAGAACAAAGGGTCCCCGGATGCGAGAACGACAGCGCATTGGTTTTTTCCGGAGGAAGAACCAGAAAACGCGTTGAGTTGTTCGCACAGCTCGTCGATATTACTGCGAATCACAATTTTTTCAAGTTTTTCCGGCAGAGGGCCTGAAAGACTCCCGAGATGGCGGGATCCGCCCGCCAGAATCCTGCAGGTCTGGAAAAAATGTGAAAATCGCGGATCCCTCGTATCCAGTCCTTCCGGTTCCATTCCGATCACATGGATCAGGGGTCTGTCATTTTTCTGCATAACCGATTTTCTTTCCCTGAAAGTCTGTGAGAAGGACGCCAATGCACGGTGGTCGGCCCGGGATTTTGGTCAAATGTCCAAGAATCCGTTGGCAAAGGGCTTCAAAAAATGGAGAAAAAGCTGCTTCGGCAACAAGTTCTCCCGCATGCCTCGCCGTGTTGGCTTTCGAAATGGATTCCACGAGGGATTCTGGGGCTCCCGCTTCTCTGGCGACCTGCGAGAGAAAATTGAAATCTACTTGTGAACCGGCGGCGTGGGTTTGCGTCACCCCGGTCGCCAGCTTGGAAAACTTTCCCATCAATCCTGCCATGATGATTTTTTTTACATGTCGCTTCCCCGCCTCTTTGATCGAAAATCCTGAAAAATCGCCAATTTGTATAAAAGCTTCCTCCGGGAAATCCGAAAAAATTGCCTGTGCGAATTTTTCGCTCTGTCCCCCTGTCGTCAGGACCAGTGTATCGATTCCGCGCGCGACGGCGACGTCTATGGCCTGGGTAATGCTTGCCCGGTATGCCGACGTGCTGAAGGGGACGACAATTCCTTTTGTTCCCAAAATGGAAATTCCATCGAGGATCCCCAGTCTCCCGTTCAGCGTTTGTTTGGCGAGTTCCTCTCCCCGGGGAACCGAAATCGTCACAACAACTCCGATTTCCTCCCATCCGGTTTCTTTTTTGAGCCAAGGGAGGGATTTTTCCCGGAAGTTGTTCCATTCCTTTTCCATGAACAGCCTCGGCACCGGGTTAATGGCGGGATCGCCGACGGGCAACCCCAGTCCCGGTTTGGAGATCCATCCGACCCCCGGCCCCCGGTGAAACTGGATTCCATTTTTGTTGACGATCCGGACGTTGGTGATAATTTCGGCTCCATGGGTGCAGTCGGGATCATCCCCGCCATCCTTGATGATAGAAACCGTCGCGTCCAGCCCCTCCCCCGGATTGATCCGGGATGTTTTCAGGGTAAATTTCGCCTTCCTTCCGATCGGCAAGGTGATTTCGACGGTGTCCAGGGGATGATTTTCCTTGATGCTTTCCAGACACGCCTTGACTCCGGCCTGGGCGCATGCGCCGGTGGAAAAACCTGTCCTCAGTTTTTTTTTGTCGTCCTTCTTTTCCAACGGTTCCTCTTGTCTTATCCCGCCTCGAACATAACAAGAACAAAATCGGGTGCCATTTTTTCGACGTCGTTATGATGATCGTTTTCTGTTCATCCTAAATCCGGCGTATGGGATTGTCCAATGTTTCCCGATCGTTCGTTCCTGAAGAAGGGATGACGGATCGAAGATTTGCCCGATGCCGAAGGAAGATACCATTCAGGAAAAATGAACCGTTGGCGAAGCGTTTTTTTGAGCTCCCTGTATTCCGGCATCTGTTTTCTTACGAACGACCAGAAATTGGCCGAGTGGTCGGGGAACCGGATATGCGATAATTCATGGAGGATAATGTAATGGAGGGTTTTTTCGGGAAAGCCTGTCAAATACCATGACAAAGACAGATTTTTCCTTCGGGACATGCTTCCCCATTGGGAACGGGTCGGACGGATAAACACGTTTACGGGTGAAAGGCCGGTGCAGTTTTTCCAGTAGTCGAGGCTGTCCGTGATTTGTTGGCAGAACTGCTCGAGGATCCACCGAATGACCGTTTCCCGGTAAATGGTCACTGGTTTTTCCGGGGAATGAAGGACAATTTCATTTTTTTCCATTCGATGAACGATTGCCGTACGGGAGTCTTTTTCCCAGAAAACGGAACACAGACCGCCGTTGAACGGGATTCGGTCTTCGGTAAGAAGGCGATGGTCGCGCAAGTCTATCGGATGCGTATTTCCCTTATGGCTGTTGTCGGATTCAATCCGTTCGGAGATTCTGTTCAGGATCCAGCGATGATGCTTTTTCAGAATTTTTTTGATGTCCGGGTGACTTGTTCCACGTGGAACATAAAGGGTCGGGGATTTTTGTTCCCATCTGTTCCATTCCAGCCGGTATTGATTGCGTCTGTTTGTCCAGAGGATCTCGACCGACAAGGGTATTTTATCCCCAACGAGGATTTCGACCGGGTCTTGCCTGTTTGGATCGGATTCGTATGTCATCGGGGAAGGTTCTTTTTTGATGGTTGATCCGGGTGATCGGGAAAATTCTTTACCGGTGCAAACGAGTCTTTCCGGATCATTATGGTTTGATCATGCCCTGATTCCGATATAGAAGTGTGAAAAAACAAAAAAAGCCCTCTTCCCGTTGGATT
>DAHWKF010000093.1 GCA_027343785.1 Leptospirillum sp. | reverse complement strand
ACGACATCATTTTCACCTTTGCCATCGGGGCTGACGCCATCAACCCCTACCTCCTGATCGAAACCGCCCTGGTCAGCACAAAGGGAGAACCGCTTCCGGAAGGAGACCGCGAGAAAAGGACGGAAAATGTCCTTTCTTCCATCAAAAAAGGGATCGAAAAAGTCATTTCCACCATGGGTATCCACGAGATGCGCGGCTATGGCCGCCTTTTTTCCTCCATCGGACTTTCCCTGGAGCTGTCGGAGCTCATGACGACACCCAATTTCCTGGGAGGGGAAAAGGTGGGTCTTTCCATCGACCGCCTCGAACAGGACAGCCGCCTCAGGGCCCCATATTTCTGGGGAGAGAAGGCCGACAAGCTGGCCAAGACCTACCACCTCTATCCGAAAGTCTGGAAACTCGCGGGGGACGTAGCCAACCAGAAAGAACCCTATTCCAAATACCAGGACAAGCTGACCCAGATCGAACACGAAAATCCGATTTCTCTCAGGCATCTTCTGGATCTGGTCCCCAAAAACGCACCCGTTCCCCCTGACGCGGTCGACCTGAGGGCCGGGGATCATGACTATCCCTTTATCATCAGCTCGATGTCCTTTGGTTCACAGGGAGAGGTGGCCTATCGCGCCTACGCCGAAGCTGCCAACCAGATGAATATCGTCTGTCTGAACGGAGAAGGCGGAGAAATTCCGGACCTGCTCGGAAAATATCCCCGCACCCGCGGCCAGCAGATTGCATCCGGGCGGTTCGGGGTCAATATAGCCCTTCTCAATTCGTCGAATATCCTCGAGATCAAGATCGGGCAGGGCGCCAAACCGGGTGAGGGTGGACATCTTCCCGGAAAGAAAGTGTCAGAAAAGGTTGCCCGGGCCCGAAGGGCGACACCCGGCGTCGACCTCATCTCTCCGTCCAACAACCACGACCTGTATTCGATCGAAGACCTCGCCCAACTGGTGTATGAACTGAAAACCGCCAATCCCCGGGCGCGGATCGCCGTCAAGGTGCCGGTCATCCCCGGCATCGGGACAATCGGCATCGGAATCGCCAAGGCGGGGGCGGACATCATCACCGTCAGCGGATTCGACGGCGGAACCGGCGCGGCCCGAATGCATGCCCTCAAATATGTGGGACTGCCGGTCGAGATCGGGGTTACCGAAGTCCATCGGGCTCTCCTGTACGCAGGTCTTCGGGACAATGTGGAGATCTGGGCGGACGGAGGGATCAAGTCATCCGTGGACGCGCTGAAAATCATGTGTCTGGGGGCCAACCGGATTGGCTTCGGAACCCTCCCCATGGTCGCCATCGGTTGCACCATCTGCCGCGAATGCCAGATGGATACCTGCCATGTGGGAATCGCCACCCAGATCGAAACGGAAGAACAGGCCAAAAATCATGGCCTCAAGCGTTTTGTTCCCCGGGACTATGAATTTTCCGTCCGTCAGCTGGTCCATTTTTTCACCGGCATGGGAGAGGATTTGCGAAGGCTGGTCGGAGGACTGGGCGTCAAAAGCGCCCAGTCCCTGGTCGGGCAGACGGGATACATGATTCAACCGCGGCATTTTGACCGGATTGATCTGACTCCCCTGCTGAACCCCTCGACCTACAACCCCGAACCTGAAGGGTTTTGCGGCATCGGCTTCGACACAGCCGTCCCGTTGACGGAAAAAATCACGGAAGAGGTCGTCCGGGAACTCCGCAAGCGTCCGTCTTCGGTTTCCGTCCGGGTGGACGGGACCTCGTCCATGGACCGGAATATCGGCACCCATCTGTCGGGGCTCCTCTACCGGGAATATCCCGGCCATCCGCCGGTCACCATCTCCATCAACCATGGCTCCGTCGCCGGTAACGGAATGGGATCCTTCCTGAAGGACAATATGGTCATCCGGATCACCGGAGGGGCCCAGGACGGGGTGGGGAAAGGGGCGATCAACGGGAAGATCGTCGTCCTGAAAGCCAGGAACGCCCAGGGGCTCTACGTTGACGGATCCGTCGGAAAATCCCTGGCTTATGGCGCCCAGGGAGGTCTCTTCCTCATTCAGGGAGACGCGGACTCCAGGGCCGGCATCCGCCTGTCCGGCGCCGAAATGGTCCTCGGAGGCCGGATCACGGCGCCCGTTGACGACCGGGTGGGACATTTGGGGATTCACGCGAACCTGAAGGGGTTCGCTTTCGAGTATATGACGAACGGGCGGGCCGTGGTCCTCGGGGATCCGGGACCCTGGATCTGCGCGGGGATGACCGGAGGTGCCGTCTACCTTTTGCTCCAGCCGGAATGGAATTTTGATATCGGTGCCATCAAGCGGCGGATCGCAAAAGGCTCCAAGGTGGTTATCACCACCCTGAAGCCGGAAGACGCGGACCATATCCGTCGCCTGCTTGGCGCATATGAAGAAGAGGTTTCCGCCTCCGGACAAACAGAAGAGGGAAACTGGATCCGTGCCCTTGCCGACTCGGACCTCTTCAGCCGGTTTGTCCGGATTATCCCGGAATCACAGCAGGTTGAGCAAACCATTTCGACGGAATAGCGGAAAAACCAGACAGGCCGATTTCCAGGACTCGCGCTGTCTCCAATCGGTCCCTGCCAACGGTTTTTTTTGTGTCAAGGAAGCAGAGCGGGGAGGAGCGTCTTGGGATCAAATTCCAGAATCTGAAAGGTGGCGATCTTTTCCCGGGCGTAGGGATCTTCCTCGACAATCCGCTCGATTTCCTCCCGGCTGTTGGCGCGCATCCACAGGATCCCTCCCGTCCGGGGGACCAGAGGCCCCGATGCGACAAGCCACCCTTTGTTGAAGATCTCCCCCAGGTACGCCCGGTGCCGGGGAGCGACCTGGTCCACTTCCGGAATGGGCCGCAGATAGTGGATCAGAACTGTAAATAACCGGACGCCCCCTGGCGGCAGCTGATTCCCCGACAGGGGGGTTCCTTTTTGAGCCATCCTAAACCTCGTACGTCAGGACGGAACGTACTTCTTTCTGCCGGATGCGGTCTCTTCCTCCCAGACCCACAAGCTCTGCCACAAAATGGACACCGGCGACCTGTCCGCCGTCTTTTTTGATCAGCTCGAGAGCGGCCTGCGCTGTTCCGCCTGTCGCAAGCAAATCATCCACCAGCAAGACCTTGTCTCCCGGACGGATGGCCCCCTGGTGAATGGCCATTGAATCCTTGCCGTATTCCAGACTGTAGCTGACTTCATGGACCGCTCCCGGAAGCTTTCCCTTTTTCCGGATCGGAACGAATCCCGCCTTCAGACGATCCGCGATGGGCGCAGCCAGGATAAAACCGCGGGCTTCGATACCGACCACTTTGCGAATCCCCTGGTCACGATAGGGTTCGATCATCGCGTCGATCAGGGCGTGAAAGGCGGTCGGCTCTCCGAACAATGGCATCAGGTCGTAGAAGAGAATCCCTTTTTTGGGAAAATCCGGAATTTGCCTCACCCATTTGTTAAAATCCATATTCAGTTTCTCCCTCCATCTGTGTTTTTTCCGAAATTCGCTGGGATCTTCCATATAGGCTCGCAGTTTTGCCATAGCCGACGCTTCGATCTGGCGGACCCGTTCCCGGGTGACGCCCAGCATCTGACCGATCGCTTCCAGGGTCATCCCCTCTTCCGGACCTTCGCCCGGAAGACCAAACCGGAGATTGATCACCCGGCGCTCCTTTTCTTTCAGGAGGCCAAGGCTTTCGCGGAGAAGATCCCCTTCCTCCTGGGACTCGATCGAATCAATCGGAGAGAAGCTCGTGGGATCGACCAGAATATCCTTCAGGGTGCTGTCTTCGTGGTCTCCGATCGGTGTGTCCAGGGAGACCGTGTTTTTCAGAAGGGTCTGGATCTCCTGCAGATCGCGCACCTTGAGCCCGTTTTTCTTGGCGAGAACCTCCAGGTCCGGATGCTGGCCATCGGCCACTTGCCGTTCGATGGCATTGAGATAGGCGTTGACCTTTTCCATCATGTGGACCGGAAGCCGGATCATATGCCCCTGATTGATGATGGCGCGTTCGATGGCCTGCCGGATCCACCACGAGGCATACGTACTGAAGCGAAAGCCCCGGTCCGGGTCGAACTTGGCCACCGCCTTCATGAGCCCAAGGTTCCCCTCCTCAATCAGGTCTTCCAGAAGAAGTCCCCTGCCGATATATCTCTTGGCGATGGAAACAACAAGGCGAAGATTGGACTGGATCATCGTCTGACGGGCATTTTCGTCACCGTCACGAATCCTGCGGCCCAGATTCTGTTCTTCTTCAAAAGTCAGGAGGTGGGATTTCTGGAGTTTTTTCAGATAGGAGCCAAGGGCCGAAAGGTGTTCGTCCTCAGGGGAAGAGGAAACATCCTGGACAAACGACTCGGCCTCATCCCGGGAAGGGACTTTTTCGGAATCATCGGTGGATTCGCCGGAGGCTGGCCAGGGGAAATCGTTTTCCGGAACGGTTCCATCCATACGATCCGACTCCATCATACAGGAGAAACAACGGAAATAAACCTTTTAAGGCAGGCTCATGGCCGGCGAATCTCGAACGGGCCCGTATGCAATGCGGCTTCCTGAAGTTTTTTCCGTTCGACAGCCAGGACCGTTGAAGCGGGAGGACCTTTCCGGAGCAAGGCTGCCAGTTTTTCAAGAACATCCGGCGACCCCGAAGCCTCCAGATAGACCGATCCGTCCGGCCTGTTCTCGACAAAACCGGAAAGTTCAAGGCGGGTGGCAACGCGCTGGACAAAAGCCCGGAATCCGACCCCCTGCACTTGCCCTGTTACCTTCAGGATCTCGGTCACCCGGGCGGAGGAACCGGAAGACATGTCCGACTCGACTCCCTCCTGAAACCCGTCCGTCAATGGAATGAGGCCCCACTTCACTGGAAGAAAGGCGACTTCATATCCATGTTTGGATCAAGAAGACAAAAATCTGGTCGGGGCGAAAGGATTTGAACCTTCGACCCCACCGTCCCGAACGGTGTGCGCTACCAGGCTGCGCCACGCCCCGAACCCTGAAAATCAGCAACACCATTCTCCGGACATTCCTGACCGGAAAAAGGGGTGTTTGTCATTCACCTTTATGTGAAAGATGACCGGAAAGACATGGGACAATATAGCGATTCCAGGCCACAAAAGCAAGCTTGGCAGGCCTTGCGCAAACCGTCAGACCGACGGACCGATCATTTTTTCCGGGCGGACCCAGGCGTCAAACTGCTCTCCTGTCACGAAACCCAGCCGGATCGCCGCTTCCTTCAGCGTCGTTTCCCCCACAAACGCTTCATGAGCCACTTTCGCCGCACGGTCATAGCCGATATGGGGGGAAAGGGCTGTCACCAGCATCAGCGAATTTTCAAGGTGGCTCTTGATCCGCTGCATATTGGGGCGAATTCCCTCCACCAGAAATTTCCGGAAGCTGGTCATACCGTCAGACAGAATCTCCACAGAGTGCAAAAAGTTGAAAATGATCAAAGGCTTGAAAACATTCAGCTCAAAATTGCCCTGGGATCCCGCAAACCCGACGGCGGCGTCGTTGCCCATCACCTGGATGGCGATCATGGTCATCGCTTCACACTGGGTCGGATTGACCTTTCCGGGCATGATGGAACTGCCGGGTTCATTCTCGGGGAGCGACAGTTCCCCCAGGCCGCAACGGGGGCCCGAACCCATCCATCGCATGTCATTGGCGATTTTCATCAGGGACGCCGCAAGGGTCCGTAGGGCGGAGCTCGCCTGCAGCAACTCTTCATGTCCCGCCAACGCCATAAACTTGTTGGGGGCGGACACAAACGGATGTCCCGTCAAACGGGCGACTTCCCGGGCGGTCCGCTCGGCAAACTCCGGATGGGCGTTCAGCCCGGTCCCCACGGCGGTACCTCCGATGGCCAGCCGCAAAAGCCCGGGAATAGTCGCCTGTATATTCGCTTCTCCCTGGGCCAGCTGGGAGATGTAACCGGAGAACTCCTGACCCAAGGTCAACGGCACGGCATCCATCAGATGCGTGCGGCCGATCTTGACGATGTCCGACAGCTCCCGCGCCTTTTCCTCCAGTGAGGACAAAAGGGCCCTGAGGGAAGGCAAAAGTCTTCCTTCGAGCGCCGTGACGGCCGCGATATGCATGGCTGTCGGGAAAGTGTCATTGGATGACTGGGACATATTCACATGATCGTTCGGGTGTACCGGCGTTTTGGAGCCGACCTCTCCACCGGACATCTGGATGGCCCGGTTCGCAATAACCTCGTTCACATTCATGTTCGTCTGTGTACCGGAGCCTGTCTGCCAGACGAAAAGGGGGAATTCTTCATCCAGCTTGCCGGAGAGGATTTCATCGGCCGCCCGAACGATCAGGTCCGCCTTTTCCTCCGGAAGTTTCCCCAGTCCCCTGTTCACGTTGGCGCAAGCCTTCTTGAGCAGGGCCATGGCGCGGATCACCTCGATGGGCATCCGATCCTTTCCGATGGAAAAATGATGCAGGGAACGTTCTGTCTGAGCCCCCCACAACCGGTCGGCCGGTACCCCGATTGCCCCCATACTGTCCGTCTCCACTCTCCTTCCGGCTGCACCTCCATGTTCACCCGAATTCATCCAACCCCTCTCCTTCTGATACGTTCCGCTATTTTTCCCGGGAGACCTGCCCGCCAGGATCTGTTTCGTTCTTGCCTGTGATTCCGATGACACAAAAAACCCGGTGCAGGAGCAATCGATCCTGACACCGGGCGAAACCCCAAAGGGATGGTCTAATTCTTCGGCTGTCCCGTATTGCCCAGAATCCTTCTGAGTTCCTCCTCGGGGATTCTCCGCTGGTTACCGGGCGTCCGAATCGTCCTGATCTTCCCGTTCTTGTCCCATGCCCGGATCGTCACCGGAGAAACCCCCAGGATCTGGGCGACTTCCTTAACGGTCAGAAGCCGGTTAAAGGTTTGTCCTTTCATCAAGAATATCCTCCTTGCAGTCGGCTTTCAGCTAAAGTTGCATAAACAATATATTGAAATTTATCATATCACTTAACATAAATTAGTTCAATGATTCAAAACACATTCAAAAAAGATGTTTAGGAAAGTTCATATCAAATCGAGAAAAAGTTCCTCAATTAATTGTGGCTTGCTGAAAGCCTCGAACCCCAGACGCAGGTAGTCGACGCCGGATACGGGACCAAACCCATCCGCGACCCGCAGAAAAACCCCCTTCTTGTGAAAAACCTCGTCCCGAATCCGGAAGGCATCTTTGCCCCAGCCCGTATGCAAGAAAATGAAAGGCGCTTCTCCGCGCGCCACCGGATATCCTTTTTCGGAGAGAAAGGATGAAAGCCGTTCGCGGGCATTTTTGATCCGGGAAAACTCACTCGGGAAAGAACGGTAATATTGTTGCATGACAATGCTTTCGAGCGCTCCGACGGACCATGGTCCAAGGGATTTTCCTGTTTTATCCACCGTTTCCCTGTCCCCGGCCAGCCATCCCGTCCGGATTCCGGGCAATCCTGTGACCTTGGTCAGACTCCGGACGACAGACAGAAAACGGTTGTCTTCCCCGACCCTCGACAGCAGGGAATCGCGATTGCCCAGAAAATCCTGAAAAGATTCGTCCACCAGGAGTCCGGCCCCCCACCGGGCCAGACGTTCCGACAGCTCCTCCATCTCCTTCGCGCTAAAGTTCTGGCCCGTCGGATTGACCGGATTCACAACCACCACCCAGTCGCCGGCTTCAACCGGCAAGCGTGAAAAGATGTCCACTCCCCACTGGGAGGAGGTTGACGGAGCTTTCCCTGAAAACGGCAACGGGACGGTTCCGGCGACGGAAAGACATGGAACGCCATACAGGCGGGCGGCGCGGGGATACTCCGAAAAAATCGGTTCGAAGACGATCAGTCGGCGGGGTCGCACAACCTCCATCCAGCGATAAATCAGGGCGGTCGCCCCTGGCCCGGGGACGAGACAGTCGGAAGGAATATGGAGACAACCGGAGATCCCCCCGGCCAGCTCCCTTGACCAGGGGTCCGGATAAGAAGTCCACCGTTCACCGGCCAGCCTGATCGTGTCATCCAGGGAAAAGGGGGGGCCGAAAGGGTTGACGGTCGTACTCGCATCCAGGATTTCGTTTCTGGAACGTTCCGACCGGGGCAGGTCTCCTCCATGATCCCATGTGCCGTCTTCGGGGCTTCTGCGCATTTCTACACCGCTCCCCCCCACACCCTCCAGCAATAGAGGAGAGCGGTGGCGCATCCTGTCATTAGGAAGATGGACCAACGGAATTTCCGAAAGATCGACAGGGCCCCGGACAAGTCCTCTACCGTCAGGGACTCTCGCCCGAATCCGATCCAGGGTTTTTCAATCCAACGGTTTCCATAGGAAGCCCCTCCTCCCAGCCGAATTCCCAGAAGGGCGGCAAAGGCGCTCATGGTATGGGCGCTGTTGGGGCTGGGATGGTTCAGACGGTTGGACATGGCTTCCCTGAACAGGGCTTTGAACGTTGAATCTCTTTTTTTTGAAGCGGAAAACCCAAACAGAAGGAGCAGAAGCAAAAGAGACAAACGGGCCGGCAAAAAAGCCAGGAGATCATCCAGCCGCGCACTGGCCCACCCCAGATCACGGTAAGGCGGCGTCTTGTATCCAACCTGCGAATCCAGGGTACTGACCGCCTTGTAGGCCATCAAAAGCGGAACCCCTCCCAGGGCGAAATAAAAAAGAGGCGCCACGAGCGCGTCGTTGGCGTTTTCCGACAGGGATTCGATCGCCCCCCGGATGACGGCGGAACGTTCCAGCGTCTCCGTGTCCCGACTGACAATTTGGGCCAGGGCGTTTCGGGCGCCCTCCAGATCTTTCTTTTCGAGAAAAAAAAGAACCGAGTCGACATGGTTTTCCAGACTTTTGCCCGCGAGAAGCTGATATCCCCAGAACACGGTCAGAAGGCCGGAAATCCAGGCCAGCCCGGCCCGGTCCAGAAAAACAAGAATCAGGGCGGTTGCGCAGGAAAAGGGCAGCACGACCCCCAGGACAAGCAGGACACCCATCCACTTTAGCACCAGAGGGTGTCTGACTGACCGGAGGAACAGGCGTTCGAGCGTCCGCCCCGTCTGTCCCATGGCGACGACGGGGTGGAACCGGTAAAAGTGTCCGCCCCAGAACGTATCCCCCAGGACAGACAAGAACAGGAGCAGGCTGAAAGGGGGAGAAAAACGGCCCATCAACAGTTCAGGAGGGGAAAAGCGGCGTGAACCCGTTCGCCAAGATGATCCAGCGCAGATTCAAGAATTTCCCTGTATGGGGTCGAAGCCACGTTTTCACGCAAGGAAAATTGTCCCAAAAATAGGCTCCGGAAGCGATCATCCTCAAAAAGTCCGTGAACGGGCCCTCCCCAGATGCGGCCGTCGGCGGAAGAGAGGCCGTCCGAGCCCAATAACGTCCCGGAATCCGGCTCATAGAGGTCAAAAATTTCGGTCGAGCCATGGGATACCGTCCTGCCATGGCGGATTTCGTATCCCCGGATGGCGGATATCCCTCCGTCGGAGGGGGAAAACGGGGAAAAACGCATCCGTGCAACTACACTGCGCGCGATCTTGTCGTTTTCGAAGCGGACAGAAAACGGGAGAAGCCCAAGCCCGCGGACCCATCCGCGTGAAGACTCGATTTTTTCGGGATCCAGGATATCGGCGCCCATCATCTGGTACCCTCCGCAAATGCCGACGACCTTTCCGCCTTCTTCGACATAGCGGGAAAACCAGTCAAAGAGTGGAGATTGCCGGAACGCTTCCAGGTCGCCGCACGTCTGGCGCGTTCCGGGCAAAAAAACGCAATCAACCCTCCCCGTCGGCACCTTGTCGATCGGAACAAAATCCACCCTGACCCCGTCTTCGCCCGTCAACGGATCGAAGTCGGAGCGGTTGGACAGGTGCGGCCACTCCACGACCAGGATCCGAAGGGCGTCGTCGTCCTGAAGCGGTTTTTGGCGGACCCGGTAGGAATCCTCGTCCGGCAACGGAAGATCTCCCAGATGATCGAGAACGCCCAGGACGGGAATGCCTGTCAATGTTTCCAGCGTGCGGAAACCGGCCAGGAGAAGTGCCGGATCACCGCGAAACTTGTTGACCCCCATCCAGCGAATGACCTTCCGGTCTTCCGGCGGAAGAAGGCTCCATGTTCCATAAAGGGAAGCGAAAACCCCCCCCTGCTCGATGTCTCCGAGAAGAAGGGCGTCAGCTTCGGCCCATCTCGCCATCCGCGTATTGACCAGATCTTCTTCAAGAAGGTTGATTTCCGCCGGGGAACCGGCACCTTCCAGAATGATCATATCGAATTGCCGGGCATATTCATGAAAAATCTCGACCAGCTTCGGAGCCAGTTCTTTCTTGAGCTCCCGGTAACCCTCTATGTCATAGACCCCCAGCGGCCGCCCCATAAAAACAACCTGGGATTTCTTGTTTCCCAGGGGTTTAAGCAAAATAGGGTTCATCCGGACATCCGGTTCAAGGCCTGCCGCCTGGGCCTGGAGAAACTGGGCCCGGCCAATTTCCCCCCCTCCCTTTGCTATGGCGGCGTTGTTCGACATGTTCTGGGCCTTGAACGGAGCGACGGTATAACCCCTATTGCGGGCGTACCTGCACAGTCCTGCCACAACCAGCGATTTTCCCACACCGGATCCGGTTCCGAGCACCATCAGCCTTCGTTGCCCAGTTTTCACTCCCAACGGCTCCCCTTTCCCTTCATCCGCCAGGCAGGCGCCCGTCCCTGTCCCCCAATAGAATCGCACCGGTTTCACCCATTTTTATCACACCGGATTCCGCATCATTTGACCCCGGATCTTTCCGGGAGCGGGGGAGAGGGAAAAATCTTTCCCGACATCATCTTCCGGATCTCTTCCGCCGATTGT
>DAHWKF010000083.1 GCA_027343785.1 Leptospirillum sp. | reverse complement strand
GCTAACGCCATTGCGACAATGCTCATGGCAAGAGCAGACAGGAATCGTCCCGTTCCTTTGTCAGGGCGTCTTCCTCCGCCTCGAACGACTGGATCTTGCGCGGATCTGAGATCGTATAGCCAATGTCCATGAGAATCCGGAGCAGATTTTCGGGACGCGCCCTTTCCGGATCGTATTCGATTAGGGCCTGCTCATGCATCAGGCTGACGGCAACTTTCTTCACACCGGGTTGCCGCCCGAGGACCTTTTCGATCGTGCCGGTGCACAAAGAGCAATGCAATCCGCCGATATGCGCCCGGATGCGCCGGTGGCCCGAAATGGTGGCAGGGTCTTCGTCCCAATAATATTGAGCGTTCATGTCCGACTCCTTCTCAAGGCACTTTCCGCCCTTCCTTTATGCGGCCAGGGATGGGATTACGAAATAATAGGCATTGAGCATGTACAGGCCCGTGAGGATCAGGATCACGCCGCCGGTGATTTCGAGGGCATGCGGATAGTGGGTCATCCCCTGGAATCGTTCGAGCCAGCCCACCGCCCCCATCCCCAGGCCGATCGGAGCGGCCCGGCCGATTAGGCCAGGAGGAGAGCCGTCCCGTAGACGGGGGAAGCGGTGGTCGCGGCCATTCCCAGAAGAACCGCCAACGCGGGTGTGCAGAACGGACAGACTGCGACGGAAAACATCATCCCCATCCCGAATGCCCCCAAAGAGTGGAAGGCGTGAGCCGGGTTTCCGTCTCTCTCCGGCAGAAAGCCGAAGACAGGAAAGGAATGCGGACCCATCCCTGCCAGACGAGCCCCAGAAGAATCAGAGGAGGTCCCAGGATTATCCCCCAGAACCGGCCGACCAACCTCTTGACCTCCAGCCCCCCGAACCCGGCAACGAGTCCCATCAGGGCGTGGGACAGCATAAAGCCAGCGATCAGCGTCCCCCCCAGCACCATCATCTGACGCCCTTTCCGGGCTTTGGTGACATAGACCAGGGAGGTGGGCAGGACCGCCAGGGAAACCGGGTTGAAGTTGAAAACCAGACCCGCCAGAAAACTGATCGATATCGCCGTGAAAAAACTGGCGTGAGCCAGAGCTTGGCGCATCGAGGCCGACACCTTGTCGGCATGATCGACAATATGTTGAAACAGTGCGGGATCCAGCTTCATGGAGAACCCTCCTTGTTCAAACGCCGGGATCGTCTGAACCTCTTTTCCAGGAGGTCAGGTTGCCGGACCGGATTGCCGTCCTCGGTCTTTTCCTTGACCAGAACCTCTTCCTGAAAGGCGGTCAGGATCGGACAGTCTCCGACGGGACGGGTCTCGTCGCAACACAGATTTCCCAGTTGGTCGAGTGTTCGTACGATCGACCGCATGGTCAGAATGCGTTTCTCAAGCTCTCTTTTCTTTTCCAGAATCTTTCTGCGGACTTCTCCGGCAGGAGCGGTCCTTTGCTGGCGAAAAATCAGAATCTCGCGAATTTCGGAAAGACGAAAACCGCATTCCCGGGCCTGCCGGATCAGCCGGATCCGGCGGACTGCGTCCCCGTCGTAAAGCCGGTACCCGGCTTCACTCCAATCGACCGGTTGGAGGAGTTTTTCCTTTTCGTAGTAGCGGAGCGTATCTGGAGTGAGACCGGTTTTCTCTGAGAGTTTGCCGATGGTAAACATGAAACGATCCTTTTCCCGGAAGGAGGCCGCGGGGTTTCGCAAGAACTCCCCACGGCCTCGAAGAATAGGTGTTCGTTAAAGGGGTTTTCCAACGCCGGCGGCTTTCAGTCCAGGTTCGTCGACCCCTCCCGCGGTGCAGCAGGATGCCAGCGTTCCATTGACAGCGACGGCCGGCAGGGAACGGATGCCGATCTCCCGGGCACGTTCCCGCGTTTCGTGGTCCTGCATGCGATGGACGGTCACGGAACACGAAGGGCAGGCCATTTGGCGGACAAGGTTGACGGCCTCTTCGCACAGCGGGCAGCCAGCGCTGAAAACTTCGACGGTTCGTTTGGTCGCCATTTTTTTCTCCTTGCGGTTGAAGAGTTGTCTTTTTATTGATCTTGCTCTCGTCCGATCTCTGTGAAAGGGGTCAAGAGATGCGGGAATTGGACAATTCTGAGGTTAAACCTTGAAGTCCACTCCAGTGCAAGGAATTTTTATCATCTTAATATTTATATGTTTTACAAATATTTATGTTTTGGTGTCGCTCCCTAGCTCATTTCCCTGGGAATGGGGGTTCTGATTGATCTCCAGGATGCACGCTCGAGCCGTTGGAACATGCGGTGGTTGTCTCTTGGACCTGCCAAGCCTTCGGTTCCCGACAAATCTTTTTTGAAAAGGAGGCTCCTGGAAGCGGACTTTATCCGCACGCTGCCGATCCAGGAGAGAGATTGGCCAGGAAACCGAGGCAGGATATCCGGAGACTCCCGGCCAATCCCCGCCTTCGTTCTCCACCGCCAAGATCTTCGCGATCTTTCTGGCCTGACCCGTGCGGAACACGCCCGGCCGTTCAAGGTGGGAAAAGGGAGCGCGGAGGTCTCGGCCGTCCTTAAGTCTTTGCCTCCCCGTGTGGGGTTTGCTGGTGTTCGCTTCATTCGTCCAAGGCGATCCAGCGTTGTCCCCTGTAAAAAAGCTCCCTGATCGCTGTTCCAGATAACGGGAGTCGCTGTTTCAAGCGCCCGATCCCCATATGCGTGAACAAAAGGCATCTCCCAGTTGCCATCGCGTTCCGGTGGGAAGACAACGGGGGAATAGCAATCCATGATGGCCACAAATGAGAACCATCCACAAAACATCCGGATGCCGGTGAGAGTGACCCCCCAGATGTGAGGGTGGGAAGTGACGTTCCGGAGCAAATACGGACAGATCTTGTGGCCCACCATGAATCCCATCTCCCGGAATCTTCCCTGTGAAAAAGGAGGTGTGTAAGAAATCCGGAGGAACTCCGACTAACGTCATGTAGGGAGGGCCTCGTAATGAAGGAGGGCCTCCTGAGGTGCGGGATGGCGATCCTGTTCCGCTTCCTCAATGTAAGCAAGGGTGAGAGGAAGGAGACAATCAGAGATTTTCTGGGAGGAAAACCATGTCGGTCATGTGTACTCAAGAGACTTGCAAGACCCGTTCGGGAATGTGTGTCCATGAAAAAGGGATGATGGTCGTCCTGATGCTTGTCCTGGCCGGTGCGGCCGGGCACTGGATGTTTCACTGGTTCTGAACCGTTGATACACGACCATTTAAAAAACTCAAACTTTAAGGAGAAAAAATGAAAACGAAAGTGACAATCTTGATGTCGGGCCTGATGTTCCTGGGAACTGTTTTGTTCGGGGGAATGACAAGGCCGGTGCTTGCGGCGGGAACTCTGGTCTCGGTCACTTCGCACGCATCCTTCACAACAACGGTGGCGAAGTTCAAAAAACTGGTGGCGAAGAACGGGATGATGATCCTGGGAATGCTCAACCAGGGAAAGGTCATGGGGATGACCGGTCTTCGGCTGAAGTCCGAAACATTTTTTGTGGGGAACCCGACCATGGGCAAGAAGTTGTTCTCTGCCCGGAAGGGGGTCGGGGTCGTGATCCCGGTTCGGGTCAATATTTATCAAAACTCTCATGGAAAGACTGTCGTAAGTTACCTTGAACCCTCGAAGGAACTGGCGGTTTTTCATGACCCGATGCTCGTGAAAATGGGAATGATGATGGACAAGAATCTGGCCATGATGACCGGCATGTTGAAGTAGGGGTAGCAACGGAGGGAGAGCGGTCGTCTCTCCCTCCCCCGATTTTCATGGGGAAAGGATCCGACAATGACAAGATCGGAACAGGTGACAGGGCTTTTTCTTCTTCTCTTTGCGAGCGTTCCGCCTCTGATCTATCCCGTGGCGCAGGCGGGATATGCTTCCATGGCCGATCTGGGGATCTGGGCTCTGCTACCGTCAGTGGTGTTATTTCTGATGGTTGTTCTTCGAGCGGAGTTCCGCGGGATGGATGCGCTCATGAACAGGGTTTTAGTCGGGGCAGCAGCTGGACTCCTGGCGACTTCCGGACTGGAGATCGTCCGGAGCATCAGTTTCCACTTCGGAGGGATGCCCGGGAGCCTTCCGGAACTTCTGGGCGTCCTCCTGACCGGACGGATCATGGACGGACCGGACGGGTTATCGGATTTGGCCGGGTACGCCTACCACTACTGGAACGGGCTCTGTTTCGGAGTGATCTACAGTGTTCTTTTCGGACACCGCCATTCTCTCTGGGGGGTGATCTACGGCGTGGTCATCGGGGTCATCTTTCTCGCGAGTCCGGCCGTTTCGGCCATGGGGATCGGCTTCATGGGCCGTGATATGCCTTCCATGACGATGACTGTGA
>DAHWKF010000046.1 GCA_027343785.1 Leptospirillum sp. | reverse complement strand
TCGTTACAAAAACCGGGGGTCGTCCAGATCGATGCGAGATGCTCAAGCTTTCCTCCCACAACACCCGTTTCCTCGGACAACTCTCTGATGGCAGCCTGCCGAATGTCTTCACCCGGGTCCACCTTTCCGGCGGGAATCTCCAGAATCGAGGAAGCAACAGAGGGCCGATACTGGCGGATCAGCAGGATCTTGCCTTCCACAACGGGAACGATGGCCACCCCTTCACCGAACAGGACCGTTTCGTGCCGGAGGGGTTTGCCCTGGGGGCCGGTCCAGCTTCGCACGGACAAGGATATGCGCTTCCCGTCGTAGACGATCATTTCGCTGGAGGGATTTTGCTCCCGGAGGGATTCCCCAGACAAAGGATTATGCTCATCCGAATGGTCAGGGGAGGACATTTCGGCTTCGGACACGACTGATATAAAAAAGGACTGCAAGAAGGGAGAGGATGAGAAATGAACCAATACCCGACAAGGCCCCTATCGAAGAACGGAATCCGTAGGAAGGGCTTCTGGCAGGATTATAGATGACAAACAGCATGGCATAAACCGAATAGGCCGTGATGACCGAAAAAATGAAACAGATGAGGGTGACCCATCCCAGGCGCCTGTGAACAAGGGGATTTTTGACCAGCACCCGTTCACCATTTTCGATGGAACTCGATACGAATCCGTTAAACACCACGATTCCTGTGAGAACAAGGGCCGCCGTTGATACCAGAGAGTGGAAGATGATCACAGGATAGTAGATGAGATATTTGACATAATCAGGACCGCCGAATCCGATAATGCCGACAATATACTGTTGGGCCAGATACATAAGAAACCACGCAGCCACAAGGACGGCAGAGATCAGCATCGTATTGTGGTGAAGCGTCCCCCGGTGTTTTCTTCCAAAGAACCCCCCGAAGCCCAGAAAACTGAATACGATTGTTTCGGATGTGACGGTCAGATCCCACCAGAAATCTGCCTTTGTCCCCAAGAATCCATGCATGTTGGCTTTTTCCCCTTTCAGGCCCCGTCGGGCCCCGGATTGTCAGTGCTTTCCAGTGCGCGGCAGACAAGATACCAGATCAGGAAGGGGACAACCCCCGCGAAAAGGATGACCATCCCGAAAAGAATTGTGAAACCCAGAAACGCGTCTCCGGGTGACTTCCCGACTATCCGGAAAAAAGAATACAGGAAATGGCCACCCAGCAGGTTCGGAACCATGAATGTGTATCCGAACCCCCAGAAAGCGAAAATGGCTGTCAACACAGGATGTTTTTTTGCCAGTTCGATAATGGAGGGTCGAGAGACCGTCAAAGACGGCACTTTATCAGCCTCTAGCCTTTTCAATATCCCGGATCCGTCCCAGTTCGTTCAGCAGGACATTAAACTGATCCCTGGTCACAGAGTTTCTCCTGATCGTTGCCTGGACGCGCCTTTTGTCGATCGTTTCACCCCAGACACCGAGAATCGTTCTTCCACCCTGAAAAGCCAGTTTCCGGACAATCTCGTCCGCGTCGCCATTTTTCCATTCCAGAACCACACTTTTGTCGGTGATGGAAACCGACTTCAAGGAACGCCGGGTTAACAAGAGACAGTGGTTGATTACGGATGTATAACCGGAAAACATCGCCAGCCAGAATGAAAAGAAAAAAACATAGAACAAAAGAGTGGGATGACCCTTTCCATAATACTCGTAGCTGAGAACTCCGGACATGAAAAGCGCCGCTCCGTGAAAGAGACCGCTCCAGAGCGCGCCTTTCTTGTCCGGATTGAGTATGAATCGTTCTTTTTCCATCCGATAACCGTTCTCCTCAATAGTGACGTCATTCAGTTTCCAGTTTGGTACCTCTGCCCGCGTTGTATCCATATAATTCTCAGGAGGACGGAAGGAAATAGGCGGCGGCCTGGCTGATCTCTCCGGGTTTGCCGTTCAGGGAACGGACCGTGATGGAAAAAGGATGAACCCCCGTCCCCAGGATCTCCCTCCCCTTTTCAATACGGAAGGGGAGAATGATCTGCCCGCCGCCAGGAACGGTTACCGTTTTTTCCCGCCAGTCAACAGTTTTTCCGGGTAAACCCGATTCGCTCACCCGGTAGCTGTGCGCGTACGGAGTCTTGTTCGTAAGGCGGACGCTATACATGTCCAATTTTCCCGGAACCTGGCTCAATGTCATATGAAAGGGCAAGTAAGTCACAATACCGTAAATAAAAAGTGACAGGGGAATCAGGCTGAAAGAACCCGCCAGAACAAAACGTGTGACGACTGGAGATAACCTGTTGATGTGACGTTTGCCGGCATCGTCAACCTTGATACCGTTAAAATGGAAGGTCAGAAGGGACGGAACCCCCCTTTTCTCCGAGTAGTCTTCACAAGCGATGACGCATTCTCCGCAGTTGATGCAACGGGTATAATTCTTGGTATCCCTCGGATCAATGTCCACAATGCAGGAATTGACACACAGGTTGCAACCGGTACATTCACCGCGGCGGGTGTCGTCGAAAGCCACTTTCATGGTGCCTTCCGATTTGAAGAAATGTTGCCAGAGCGGATAAGGACACACCCAGTTGCACCAGTAATGGCGTATAAGGAAAAGATTCAGGAGCATGACTGCACTGATCCCCCCTATTACCCATAAAAGCTGGTGCAAGTGTGTTCCCGTGGCGATATCGCTCCAGATTTGCGCGGGAGGGATAAAGTATCCGGCAAAAACGATACCCGTCACGGCTGAAATCAATGTCACAAGGGAGATAAAAAGGAACCATTGCCTGTACCCCACATTGGACGGCAATTTCTGGGGGGCGCTGGTCAATGTGTCGAGCCCTATCGCGTGCTTGTGCCGGCGGAATATTTTTTTGACCAGAAAATCAACCAATTCGGACAGGCTGTTCTGGGCACATGCCCATCCGCAAAAAACCATTCCCAAGACGGAATAAACGGTCGCCGCGCCCGAAATCAGAAAAAGCCAGAATGGAAGAATAATAAAGAAATCACTCCACCAGACCTGGTATCCGGCAACCAGAAAACGGCCGGAACCCAGATCGATCCGGAACAGGCCGGTAAAAGGCAAAACAGCAAGAACAAACAGGACTGTCCCCTGGACAATATATCGAAAGGAAGTCACCCGGAGATACTTCCGGAAACCTTCCCTTTTGCGGAGGGTCGGCATCGGAATCAGGGAAGGGTTTTTGATCGTCGCTGACATATTTGTACTCCTCACCGCTCACGTCGGCAGGATATTTGCCATTTCTCTGACCATCCGATGACAAGACAAAAGGAAACCATCACTCTTCCGACTTGTCATCTTTCCCGAGCTTGTTGGCCTCTATTTCATGACGCCAGTACCAGGAAACTCCCAAATACAAAAATATGGGCGCAAGAACCCCCAGCATGAAAATCAGGTAGGCTACCCAGGGAACCCCCAGTGTCACATGAACATACCTGGGCATATAGGCGAATGCTTTTTCCGGCAGGAACGATAATATCACCACTCCTGCCTGGATGGCGCCAACAGGAAAAAAGCGGAAAATGGCCCGCAACGTTTTTTCCGGAAAACTAAACAGCGGCTTCAAAAGCCGGCACCTTTTCGTTTTCACGCTCGCTGACCGGTATCTGTTTCTTGCCCCTGGCCACCTGAACCGTATTGTAGATATTGTAGGCAAAGACAAAATTTGCAAACAAGACCAGCATCCCGAACATGCCAACCATCTCCATATATGGGGTTTCGACGGGCTTGATATCCGCCACGTTCCCGTGCAGAAGAATCATCCCCCCCTTGTACCCGGCAATACTGAAAGCCAAAACCATACCGACAAGCCCTATATTGTGCGTCCAGAAATGGATCTTCATCAGCCTGTAGCTATAGAGCGGAGACTGATACAAGCGGGGAACCACATAATAGATGGTTCCGAAGATTGCCATTTCTACCCACCCTAAAAGATTGATGTGGGTGTGTCCTAGAACAATCAGGTCAGAAGGCCCTCCGGCCCCTGCCTGGACAAATGTCCGGAACTGTTCGACCCCACCCATGATCGATCCCCAGGAAAACCCGATAATGGCGTAAAGAAGACAGGCGTAGTAAAATTTCATCGTGTAGTCTTTGATTGCCATTTCCCTTCCCATTGTCTTCCCCCCAGCAAGAATCGAAAGATATCCCTTACAATCAGTTTTTCATGGATTTCTCTTCATTCAATGCAAAGCATCTCGGCATGTCCTGAACCCGAAAAAGTCGGACGCGTAATCCGGCCATGTCGGATTGCGGGCTGAAGTCCTGGCACTGTACTGGTCACTTTTCCAGGAGCCTCCACGCAAAACCATGTAAACCTTGCCCTTGACCCTTTGAAGCGTTCCCGTTGCATCGACCTTGTAGGCAAAATATCGGGCCTTGTTGGCTGTATTGCCAGGATAAGGTGCGTATTCCGACCGCGTCCATTCAAAAACATTACCGGCCATGTCGTACAAGCCATAAGGGCTGATTCCTGCGCTATATCGTTTGACTGGCGTTGTATCTCCGACAGTATAGTTCGCGTTGGCGCGCCTCGGATCCCATTGGTTGCCCCAGGGCCATAAGCGGCCATCCGTCCCCCTCGCACCCTTTTCCCACTCCTCCTCCGAACAAAGTCTGCTTCCTTCCCATTTCGCATAGTCAGCCGCATTCTAATAGCTGACAAACGTCACCGGATGATCACCTTTGGAAGGGGGG
>DAHWKF010000041.1 GCA_027343785.1 Leptospirillum sp. | reverse complement strand
TATCCGAGCCGCTACGGCCCGGCCTTCGCTTGCTCCGTCCTCCTCTGCCCACTCGCGTAACGGCTCCCCTTGCGGGTCGCTTCCCCGAAAAGAAGCTTTCGGGACGCGATTGGGTTTACCGAGTTGCCCGTCAGAAACACGACCGATTTAGGCTCTGTCTATAGACCGGAAGCCTTGGTGTCCCTGTATCCCCAAGGTGAACGGGGATATCCGGCTTCATACCTTTTGGTTCAGGCGTTGGTTGTTCATTCAAAGCATCTTCCGCCTGTTACCTGTCACGATCCTTGCGACAGTTCACTGTGTTAGCCATGTCGGCCAGCCTGGCCCGGGGTCCGCGTGATGCTCGCAGGCCTCAGTCATTCCTCGCGGTCTGACTGTCCCCTTTGGGAGGCCGGTACGTTGTCACCGAAGCTTCGCACCAAGGCGTTACCGCCTTCGCACGTCCGGTTAGGCTACTCCCGAGGGAACGGGAGGTTCTCTGCGCAACTTATTGTTGCATCGAACAATTTCTGACGAACCTTTGCTCGTCGCACTCACCTGCTTGGTGAGAGTGTATCTCACCGAAAATCCAACGGGAAGAGGGCTTTTTTTGTTTTTTCACACTTCTATATCGGAATCAGGGGTTTTTTTATGTTACAATTCATTCAGATACCTTTTGACGCCTTGTAGTATCAGGTGATTTGATCCGATAAGATCCCGGGAACTTCAGGTTTTGGACAAATCCCCAGGATTTGAGGCGATTTTGAGGAGCATGCCGGAAACGGACGGCTTCTTCAGCAGATCTTATAAGGAGCGTTTTGGAGTATTCCGGGACGATAGAAAAAAACAAGGATCTTTCGGAAGAGCCGATCCATCGTTGTGGTCCTTTGATGATGGGGGCCGCTTTTTTTGTCTCCCTGATCGTTCGCTGCCTGAAATGGACCATTCGCTGTCATTATTCCGGATTCACCGAATACAGAAAAAAACTGGAGAGAAAAGAGCCTGTTCTGATTGCTTTCTGGCACAATCAGGGTCTTTTCATGCCCTTTGTCTATTACGGGCGGTGGGGGAAGATTCGGATTATCGTCTCCCGGTCCCGCGACGGTGCCCTGATATCAAGTCTCCTCTGGTGGTTCGGAATTTTGAGTGTCCGGGGATCGTCCAGCAAGGGAGGGACCAAGGCGCTTCGAGAGCTTTTGAAACTGGGTAAGGATGGTTGTACTTCCCTTGTTTTTACCCCAGACGGTCCGAAAGGGCCGATTTATGAGGTCAAGGAGGGGGTAGCCTTCCTGGCCGGAAGGACGGAAAAACCCCTCTACCTGCTTTCTGTAGCCTATACGCGATTCAAGGAGTGCGGCAGTTGGGACCGCTTCCGGATTCCGCGCCCATTTGGAAAAGCCTACTTCGCCTGTTCTCCTCCCCTCTGTTTCGAGCCTGCAACCAAGGGGGTGGAGCTTGAAATCCAGCGCCTGACAATAGAAAAATGTCTGAACCGCCTCAACGAAATTGCGACGGCCCTGGCTGAAAGTCAGATCACACTCAGGGAATCCGAACACCTCCTCTCACCCGCCATTTTTATTTCGTCTTGAGGCGTGATCAGGCAATGATGCGCAATTAAGGATTTCCCCAGGCTATCATTCAGAACCTTCGTTCTTTTTTCTTGCCTGTCGGGTAAGGGTATTGCGGGATCTTGACTTGGCAATGTTTCTCTGTTTAGTCTGGACTGACCAGTCAGTCCAACTGGCAAATCGGAAAGCCATCCTTGAGATTCACGCCCGCTTCCCGGAGGTTTCGTGTCTTCTTCCATCCGCTTTTCGTCCATGCTCATTTTCGTCTTTGCGGTTGTGTCGATCGCTACCGTTCCCGGGGTCCTGGCAGCGTCCGTCGCACCGGCATCAGGAACTCCTTCCGCCCCACAATCCGCTGCAACGGCTTCTGCTCCACCGGCAGCTGACTCCGCCGTGCCGGACGAGGTGACGACCGAAGAGCAGAAATTTGATGAAGAGTTTGGCCATTTTGGCATTACGCTGGGATTCGAATATACATTGGCCCAGACGCCGGAGCCCCAGCTCTTTTACCAGCACGCGTTCGGTGGACTGGGTGAGATTTCCTACGGGATCCGCACGGGTTTGCGGATTCTTGCCGGGGGGGGGTACGACTTCAACTCTCCGCATGTTGCTCCTCCCCAGAGCGGGATTGCCAAAGGTCCGACATCCGATTATACGGAGGGCTATCTGGGGGCTCGACTGGCGATGAACCCTTTTTTCCCTTCCCTGTTCGCCCAGCAGCCCTGGGTTCCCTATATCCGGGGAGATGTTGGCGGGGTTTCCACCGGAGTATCGAATGATGGTGACCTGAATGGCCGGACAAGCGGTTTTTTGGGCGATCTGGGCGTGGGTGTCGAGGGTCGGGCCCCGGAGTTTCCCGTGGGATTTTTCGCAGAGGTGCGCTCCCAATGGCTGTTTCTGGGACCCAGAATCATCAATGTCGTTCCAGTCATCACGGGCACAACCATTTACTTCTGACGGATGAACCGGCAGCGGGAGGAGACGGATGGTTTCCCGAATCAAGAGCCCTGAATCGAAACCAAAATATGTCAAAAAACTGTTGATGCAAAAACCCCTTGACAGATTTGATAAATCGGGTCGGGATCCTTTGTCCCATGAAGAAGCCCGGAATCATATCATCGAAAGGGCGGCCAACCTTTTCGCGGAAAGGCGATATGACCAGGTGACCCTGGACGACCTGATTTCCATCCTGGGGATAGGGAAAGGGACCCTTTACCGATATTTTACCAACAAGGCAGAGATATACTCCCGGATCCTGGAGGTGGGTCATGAAAATCTTCTGACCCTTTTGGCGGAGGTCCAGTCGCGCGAAGATATGGGTCCGTCTGAAAAATTGCATGAGATCGCCCGATCCATGGCGCATTTTATTCGTCTGCATCAGGACATCTATACGGTGATGGCGATAGAGGAGCCGAAGGATCGCTATTGTCGATCGGCGAAGATGCTTCGTTACCGCAAGGAACGGATCAGGATTGTCGCCAGTGTGGTAAACAAGGGACAGCATGACGACATCTTCCGGGCGGATTTTGACTCCTGGCTCTTTGCCCAGTCGCTGATGGGAGCGATTTGGGTGGAAGCGATCTTTCCGTCGAGCGAGGGAAATAACGGAGGAAAACAGATTCTCCGGACGGAAGAAATCGTCTCTCTTTTTTTACATGGCATTCAAAAGGAAGCAAGAAACCCGGAACGGGACATAAGGGGTTTTGAATGATGAAAGCCTTTGGAGGCCAGTGGTTCCGCCTGCTCTTTTTGCTTCTTTGTCTGGGCGGGTTACCCGGCTTTTCCGGCCAGGCGCAGGCAGCCGGCAACGACTCTATTCCGACCCTTCCGCCGATTGACAGGAAACCTGTTTCTGTCGTTGTGCCGGAAGACCTGACCCTTGAGGATGCCATGCAGATTGCCATCCGTGTGCATCCACAATATCGTCAGGCTGTCCATCAATATGAGGCCAACAAGGAAATTATCGGACAGGCCATGTCCAACTACTACCCCCACCTGTCCGTCGGAGCTGGATATAACTACGAAACAGGCAACTTTGTCATATCTCCCGGCATTCCTCCGGCCCTGTTTGCTTTGATTATTCCTCCCAGCAATACCGGCTTCAATTACTACCAGGCGTCCGCCACAGTCACGGAAACACTTTTTACGTTTGGCCAGCGCGTCACCCAGGTCCGGCAAGCCCGGTACAATGCCAATGCGTCCTCTCTCCAGGCTCTCTGGACACTCTGGACCCTATTGGCGAATGTGGAAATCTCCTACGATACGCTTGCCGAGGACCAGCTCCTGGTCGATGCGGCGGAAAAGACGCTGAAGGATTACAAGGACCAGTTAAAGGTTGCCCAGGGCGAATATGATGTGGGTACCGCTTCGAAATTTGATCTCCTGAATGCCCGCGTCAACCTGTCCAACGCAGAACTCAACCTCATTACGGCGAAAAACAATGTCAAGATCGCCCGCGTCGGTCTGCTGAACGCCATGGGGGTGGTTTATGGCGGACATTTTCGGGCCGTTCCTTCTTTGACCTATACCCTGATGCAACAGTCACTGGACGCTCTGACACGTTTTGCGATGGATTCCCGGCCGGATTTTCTGGCCCTCAAACAGCAGGAAAAGGCGGATGTGGAGAACGAACTTTATTATAAAAGCACTTTTTTGCCATCTTTTGGTGCGAATGCCAGTTACTCCTATGCGAGCATCTTTTTTCCCCTCACATATAACTGGTCTCTGGGGGCGACGGTGTCCGTCCCGATCTTTTCGGGATTTCTGACCGTCCATCAGGTGGCCCAGGCACAGAAGACGATTTCAGCGGCCCGGGATTCTATGGAAAGCCTGCGCCAAAATCTCCTGATGCAGGTCAAGCAGGACTATCTGAATATGCAGACGGCCAGCGAACGGATCCGGACGACGAAATCCCTTTTGTCACAGGCCAAGGAAAGTCTCCGTCTGGCGGAAGGGCAATACAGGGTCGGTGTTGGATCAGCGGTCGCGGTGACCCAGGCGGAGGCGGACCTGGCTTCCGCCCGGGCACAATATGTCCAGGCCATCTATGGGTTCAAGATCGCACGGGCCAATCTGATTCGGGATTCTGGAATGAATCCTCTTCGGCAATTACAGGAACGGAAAAACAAAGGGGTCGTTGCGCATGAATAAAGCAGCCCGGTGGGGGATCGTCGTATTTGTTGCAGCCATCCTTGTTTTGGCGGGTTATCGGGTTTTCCACCGCCCCGGGACGAAAGTTTCCCCGGTTAAAACTGTCGCCAGTATCTCCCGAAAAGTGGCCGTTTTTGCGACACATCCGAAAACCCGTCCCATCGCCGAAACGATCACTTTGACCGCTGATATCCAGGCGATCAACCAGGCGGCCATCTACGCGCAGGTCAGCGGATATCTGGAATCCATTCAGGTGCGCAGGGGGTACCACGTCAGAAAGGGTCAAGTCCTGGCGATCATCAAGGACACGACATACAGGGCGCAGCTTCAGCAGGCGAAGGCGACAATGGATTATACCTGCCTGAACGCCAAACGGTACAAGAAGCTTCTGGCCAAGAACCTGGTGTCGAAGGATTCGTTCGACCTTGCCAGGGAACAGTGCGAACAGGCCAAGGCCGCCGTGGACTATGCGGCCCAGCAGCTGGCGTATACCCGGATCACCGCTCCTTTTGACGGATATATTTTTAACCGCATGGTGGATCCGGGAGCGACCATTCCGGCTTCGACAGCGGCGGTGGCATCGAACCAGAACCCCCTTTTTACAGTCGTTGACACACATATCGTCAAGATCGTGATCAGCGTTCCGGAAAGCGATGTCCGGTATCTGAAGGTCGGCCTGCCCGTCCAGGTGATGGTCGACGCGTTTCCGGGGCAGATCTTTCCGGGAAAGATTACGCGCATGAATCCCGCCCTGGATACCCAAACCCGAACATTGGCCGTGGAAATCGATATGCCCAATCCAAAAGGGATCCTTAAGCCCGGCATGTTTGCCAAGTCGATCCTCCACCTCCGTTCGGTTCCGGATGCGGTCGTCATACCCAAGGAGGCTATCCTGCATGAAAATGGACATCCCTATGTATTCCGGATCGATCCGGGGAATCTGCTCCGCAAGGCCCCTGTTGTCCTGGGAATCGTGGGGAGATCAAATGTGCAGGTCGAGAAGGGGCTCGATGTGACAGACCTGATCGTCATTCCCGGCCAGCTTCATCTGTCGGAAGGGGAGGAGGTTGTTCCGAAACCTTTTGTTCCGGTATTCTCTCCGACCTCATCTTCAAAGATCTGACCCCGCCTTCCTATGTGGCTGACACGTCTTGCCCTGAAAAACGCAATTGGCGTCCTGATGGCGGCGATGGCCCTGATATTGATCGGCGCCCAGTCCATCTCCCGACTCCCCATCGACCTGTTTCCCAACCTGGCTGTCCCGGTCCTGATCGTCGGAACGATATATCCCGGAGCCTCTCCGCTCGACGTTGAGCGGAGTGTTACCTACCCGCTTGAAAAAACGCTTTCCACAATCGACAACGTCTCTCACATTCAGTCACAGTCGAGAGAAGGCGTATCCGCCATCCAGGTATGGTTCAACTGGGGAGAGGACCTGAACGGAGGGAT
>DAHWKF010000027.1 GCA_027343785.1 Leptospirillum sp. | reverse complement strand
TTCAGGAACTTCAGATAACCAGGAACGTGCGCATAAATCTTGGCTTTTCTGAAGGCGTGGACAACGCCGGGAATCACTCCCCACCGCTTGAGATCCCGTCTCTGGACATGATCCAGCCGGAATCTTTTTTCATCAAAGAGTGGAGGTGGAGTCACTGTTTTCTTTGCCACTGCGGCATGGAGGTGGTAATAACCGATCATCAAGGATATGACCAAAACACCGGCGGCGATCCATCCAAGCCACCCTTTTCTGACCATGACCCAGTTCTGCATCAAACCCCCAATAAAACAATCTGAAACGGCATAACATCGAAAAGTGGTTTGTGCAAAAAATATTCCACCAGAAAAATACAACGATGAAAGGCCGCCAGAATTCTTAATCTGGCAAAAAATTGCCAGATTGTCAAAAAAATGACGTAATAAGACAATTTTTTGTCACATCAATAATCGCTTTTCCTTCCCCCTATATTATGATCTCGCTTGAAAAACCCTGTAATCGATATCCGGAAAAATCGGACTTTTTCCGCGTATTTCCTTCAGAATATCCGGATTCATGGGTCCTTTCAGCAACATCTCCCGCAGGACCCGAAAATGGAACAGGTGATCCTTGACCCGTCGAACCGCATAGGAAACGGCCGTCCCCGTCTTCATCAGGAAGGGCCAGTCGGAGCTCTGAGCCAGCAACAGTTCCCGGGCCATCTGATCCAGCACTTCTTTTTGCAAACCCTCCGCCCGATTGACCTGGGCCGCGATCCGGACCATCTCGCGTCCGGCATCGGTCAGCAAGGGCCAGATCCATTCATTGGATCCGTTCAGCCACACTTCATAATAACCGTTGACGCCCCAGGAAGAAGGTTCGGGAGACCCTTCGGATTCCCAGTGATCCTCTCCAAGCAAGGAGGACGGATTACTGAAGCGGACAACAGAGGAAACGGCCCCCTCACGAAAAAGACCTTCCAGAAAATCGACCCCCTCAAACCACCAGTGGCCAAAAAGTTCCGCATCGAACGGACACACGACCGTCGGAATCCAGTCCCCGGAAGGGGCAAGCTGCCTCGCCTGGTCTTCCTTGCGCCGGATAAAGTCTTTCGCATGGAGACCGGACTTCGCTTTTGCCGCCTCCGGAACATATCGATCCTTGTCATCCGTCTTTCCGGTGATCCGGTGGTATTTCATCCCGGTCATTCCGCGCGGGCCATCGGTATGCAGATATGGACGTACATATTCATACGGCAGGTCATAGCCGATGTCGCGATAGAAATCCCGATAATCGACATCTCCCGGGTAACCTTCTTCCTGACTCCAGATCTGTTTGGAAGAGTCCGGATCCCGACCAAACGCCAAAAGCCCCGCGGGCGTCTTCATCGGTGCATAGACGCCCGATGGTGGCGTCGGATCAGCATACAAAAGGCCATGGGATTCAAGGAAGAAAAAGGAGAGACCGTTTTTTGCGAGGACGGCATCCAGACCATCGAAGTAGGCGCATTCCGGAAGCCAGATACCCCGGGGAGGCTGACCCATAATCCGTTGGAAAGTCTGAACTCCAATGGCGATCTGGGCTTCGACGGCTTCTGGAACAACCGCCAATAGCGGGAGATACCCGTGGGTCGCCCCGCAGGTCAATCCATCCAGGGCGCCTGATCGCATATGTTGACCGAGACGGGCTGGCAGGTTCTTCCGGAGATCGGATTCCCAGTAATGCTTCAGGGAAGCAAGGCGGTTTTGATAGAATCCGGCGACACCTTCCCATTGCGTGTGACGGGTTCTCCCGGTTTCTTTCTCCGCCAGTTCGCATAAAAGGCGCAGCCTTTCCGTAAATCGTGCGACCAGCATTTCGTCTGTCATCATGGAAAGAAGCGATGGTGACAGCGTCATCGTCAATTTCCAGGGAACGTTTTCGGCGGTCAGGCGATCGAACACCATTGCCAGAGGAAGGTAGGTTTCGATCATCGCTTCGAAAAACCAGTTTTCTTCCAGAAAAACGGGATGCTCCGGGTGGCGGACATAGGGAAGATGGGCATGGAGAACCCATATGAGTCGGGAAGAGAGTTGTCCCATCATGCACCTCCCGGGAAATGTCGGTCGATCACGGATCGCGTTCCTGTCAACCCCAGTTTCTTGAATATCAGGACAAAACGTTCTTCCATCGATTGCATGATACCCTTGACGACGGTTTCGGGAAGAAGAGAAAGATCTTTTTTGAACGGACCAAAAATCCGTTTTCTGTTCTTGTAAACGAACTGCTCTTCGGTCTCGCCGTCTTTCCATTCTTTTTTGTGGGCTTCCTTCAGGTAGTCGACCGCCCTCTGGTAAAGGTCCCGCGGGAACAGGGGATGATCCAGAACCAGATTCTGGAAACCGGTCGCGAGGTGGATTTCCAATGTTCCTACCCGGGGGAAACGGTCGAACAACTCTTCCGGCAACGTGGAGGCTCCATGCTGGACAGCTCCCCCCATCCGGTATTTGTCCCGCGCGATCCGCGACAGTTCCTCCAGGACTTCAAAATCGAGGGCGACTTTCTTGATCGACCCGTCCGCCAGGGGGACGCCTCCATGGGAGGTTCCCGTCTGGACGCTGATCTTCGAAATACCCGTTTCCCGCGCTCCAAGCCGGGATAAATGGTCCTGGAAGACTTCCATGAAGGCCTCCAGTTCTGCGGGAGTCGAATTGTCCTTTCCCACTTCCCCGATCTCCCCCCCCACGGAAACCGTGCAATTTTTATCCTTGTCGATCCCCGTCGAAATCTGGCGAACAAAGTGGGTCAGCTGGGCGGTGATCCGGCCATTCTCCTTTTGCTGTTCCCGAAGATCCCGGGGTTCGAGACGAACCAACGTCGACGCATCGATATCAATATTTCGGTATCCCGCGTCCAATGATTCCTGGATCAGGAATTTCAGCTCCTCGATTTCCTTTTCCGGAGCCTCACGAAATCGGGAGGCGTTGACCTGATAGTGGTCTCCCTGAATAAACACCGGCCCCTGAATATTCTCCCCCACCGCCGCCGCCATGACCAAACCGGCATACTCCATCGGTCGCTGTCCGGTGTATCCGATCTCCGATTTCGCAAGTTCAAAGATCACCGGCCCTCCGTCAATAGCCCGGATCGCCCGGAAAACCGCACGCGCGGTTTCATAGGTCAACCCCCGTATATTGATCGCCGGAACGGTGAATCCTTTTTCCTCACCCCGACCGATCGCACGGTATAATGGTTCGATCGATGCCGACCAGGCACCGGAGGCCTCAAAAGCGGCCCTTATCAGGAAAAAGGAAGATTTCCGGACATGGGGATCCTCATGGAAAAGAAGATCCTGAAGGGCTTTCGACAGATATTTTGACCGGAATCGTTCCAGATCCGTCACCTTGGGTTCAGTCCCGGAAAAGTCTGCAACCAGACGATAGTTTTCCCGAAATTTTTCTCCTTCCATGCTCCCTCCACCCATCTTTGTCCTGTCTCCTTCCCATCGAATTGAACACCGTTCAAATCACATTTGGATCAAGAACCCTTCACTCCGAAATGTCCAGTTCCCGCAAAAATCGCGCTGCGTCTTCCGGCGGTGTGGGGTTGATATAAAACCCTGTCCCCCATTCAAACCCCGCAACCCGGGTCAATGTCGGCATGACTTCGAAATGCCAGTGGTAATAATCGTCCGCCTTTTCCTGCAAGGGGGACGTATGGAGAATGAAATTGTAGGGAGGAGTCTCAAGGGCCTTGTTCAGGCGCTTCAGTACGTCCAGAAAAATGCGGGAAAGCGCTTCAAACTGGGCTTTCTGGCCTTCCTCGTAACGGGAAGAGTGTTTTTTGGGCAAAATCCAGACTTCGAACGGAAATTTTGGCGCAAAGGGAGTGACTGCCAGAAACTCCTGATTCTCAGATATGATTCGGGAACCATCGGCGAGTTCCTGCCGGATGATATCGCAGAAAATACAACGTTCTTTTTCCTCGAAATGGCTTTTGGCGCCAACGATTTCCTCAATGACGACCGTCGGGACGATGGGAAGCGCGATCAGCTGGCTATGGCTGTGTTCGAGGGAAGCTCCCGCCGCCTCGCCATAATTCTTGAAAATCATGATATATCTGAAACGGCTGTCCTTCTTCAGGTCCAGGATCCGGTCCCGATAAGCCCAGAGCACATCCTCCATCTGCTTTTCCGAAAAATCCGCCATCATTTTCCGGTGTTCGGGGGATTCGATGACCACCTCATGGGCGCCAATCCCGTTCATCCGGTCATAAAGACCAATGCCCTCCCTGTCCAGATTTCCCTCCACCTGCAACGCGGGAAACTTGTTGGGGACTACGCGCAAATTCCATCCGACCGTGTTCGGGGGTGTTCCGGGCGTCCTGTAGGACAGGACTTCCGGAGGGGTTTTTTCTTCCTGGCCCGGACATAATGGACAGACCTGATAGTGGTATTCAATTTTTTCCACAGTAAAATCCGTTGGGCGGAGCCCCCGGCTAGTCGCAATGATGACCCATCTCCCGATGACGGGATCTTTCCTGAATTCCGGCATCAGCTGTTTCTCCTGTGTTCCTGATCAAACGAAAAGGTCAAGGTCCATCCGTTTCCGAACAAGTCCTCAAATGGCAGGAGGAGAAAAAAGAGGGTGCCCTGGTAAACTTTTTCCACCCCTTTTTCCGAAAGGGAGACCGAGTGGATCGGACGGGAGACAAGGCGGACCGGAAGCGAACTGCTGACGGAAAACGCGGTTTTAGACCAGTCATCATGCCCCCGAAAGACGAAAACGTCCTTGGTGTCTCCCGGTTCCATCCACGACAGATGGCTGGCTGGCTGATCCGGGATGAACAGCGTTCGTCCATGCTCCTCACCGGCAAGCATCGTCAGGGGAATCTCTGTCATCCACAAGAGATCGCCCCCGTTTTCCTGATATTTTCGGTTCACATCTCCCGCAATCCTGTAGACAACGGAAAACGCGTCGGGAGAAAGCCGGTATTCCTTTCCGACGGTAAGAGCCTCTTCGCCAAAGCGGAGCGTTGTTTCCAGCCGGACGATATCCTGTGTCCTGGAGACGATCCGGAAAACCGTTCCCGACAAATCCCGGGTAATCCTCTGTCCCTGGTCCAGTTCATCCCCGGATATGTCTGCCGGAACGATACTGTCCATAAAACCCCGGCGGGGACGGGGGTCATAACGGATATCAGCCAGATCCGCCAGGTTGGATGGCAAATCATGAATGGAGTGGATGACACCGGCAGGATGGTCCTGGTCCTGCTCGATCACACGCGCGTGGTAGGTTTCGAACTGTCGGGTCATCGTATTGGTCAGGTGGAAAAAATGCTTCCGGTCGTCGATCTCCGTCACGGATCCCCCCCGACCCGGAGCGATCCACAACGAATAGCGCTCTTGAAGGATGAAAATCTCCTCATACCCGTCGTTGTCAAAATCCTCCACCCGAAAATAGGGGAGGGAAATGTTGCCTTCCCGGACGAGGGCGTCTTCCGCGTGCAGGAGATTGGCATAGGCCTCATGGCGCAGATTGGAGAGATAAATGCCGCCGAACAGGCCATGCCAGTAAACATCGTTCCCCTGCGCCCGAATGAGTCCTTCCAGTGCCTCGTGACTTCCGCCGGACTCTTCTTCCCCGTCTCTTACGAGCCGGCTTACAAGGAGCATTCGGCCATACAATCGGGCCACATCGGGGTACTTGACGAGAAAGTTTTCAAATATCCCTCCGTGAAGATAGGGCTGAACGTCAGCCAGTATTCCCCGCTTCTCCAGATCTTTCTTCAGGGACTTTAACCGGACACCCACCCGGGCGGGCAAGGCCCACTCCATCATCTCCTCATAGGAAGCGTTGGGGAGAACGACCTGGCCGGAAGGCCCTCGCTCGGAAACGATCTCCGCCATCGATGCCACCCTCAGCCAGTGGGACTGACGGGAAATCTGTTCAAACAGGGACCTCAGGTACCCTTCTTCCCAGACCCATTTGTATGTTTCAGGCCAGACACCGAATTTCTCAGCGTCGTCGGCATAAGTCAGGACGCGTCCTCCCCGCCCGTTCCGGTCCATGTAGTCCAGGAGGGCTTCCGGAAGCTGAAAAGGGATCAGGTAGCGCAGATCCCGGGAAATCGGAAACAGATCAATGTGGCTGTCCAACCAACCGGCCCTGAAATAACCGTTCATTTCGTCCGGAGACATTCCCGCCAGCAGAAAATGATGGTCATCCACAGGGGCGTATCCGAATCCCAACGCCGCCAGCCGGGACGGCAAATCGGTCTGCCACACCCTTTCCGCCAGCCAGAAACCGCGGGACACATGGCCCAGCCTGTCTTTCATCCACCGATTCATCCGGTCGACCTGCGCGCGGGCGTCCCTTTCCGAAAGCATGGACAGGATCGGTTCGTAGAAACCTCCACCGATCACTTCGACCTGACCCCGTTGGGCCATCCGGACCAGCCGGTCGATATAACCCGGTTCGTTCTCTTCGATCCACAAAAGAAGAGGGCCCGTCAGATGAATCGATACATGGATCCCGGGAAAATCATCGAGGAGCTCAAGGGTCGGTCGATAGCACCGGTCATAAGTCTCCCTGAATACTTCTGGGAAATTCCCGACCGGCTGGTGGTGATGCAGAACCATGACCAGGGTGGCGCGGGTGTCTCGATCAAGATCTCCCATCAATCAAACCCTCCAGACCGACTGGGCAAAGCGTTCGTCGGGAACTCTTACGGGAAGGGCCCTTCCCCGCGGACATTGGTCCATCAGTGACTGGCCATTGGAAAGCTCGACAGTCAGATAAAACCACTCACCCGGCAAAAGGCCGATATCCTTGAGAGACAGTGCCATTTCTCCGACTTTTTTACAGGCCCAAAGAACTTTGGTTTCAGGAGACTTGCTCGTCGCCGGAACGTCAAGGGCACCACTTCTGAGAGGAAGTTGCCACTCCAGCTCCTCCCGGTTATGAAGGCGGATGGCAAGCAGAGGGGCGTCGGGAGATCCGGCCAGAATCCCCGGATCGAAATCGATCCGGAGGTAAAAGGTTTCACTGTCGAATCCGAAAAAAAGTTTCTGTATGAGGGGATCGCCCAGAAACATGGCCCCCTGCGTCCGGACCGCGTCAAACACACCCGCCCCGGTCCATTCGTAATAATGGGTCACCATTCCGTCGATGGACGGCTGGATATAATCCACCGGCTGATTGACGGAAACGTCGGGCCCGCCGATCTGGACCGGTTCATTGAGATAAAGCGGAACATCCTTTCCCAGAAAACGGTAAACATTTTGCTGATGGATCCGGAACAACCGGTCAAAATCAGATGCCTGAACGGTTTCAAAATCCTCCCCGAACCACCAGAACCAGTCGCTCCCTTCTGCCGCGTACATTTCCCTGAGGGCGGACGAGACGATCTCCTCAGGATAATTTCCCGAACGAAGTTCGGATTCCAGAAACTGCCGCGTCTTTCCCAGATAGTTCCATGCCTTGTTGTCTTCATGATGACCGATCCAGATATTGAAATCATGGTTGATCCATGACCCGGAGGCCACTCCGGCAAGGGGCTTCGCAGGAATCTCCTGAATGGCTTCGGAAACTGTACTCGCCTGAAGGCGCGGGTGGTGTTCCAGCCTCTCGAAAAGCGAACTCAAAAAAAGGTATCCCCCATCCGGATAGCTCTCCCAAGGATTTTCCCCGTCAAGAATGATCGGTATCACCGCCGGATGGTCACCCCGGTTAGCCATCTGCTCCACCCGCTCCATTCCGCTGATCAGGTCAAGAGCGGCTTCCGTCCCGTTATATCGGGCATACAGAAAGCCGATACGGTCCGACAGCCCGCGATCTCTGAAAACAAGACGGGGGCTTTTGGGAAGGGACTCGATCACATACGTCTGGTAGGGTGACAGATCTCGCCATTTTTCCGACGGACGGGACTGTTTCAGCACATCCTCGTCGGAAGCCAGCCAGGATATTCCCAGGGAAGACGCCATTTCAACAAGTTCGGGGCTGATGGAACCTTCGGAAGGCCAGACACCGGAAACCGGTTTGCCCCACAGGGATTCCTGGCGGTCCATCGCTCTTCTGAGCTGATCCCGGGCATCCTGCGGCCAGGCGAATTCATCCGGAAGGGACAGTTCAGGCCTGGGGCGTCGCGCGATTTTTGACGAGATCAAAAGGGGGAGGATGGGATGAAAATAGGGGCTCGTCGAAATTTCGACCCGTCCTTCGTCATGAAGCTTTCGATAGAGGGGGACCAGACCGGCGAGTATCCCCATCTGGAGGTCCAGTATTGCCCTTTTGTCATCTTCCGAAAAGCGCGTTCCTTTCCGTATCCACCCGTCGATTTCGGGAAAAGTCTTTCTCGCCGCGTATCCAAACCACGTCAGGTTGAACCAGACCTGCAAATCCAGAAAATCCTGCGTCGTCATGGAAAGGGCGGTCTTCTGCCAACTTTCCGAAGTGTGGGCCGGCTGACCGTAGACCTGTGCCCAGAGTGCGGCGAATCGGGGGTATGGTTTGATCATCGACTCATAGGGACAAGAAAAGAAATTCCGGAGAAGGAACACCTTTTCATCGATTGACAGGTCCTGCGCCGTCCGGAGGGACAGCTGGTGGTAGGAATCGACAACGGTGCCCGATGTCAGGAGATCCAGCTGATCCATCAGGGAAGGGACGAAATTGACCGTCGTTCTTACGAGGGAAAAACGGGAGATCATGTAGGGCAGATCGTTATAGCCGCGCACACCATGAAGCCGGACCCACGGGAGGGGCATTTCCTTCATCACCGGATCAAAATAGCAGGGCTGGTGCATATGCCAGACAAACAGGACCTTCGCTCTCAAGCAGTCTCCTTCGCGACCCGTGTAAAATCTCCCGGGGTCACCACCACTACACCTCCGGACGAAATGTGAAACCTTTTCGAGTCTTCTTCCGGATCAAAACCGATCACGGTATGGGGAGGGATTCTGACACCCTTTTCGACGATGGCCCGTCGCACCCGCGCGTACCGCCCGACCTCCACGTCATGGAACAGGATGGATTCGGAAACCTTGGAGTAGCTGTTGATCCGGACACCGGTCGAAAGGATGGTTCGATCGATGTGCCCTCCCGAAATGATGCATCCGCCGCTGACGATCGAATCGGTGGCGATGCCGACCCGGCGGTTGGCCTCGTCGGCAAATACAAACTTTGCCGGGGGAACCTGGGGGCGATACGTCCGAATCACCCATTCCGGGTTATAAAGATTAAACACGGGAGAGACAGCCACCAGATCCATGTTCGCCTGCCAGTAGGCGTCGATCTGTCCGATATCCCGCCAGTAACCTTTTTCGGTCTCCTGCATCCCGGGGAAGGTGTTCCGGCTGAAATCGTACACATGGATCTTCTTTTCCGTAGCCAGCGCCGGAAGGATATCCTTGCCAAAGTCATGTGAAGAGTCCTGGTTCTCGGCGTCCCGGGACAAAATCTCGATCAGGAATCGGGCGTCAAACAGGTAGTTCCCCATGCTGGCCAAACACATGTCGGAACGACCAGGCATCGGCTTCGGTTCCCGTGGCTTCTCCTGAAAAGACAAGGCGCGCCACTCCTCGTCTATACGGATCACGCCGAACGAAGAAGCCTCATCGACAGGAACGGGAATGGCCGACACCGAAACGGGCAAACCCGTGTCCAGATGCTCCTGCACCATCTGCTGGATATCCATCTTGAAAATATGGTCTCCGCTGAAAACGCAGACCAGATCCGGATTCTCATCCAGAATCAGATTCAGGTTCTGATAAACCGCGTCCCCTGTCCCCTGAAACCAGTGGGGCCCCTTCCTCATCTGGGCCGGTACCGGATCCACGTACTCGTCCAGGAGGGTCGACAGTCGCCACCCCCGGGAAAGGTGGGTGTTGAGGGAGTGGGATTTGTACTGGGTGAGCACCTTGATGCGGGAATAACCGGAGTTGACGAAATTGGACAGGACAAAATCGATAATCCTGTATGCCCCACCAAAGGGGACCGCGGATTTGACCCGGTCAAGGGTGAGAGGATAGAGTCTTTTCCCTTCTCCTCCGGCAAGGATGATCGCAAGAACTTTCGGTTCTTTTCCCATCAATCAACCTCCTCCCGCGAGAATGTTTCATTTTGGTTTCCATGGGTCCGGATCAGCCGATCAGAGCATCGTGCAACCACCGGACGACATACAGGTGGATGGGAGTCAGGACGGCGATTCCCCAGACAAGGAGCAAAACGGAGGAAAACAGGTAGGCTACCCACTTCTCCCTGCGTTCCCCCCGCCCGAGAAGCCGAATCGAATGCATCGTCCCGAACATTCCCAGTAACAAGAAGAGCGCTCCGTAAAGCAATTCTCCCCCTTCTCCCCATGCTCATGATACAAGTCTTGACGACGAAAAAGAAAGCGCCGGAGCCTGTCAATAAGGCGTCCGGCATCGGAAAAAAGAACAATAATATTCAGGAAATCAGTCGGGGACGGAAATAAAATGGCGCCCGCCTTCTTCCACCACCTCATAACAACCGATCTGGACGCCCGGACGGTTGGAACTGGCTCCGGTAGTGACATCAAAAGACCACATGTGCAAAGGACATCGCACGATTGTGCCGTCAAGCGGTCCTTCCGACAACGGGCCCCCGCGGTGGGGACAGGTATTGTCGATCGCATGAACTCTTCCATTAACCTTGAAAACAGCGATGGATCTGGAACCCACTTCGATGGACACTCCACCCTTTTCGGGGATGGGAGACGAAAGTTCAAACGGCAATTTTTTCATGAATCTTTGGCTCCTTCATTGATGATGGATTGAGGAAGGATCCCCAACAGGTTTAAGGGCTTTGGCGGCCAACAACATACGCGCATATTGCCATAAGGACATTAGACACAAGTGAACCTTCGTGATACATTACCCGGATTAAGGATGACAAATAAAGCCCAACGGTGCAAGAACATCAGACATTCCGGAAAGGGACCTCCGGTTCCCGAGCCGGCCTAATCCAAATCCAAACCGCCCGAAAAAGATGATTTCGGGTTGCCTCGGAGAGATGCCTGACCCATGGAAAAAGAGAAGATTGCCACCCCCGTCGTCAATCCCCAAGAACAGTATTTGCTGGATCTCATTCCCGACAAGGATCCGCTGATCCGGGAAATCGCCTACCTGACCAACCATCATGGCCGACCGTTTCTGGGTCCCCAGGGTGGCATGCTGCTCGCGATCCTGGCCATGATGAAGAAGGCGTTGCGGGTCTATGAGTGGACAGGGGCCTATGGTTATTCGACATTGTGGCTCACAAAGGTTCTTCCCCAGGACAGCCATTATGTCATCGGAACCATTGCCGATGAAAATCAGAGACTCATCTCAAATTACCTCAAGCGAGCCGGCCTCCAGTCCAGGGCCCGCATCGAAATCACGGACGGTCCTTCCCATTTTTCTAAGATTGAAGGAAAGTTTGATCTGGTCGTCCTCGATTTGCAGCAGGAGCGGTCCAAACTTTCAAACTGGCTTGATGTCCTGCCGGAAAAAGTCTCTCCCGGCGGAATCGTTTTTTCACTGGGCAACCTTCCTGCCGGTATCGGGACCTCCCAAACAAAAAACCTGACGCTTTCCGCGGTTGAAATGTACAACCACCGGATGTTCAATGACCCCCGGTTTGTGTCTTCCCTCCTTCCCGTCTCGGAGGGAATCCTCGTTTCTTGGCGGACGGACCAGGCGAACTGATGGAAACCGGAGCGAATGGCGAACAGGACAAGAGGGATAACACAGCCCCACTGACGCGCCTGATTATCGCATCGGGGGAATCCAACCCGGACCTGTACTACAAAACCCGGTTTCTCACCCCGGATCCGTATATATTTCTGGAGATCGGGTCCGAGAAAATCATTCTCGTCAACGATCTGGAAATCGACAGGGCCAAAAAGGAATCGACCGCCGACCGGATCCTTCCGACCCGCGACTGGGAAAAGATCCTGTCCGCCTCAGGAAAACCCGTTTCCTCCGTTAATATCGTTTCCGCGTTTCTGGAAGAAAGGAAGATCCGGGACATTCTCGTTCCGTTCGATTTTCCCCTGGGGTATGCTGACGCGTTCAGAAAAAACGGCTTCAATATTACGGCCCGCTCCGGCTCTTTTTATCCTGAAAGGGCGCTCAAGACTCGGGAAGAAGCGCATCTGATCAGAACCGTACAGGTGGGGGTCGAGGAATCCCTATGGGAGATCATCCGGATACTGAAAGCCTCCCGGGTACAGGACGGATTCATTCATTACGGCGGCACCGTCCTGACCTCTGAAAAGGTGAAATCCATCCTGAAAAGGGAGATGATCGAACGGAACCTGCTGGGCGAACACACCATCGTTGCCGGAGGAGAACAGGCGTGTGATCCGCATATGGAGGGGGAAGGTCCCCTGCCCGCCCATCTTCCGATTGTTTTTGACATCTTCCCCCATCATGAGTCGACCCGGTACTTCGCAGACATGACCCGCACGCTGTTCAAGGGTGACGTTCAACCTGTTCATCGGGAATTATATGAGGCCGTTCTCGAAGCCCAGGTCAAATCGATTGCCCTCGCCCGGCCCGGAGAAGACTCCCGCAAACTCCACCAGAGCGTCGTCGACACGTTTGAAGCCAGGGGGTACAAGACGGGCGAGAAAAACGGCCGGATGGAAGGGTTCTTCCATGGAACAGGCCATGGTGTCGGTCTGGAAATTCATGAAGCTCCGCGGGTTGGAAGAACCGGAGAGACGCTGGAACCCGGCCATGTCATCACCGTGGAACCCGGGCTCTATTACCCCGGAACGGGGGGTGTCAGGATTGAGGACATGCTTTATATCACCGAATCAGGTTATGAGAACCTGACAACGTTCCCCAAGGATTGGGGAACCGTTGCGATTCCCTAGAACAGGATGTCCCCGAACCATCTGATCATCGGCTCCGGTGGGCCCACCGGAGAATGCCTCCGCAAACATCTGCATTCAAAAGGCGCCACCGTTTACAATACAACTCATCGGCCACCCCCTTCCCACTTGACCCCCGGTCACGTTCAATGGATCAACCTCGACCTCTTCAGTCCTGAAGAGGGATTGAAGGCTTTGGGACGGGCTTTTTCCGGAAAAAAAAAGTTCGGCAGCATGACAATTTTTTCCCATCCGACCCTGACCAGGGAAACAGACCCCCTTTCTGCCCGCGACACCCTGGCTTTTCTTCCGGCTTTGACCGGAATCAAGAAACTCCTGGATCATTGCCTGCCTTCCCTGGAAGGCGGTGTCATTCTGGCCGTATTGCCTTGCATGACTCTGCTGAAAGCATCCGGCTACCTGAAAGCCCGTGTCTATTTTGGCGGCATGCGGGGACTCTTGGAAGAGTATTCCCGGTCGATCCCCGCCGAAACAACCTGTTTTCTGACACTTGACCTGGCGCATATCCCCGATGGTTCGACGCCCCAGATCCCCCCCGTCGTAATGGAACGGATGGAACGACAGACCATCGGAGGATTCCCGGATGCGGATTCCCTTTCCCGCACCATTATGGATCTGACCGCATTTCAGAGGCCCTGGATGCAAGGAACAACGCTCCGTTTTCCGGACAGCGCCTTCTTCTGACAAGGAAAAACTTTGCCAAAACGGAGGTTGAAAGGCCTTTCTTTTAATGCGTTATTTTTCCTGAATGGTTAGCGGATCAACGATCGCATTCGGTTCAACCCTTCGGTGACCGCCTGATCCCCGTCAAGAAAATTTCCCGAAACGGCAGTTTCACCACCCTGACTGCTGGATACCGCCAGAATTTCAACCCGACGAAAACCTCCCGATCTGTTTCGGACGATCACGTTTGGTTTACCGAACCTGTTTTCAAAAATGGCCCGCGCCGGAACAACAAACATCGGCCCTTTCTTGAACTCCGCTTTTGGAATCAGGACCGAAACCCACAAATCCGGTTCAAAAAACAGGCCCGGATTGGTCAGGGAGATCCGTATGGGAATCGTCCGGGTCATGGGGTCCACCATGGGAGAAACCTGTTCAACCATCGCCTGAACCTTGCGAACGGGTGGATGCAATGTTCTGACCCAGACGAGACTGCCTCTGCGAATACGCCCCTCTTCCCCGGGATAAATAAAAGCCTTGACCCAGAGATGATGGAGATCCGACACCTCAAACAGGACATCACCCGGATGAACCTGGCTCCCTTCAATCTCTCCCGTCTTGACGATCGTTCCATCCATGGGAGAACGAACTTCATAGCGGTCTGAAGGACGGAGTGTTTTCATCAGCCTCCGGATTTCCTTCCGCGAGGCGCCCATATAAACAAGCTTGTTTTTGGCCAGTGAAAGAAGACTGTCAGGAGATTCTATCTTCCCTCCCCGATTGTTCACCACACTGACAAGTTCGGATTCTGCCGCCAGAAAATCCGGACTCTTGAGGATGGCAACGACTTCCCCCCTGCGTACGCTGTCTCCCGGAAATGCGCGGAGGCGAATCGTCGAGATGGCGGAGACGCGGGCCATCACCCTCCGGTAAAATCGAGGGTCAAAGGTCACCCTTCCCGGTATGGTCCGGAAAGTCTTGATCGACCCCGGGCGGATCGGAACGGTTGCAACGGGAATCTTCCCGGGAGAAACCGTCTGACGGGGGTTGTCTGGCACCCGTGAGCAGGAACACACAAAAGATGTCAAGACAAATATCCATATTCCCGCTATCAGGCGCTCCCGCTTCCGACCCCTTATTTGGCAAGATGTCATTGACGAAACTTTCATTTTTGCCACCCCTTGTCTTCGGACAGACGAGAACTCTCCAGAAAACCCAGAAGGGCGGGAAGAAGAAACGTGGATGAGACGAATGATCCAACCAGCCCACCCATCACCGCAACAGAAAGAGATCTTTCCATGTCAAGACCCGATCCGTTTCCGACGGCAAGGGGAAGAAGGGCCCCGAATGTCGCCAGATGTGTCATCAAAAGGGGAACAAACCTGTCTCTGAGGGATTTTGTCAGCCTTTCATGGATCGATCCGGTTGATTCCCTGAACCTCCAGGCCACAAGAAACGCATTCTCTGCGGTAATTCCCACCACGAGGATGAGTCCGACAAAAGACGATATGTTCAACGAATGGTGGGCCAGGACCAAAGCAGTCAGTCCTGTCAGGAGTGAAAAGCAGATGGAAAGGAAAATGGCCAGGGGAAATTTCCCGTTACGAAATACACCAAACAACAGGGTCAGGACCAGAAGAAACCCGCCGGAAAGAGCAACAGCCAGATCCCGGAAGCTTTTTTGCTCCTGGGACCACGCCCCAGAATAGGTGAGCCAGACCGAAGGGGGAAGGGGCAATCCCGACAAGGAAGAACGGATTTCCGAAATGGCTTTTCCAAGATTTCTTCCTCTCAGTCGAGCCTTGATGGTCAGGACGGGAGACAGATTGACATCTTCTTCCTCATATTTGGAGGCGGGGCTTTTGATCACCGCAATCTGTGAGAGGGGAAGAAGCCCGGATGCAAGAACCAGGGGAATACGCTCGAGACTGGCTTGATCCTGATTATAGACGGGAGGGTAGAGGACCCTGACATCCAGAGGGATTCCGTTTTCAATCAGCGTTGTCGCCCTCGATCCCATCAAATCCGTCCGAAGTTCCCTGATGACGCTGTCGGGCGTCAGTCCAAAAAGCGCCGCCCTTTTCCGATCAACCTTCACATCAAGCGCCGGAAGCATGGGCCTGACAGCGAGATGGGCATCCACGATCACGGGTATTTTCGCAAGACGCCTTTCCACCCTGGGAGCCCAGGCAAGCAAAAGGTTCCTGTCCTGTCCGTGAATCTGGATCACAACCGGAGCCTGAACTCCGATCAGGTCTCCCAAAGCGTCTTCCAGAACCTGGGAAAAATCGATGTCAAGCTCGGGCTCGTGCTGATGGACCCATGAACGGAGCCGATCCATGATCAAAAAAATGCTCTCCTTCCGGTCTGGGGAGAGACGAACGACAAAATCTCCCTTGTTGGGCTCCGTGATAAAGAAACCCATTTCGGCCCCAAGGCGGCGGGATGTCGCCAAGACGGCCGGGTCGGAAAGAATTTTTTTCTCAAGCCGACCCACGATGCGATTCGTATCATCCAGAGACAGGCCGGGGGGAGCATGAAAGTCGAGGACAAAAGCACCTTCGTCCATTCGGGGCATAAAGTTGGTGGAAAGATGCCGCAGCGACCATCCCATGAGTATCGACAAAAGCAAAATCGTCCCTGCCACACGTATCGGTTTGGGGGTGACAAACAGGTCAATCCACCCATAATGGTGTTCCGCCAGGGAGATTTCCGGCGAATCGAGGTAGAAAGGGGTGACAAAGGTGTTGACCACCAGCGATACCGCCAGGAGAATGATGAACGATTCCGCCAGGGGTTTGAAAAAAGCGCCCACCAGTCCTCCGATACCGAGAAGAGGAAGGATCGCTATGATCGTCAGAAGACCGGAAAGAGCGAATGGCGCCATCAGCTTCTCCAGACGGTCGCGGGAACGGCCACCTTCAACAACCACAATAAAATCGTCGATGACCAGTCCCAGAGCCGCGGCTATGCCACCCAGGCTCATCAGATTGATGGATGAGCCCAAAAGGGACATTGCTCCCAGTGTGATCAGGAAAATGGGTGGCATCAAACCGGCCATGACCAGCATGGGGCGGGATTTTCGGAGAAACAGGAGAACGATACCCAAAGAAAAAGACATGCCGATCAGGAGCGCTACGAATACATGTTTGACGGCGTTCCCGGCTAGCTCCCCCTGATCATAATAAACGTTGACCTTGATCCCTTTTGGAAGCAGGTGCTCAAGATTTTTCCAGTTTCTGAGAAGCTCTCGCCGGATGGCGATCGCGTTTCCCCCGTGAGCCCTGAAGACCTGGACCAGGACGGCGGGAGACGCGTCAGCCGAGACCTTGACCCATAAATCGGCCGGACGGATCCCTTCCCGGATGGTCGCCACCTCCCTCAAGGGAACCGGGATTCCTCCGGGAATGAATAGCCTTCGGATGTCGTCCGGTCTGGAATAAATGTCGTTGACCTGTATCGTCTTGAGTCTGTGGAGCCGGGTGTTGCGGCCGACAATGCCAATTCTGTTCTCGAATGCGAGCGCATCCATGACATTCTGGACAGTCCGGTGGACCCCGGACAGCTTGTAGGGGTCAACCTCAACATGGATTTCCCTTGTTTTGCCTCCCACCACTTCTGCTTTCCAGACCCCCGGGAGACTGGACAGAAAAGGGATGATACGGTATCTGGCGACTTCCGTCATATGCGTCATTTCGCCGGAAGGACCACAAAACGCCAGTCCCAGAACGGGCGTGTCGGATGGATACATGCGGAGGAACCGGATTCGGGTGCCTTTCGGAAGGCCGGACCGAATCCGTTCTATGGCCTGTCCGACCCTGGGAAGAGCCATCCGCATGGGCGAACTCCAGGAAAACCTCAAAAAGAACTCGGCGGATCCCTGCATCGTCCTTGAGCGCACTTCCCGGACGCCCCTGACACCCCGGAGGACCATTCCGACCGGACGCGTAATCCGGCTTTCCATCTCATGAAACGGCACATCCGGCGACAGAACGATGACGGAAACACGCGGAAAATCGATGGAAGGATAGATCGCGACGGGAAGGTTCAGGGCATGAACGCCTCCCAGAAATGCCAATACAAGCGTCAGAAGCAAGGCAAAAGATCTCATTTCGGAGAAGCGGTGAAAAAATCCCCGGCGCTTGCAGACATTCTGGTCTTTGTCTGTTTCAGGCATCAGGCAAGAAAATCTTTTGTAGGCAACAGGTGAAAGGAAGTCCAATACATTTGAACGCACTCTGGCAAATCAATACCCTCTTTCAATCCATCATACGATCTTCTTCTGACAGTTGAACGGATCAGGAGCACACTCCTTTTCCGCCCTCCAAGATACAATAATTGTCCCGGAAGGATCATCCGAAGGTTCAGGCTGTCCAAGCCCTCACATGGCAACTCACAGAAAAATCATGAATCTCTCAACACCCACCCGAATGGATTGCTCTCAAATCCGAGTTTCGGGTAGTATTCATGGGCTTTTGGAGCAGAAAAAAGGACAATCATGCATCCGCGTCCAAGCCTCTTTCCTGTTTCCTGGACGAGACGCCTGCCAATGCCCCGCCTTTGATAATCCTCATCTACGACAAGGTCGGCCAGATAGGCGACATAAACAAAGTCCGTCAGGGATCGGGCAATTCCGACAAGCCGGTTTCCGTCCCAGGCTGAAATCGTAAGACTGGCGTTTTTGAACATTCCCTCAAAGATATCCGGCCGGCCGACAGGTCTTCTTTCACCCAGGGAGGTTTTCCGATAAAGGCCGATAGCCATTTCGACGCTGATTTTCACATCATCATGATAAACGATATTCAATCAGGACACCCCCTTTTGAAAACCATTACCGGCGGGAATTTCATAATTCAGGACCGAATTTCTCCCAGGAATCCGGAGACCTTGAACCATCGTCGTCGTTCCCCCAACAGGGGAGCCAGACTGTTACCAGAATATATAACAGCGAAACGGTATCCGGAAAGAAACAGAGAAGGTCTTTTCATTTTCCGGATTCTCTCGTCAAGTGCTACGACCGGCAACCCGGCCTGTCCGATTGAGCACCATATTCATGGTCAATGAGAGGGGCGTTTATGGATTTTTCAGCCCTCCGCCGGAATAACCATTCTTTGGGCTGTCATCAGCATTACCCAATACATTCCAAATGATTAGGGAACGCAAAACTCAAGTGTGTCGAAAATCAAATTTCAATGTTTTATGTCGAAGGAGAAGAGAAGGAGATGGCTTCAGATATGGTAGGCACGGGCGGTTTCGAACCGCCGACCTCTACCGTGTCAAGGTAGCGCTCCACCCCTGAGCTACGTGCCTGTCATGATGGGGATGCCTATTATGGCAAAAAATAAAAGGGCCGGCAAGAGAACCGGCCCTTCAAAAATAAAATAAGAAAGAATTACTTTATAGCACCCTTGAAGGCTTTTCCTGCGGAAAATTTCGGAACCCTCATGGCCGGAATCTTGATTTCTTTTCCGGTTCTCGGGTTACGGCCGGTGCGAGCTTTCCGCTTGACGGTTGAAAAAGTTCCAAACCCCACCAGAGTCACTTTTTCCCCGTCTTTCTTCAAAGCCTTTTTAATGGTCTCAAGAGCAGCGTTGAGCGCATCATTGGCCTGGGACTTTGTGATTTTGGCGGATGACGAGATCTTGTCCACCAGTTCTGCTTTCTTCACTTAATCCACCTCCTTTTTCCCTGAATATAGTCAGGTTATGAAAACTACCTACCGGAAAATACACTTGACTTGCCATTCTGTCAAGAGGGAGGTGAAATCATCCTAAAAAGAAATCCTTTTTACCCTACTTCAACTCACTTTTTTCTTGCATCCGGTTTCTGAGTGTCGTGCGGCTGATCCCCAGAACCTGCGCTGTTTTCTGACGATTTCCTCCCGTCAGGTCGAGGGCTTCGGAAATCAATACCGATGACAGGATCCCCTGGAAAAAGTCATATGCGCCCCCAGGCCAAGTACACGATCGCTGAAGAGCTTCTCTCACCCTGAGTCGCAAAAATTCTTCAAATCCATCGGGAGAACATTCTCCGGACACTCTCAAATCCAGAAATTTTTTCCACTGCTGAAGCAGGGCATCCCCTTTTCCGAGAACCAACACCCCTTCCCCCGAATTTAATTTTCTGCTACTGATTTCCATCGTCCCCGTGTCGACCAGCATCACGCCCCCGGGAACACCCTCCTCTTCCGCTCCGGTTCTTCTGAAATGACGATACGGAGAAACCTGGCCTATTTCAACGATTTTGGCAAACAGTTCTTCCGAACGGGTCATAACCTGGACAACTTCATCCGATGCGGCTAATGATCTTCGTGTTGTCGAAAGCATAGAGGGATCGATCATCCTTCGCTCCTGAACCGGAATTCTGATCCGTCCCAGTCGACGATGATTTTCTTCCCCTTTTCAAACCCTCCAGAGAGGATTTTCTGTGCCAGAGGATTCAGTACATAGTTCTGGATGGCCCGCTTGAGAGGACGTGCCCCATAAACCGGATCGTATCCCACATGCGTCAGCTCATCTTCGGCAGACTGCGTCATTTCTATATCCAGTCCCTGGTCCCTGAGGCGCCGGTTGACATCCTTCAGCTGGATTTCCACAATCCTGGCTATTTCATGACGGGTCAGCGGGTGAAAAACGATAATATCGTCTATCCGGTTCAAAAACTCCGGCCGGAAAGTTTTCGCCAGAACGTCCTGAACCTTTTTCCGGGTTTCATCCTCATCCAGCCCCGCCCTTTCCCGAATAATGTCCGACCCGACATTGGATGTCATGATGATCACAGTGTTCCGGAAGCTGACGACACGTCCCTGGCCATCCGTCAATCGTCCATCATCCAGTACCTGGAGAAGAATATTGAAAACATCCGGATGGGCTTTCTCTATTTCGTCAAGAAGGATAACGGAAAAGGGGCGCCTTCTGACCGCTTCTGTCAGCTGACCTCCTTCCTCATAGCCCACATAGCCGGGAGGCGCTCCGATCAATCGGGAAACCGCGTGTTTTTCCATATACTCCGACATGTCTATGCGCGTCATGGCCTGATCGCTGTCAAAGAGGAATACGGCCAGACTCTTGGCCAACTCCGTTTTGCCGACACCGGTGGGTCCCAGAAAGAAAAACGAACCCAGAGGACGATTCGGGTCCTGAATTCCGGCTCTCGCTCTTCTGATGGCATTGGACACCGCTTCGAGAGCTTCTTTTTGACCCACAACCCGTTCCGCCAGACGCTCTTCCATATGCAAAAGCTTCTGGACCTCACCTTCCAGCATGCGTGAAACCGGAATTCCGGTCCATCTTGAAATCACTTCGGCGATATCGTCTTCTCCGACTTCTTCCTTGAGTAAACGGTTGCCGTGACTTTCACCTTCAAGCCCGGACTGGGCGTCGGCCAATTTTTTTTGCAGTTCCGGAATACGACTGTACTGGATTTCCGAAGCCTTGTCGTAATGTCCTTCCCTGATCGCCAATTCGGCATTCTGGCGGGCTTCCTCGATCTGGACTTTCAGTTGCTGGATATCCTGAATTTTTTTCTTTTCGTTGTCCCATTGCACTTTTAGAGTGGCAAAACGGGACTTCAGTGTTTCGAGTTCATTCTCGACTTCCTGGCGTTTACCCTGGGATTCGGGGTCCTCTTCCCGGGAGAGGGCCATTTTTTCAATTTCAAGCTGGCGGATCTTTCGGTCAACTTCATCAAGCTCCTTCGGAAGGCTGTCGATCGCCACACGCAACTGGCTCGCCGCCTCATCAATCAGATCGATCGCCTTGTCGGGGAGGAATCTTCCCGTAATATACCGGTGGGAAAGTGTGGCCGCGGCAATAATCGCCGAATCCCGAATCCTCACACCGTGATGGATTTCGTATTTTTCCTTCAATCCCCGCAATATCGCGATCGTATCCTCAATAGAGGGTTCCCCGACAAAAACTGGCTGGAAGCGTCTTTCCAGCGCGGCGTCTTTTTCGATGTTTTCCCGATATTCATCCAGGGTTGTGGCGCCAATCGCGCGCAACTCTCCCCGGGCCAACGCCGGCTTGAGAAGGTTTGAGGCATCCATCGCCCCTCCCTCCACAGCGCCGGCGCGCACGATGGTGTGAAGCTCGTCGATGAAAAGGATGATTTTCCCTTCCGAACCGGTCACTTCCTTGAGCACAGCCTTCAGTCTTTCCTCAAAATCCCCCCGATATTTCGCTCCGGCAATCAACGACCCCAAATCAAGCTGAAATACAGTCTTGTCCTTCAAACCTTCCGGAACGTCTCCCGAAACAATCCTCTGGGCAAGACCCTCGACAATGGCCGTTTTTCCGACACCCGGATCACCGATCAGAACGGGGTTGTTTTTTGTCCTTCTGGACAGAACCTGGATAACGCGACGAATCTCCTCGTCTCTCCCGATCACCGGATCGAGCTTGTTGGATCGGGCCATTTCCGTCAGATCACGTCCAAACTTGGAAAGCGCCTGGTATTTGTCTTCCGGATTCTGGTCGGTCACCCTCTGGTTTCCGCGAACTTCTGTCAATGCTCTCAGTATTTTTTCCCTGTCAAGGCCATTGGACCGGAGAAGCTTTTCTTCGGTGCCACCAAAATCGGAAAACGCCAGAAACAGATGCTCTGTACTGACATAATCATCCTTGAAGGCTTTTGTCTCTTCCTCAGCCTTGTCCAGCAAATCCGAAAGTCTTTTTGAGAGATAAGGTCCCGATTGGGCTCCTGAACCGCTGACAGATGGTAAAAGGGACAACTGTTCTTCCACTTTTTTCTGCAAAAGATTGATGTCGACGCCAATTTTCTGCAGGACGGGGAACACGACCCCATCTTTTTGCCCAAGAAGGGCAAGCAGAAGATGAAGGGGCTCGACTTGTGTGTTCCCCTTTCGTCTTGCATTATCGACGGCAGTCTGCAGCGCTTCCTGCGATTTGATCGTCAGCTTTTCGAGATTCATCCCTCATCCTCCTTCCAATTTTCAAAACAGACCTTTTCGATCAAAATCTATCACAGGTTTTCCGTCCACGCCGGGCCCAAAAGATCATGTTTTCCGTTTCGAAAAACGATAGACCGATCCATGGCGAAGGCGGAAAGAAAAATATCAAGACGGAAAGAACGTTCTGCAAGAGGCATTCAAGACTTTATGAGCATGACAATAGAGGCTTTTGGAACATATCCTAGTCCTGCTCCCAATCCGGAATCCTGTTTCGTCTGTGGGCGCGGGAAAGGTGCCAGTGAATTTGTTTCTTGAGATGCAGGATAATTTCGATCCCTGCCAAATTGACTCCCATTTCCCTTCTTAAAACCAGAACGAGAGCGATCGTTTTCAGCGCCGACGAATCGAAAAACTCCTGTCCCTCCTTTTCGACCGGGGTGACAAATCCCTCGTTGACCAGAACACGTAACTCCCTCCTGGGAAGAGAAAAATGCTGGAGGACCCAGTCCGTGGAAACCTCATGATCGGGAATGGACATGTTCCTCGATACCCATATTTCCGATTCATAGTGAAACATCACATCACTCCCTTATTTCTGCGCGCCCTTCCCGTAAAAAGCCTCCATTTGTCGCATGAGAGCATCCAGTTTTTCTGATTTTTTTTCCGGAATCACTGGAATCAGACGGATGTAATGATGTCCCCGGATTCCTTCAAAAGAAGAGTGGATGCCTTTTTCCTTGAGACGAAGGGTCTGCCCCCCCTGGGATCCCGGAGGGATCCGAACTTTTGTCTCTCCATCCAGGGTGGCAATATTGGCCGTTGTCCCAAAATACAAATCCGGAACAGTGACGCGCAGATCTGAATACACATCCACTCCCCGCCTCTCAAACCGGGGATCCGGAAGAACGTTTTCGACCACGACATGTAATATGCGGTTCTTCCCCAGTGACGGGGCAGAAACCTCAAACCCCATTCCCTCCTCGGCACCTGGAGGAATCTTGATCGACACCGTTTCCGCCTTGCCCGTATCTCCCTGGAGAGTCATGGATTTCGTCGTCCCCCGCGCCGCTTCAGCCAACGAGAGCGTCAGCCGGACAGTCGTCACCGAACGGTTTGTTCCTCCCCTGGGCCCCCCGAACAAATCCCAGAAAAAGGATTCATCACCTCCGAATCCCTCGAACCCTCTTCCCGGGCCCCCGGGCCCAGGAGATGGACGCTGGCCTTGCCGCGAACCCGCTTCCAGTTCCAGATCGTATTCTCTCCTTTTTGTCGGGTCGGAAAGTACTTCATAAGCTTGATTGATTTCCTTGAATTTCTGTTCGGAGGATTTATTTCCCGGATTCAAATCCGGATGAAATTTGCGGGCCAGTTTCCTATAAGCTTTCTTGATTTCATCTTCCGTCGCATTTTTCTTGAGACCCAACAACGCATAATAATCGGCATTCATGATCTTTCAGACTCCACTATTCCCGCTTCCGGGCCAAACAACACACAGTTGGCGCCCGTCACAGGGGATGTCAGGATATCCTGCAAAATGAGCTTGGATGCAAGAAGGCCATTGGCATAGGCGAATCTGGATCCATGAACCGGTCCTTTCGTGCCGGCCAGGTTTTCTTCCACCCAATCCAGTCCTTGACGGACTCTCCTGATTGTACGGACAATACCGGCGCTTTCCCATAACATTGTCTTAAGAGCGGACCAGGACTCCTCTCCGGAAAATTCGGGAAGGATCATCTCCTCAATCTTCTTTCCGTCCGTCGTTGACGTTTTTGGCGGGAAGTGCTCGGACGACTCCGAAACGACCGACTCGACAATCCTTCTTCCCATCACCAGGGCTTCAAGCAATGAATTCGAAGCGAGACGATTGGCACCGTGTACCCGAACGCTGGCCACTTCTCCGATCGCCCATAAACCCTTGATACCCGTCCGCCCGTCCAGGTCGGTACGGATTCCGCCCATCTGGAAATGGGCGGCTGGCCTGACCGGAACAGGGGTCGTTTCAAGATCGATTCCCAGTTCCTTGAGATGGCCATAAACCTGCGGGAATCTTTTTCTGACAAATCCTTTGGGCAAATGACCGACAGACAAGGTAATCTGTTGCTGCTTGTCGGATGTCAGCTCAATCCACAGAGCACGGGCCACGACATCTCTGGGAGCCAGTTCCCCTTCAGGATGATATTTGAACATGAACCGGTCCCCCTTGCTGTCCAGCAAGTAGGCGCCTTCTCCCCTCATGGCCTCAGTCAGTAGAAATGGCTGGGTCCCGGGCAAATCCAGAACCGTAGGATGGAACTGGTAGTAGGCCATCCGTTCTATTTCACAACCCGCCCTATACGCTACGCTGACACCATCTCCCCGCTGAAACCGCGGATTTGTCGTCCGGAGAAACAATGACCCCGCTCCCCCCGTCGCCAGAATGACAGCCTTCGCCCTGATCTCAAGAAGATCAGAGTCCCGCTCTCCCAGAAAATACGCTCCCTGAATATTCCCTTCGCTGTCCTTGCGGAATTGGTAGAGCTGATAGGGGGACAGGAACCTGAAATGCGGCTGCCTGAATGCAGCATCGGCCAAACTTTTCAAAATGATGGCACCGGTCCTGTCGCCTCCGGCGTGGACGATTCTCGGCCGTGCATGGGCCGCCTCGCGGGTTGTCCGAAACTGGCCGTTTTTATCCCTGTCAAAAGGCACCCCGTACCGCAACAGGCTTTCGAACGCTTCTTCCCCTCCGGATACAATGGTCCGGACAGCATCGGGATCACACAACCCCGCCCCGGCAAGAATAGTATCCTGAACATGACTTTCTATATCACTCTCCGTGAAGCCCCAGGGCAGCGCCAGGCCTCCTTGTGCAAAATAGGAGCTTCCCGAAGAAAGGGGTCCCTTCGAGACAAGCATGGCCGGCCCGTGGGGAAGCAGGCTCAAAACGGCCTGAAACCCGGCTATTCCTCCTCCAATGACCAGATAGTCAACTGCTAGTGACTCCATATCTCGTCACGTTCCTCCGTTTGCGGGAATTTTTTGCTTGGGCAAGGAAATCAGAAAAAAGTTATCCCCCACAACCCTCTCGATAGTAGATGGGGCTCCGTTTTCCCCCAACCGGATCCATAGCCGACATTCTCCCGTCTTGAAAAGCTTGGGCCCTCCCAGGCTAATGACCCCTGTAAATGTCCAATGGGCCTTATAGATCACAGTACCGGTGTCCGCGTCCCAGACACCCGAATCGAGTTCGAGATGAAGGCTTGTTTGCGCCATTCCCAGAAACAGTTCGTTCAGTTTTTTCTGGAGAGACCATTGCTGGGCCAAAGTCGGCGAGACCATCGACACAATCGGGTCCGCCTTCTTGGTCCGGTATGCCGCCCGCATCTTGTCCGCCATCGTCCAAGCCGAATATAGGGATTTCTGGATCGGAGTCAATTCGGCAGTGTCGGAGCATGCCGCCACGAAAAACATCAGAAGAACTGAACTGATAAAGGTTGCAGTCAATCCGCATGACAAGAGTGAACGTTCTTTTGACAGGATTTTCAGCTTCAAGTTTTCCCCAGACCATAAATCTGATCCGTCTTCCACGGAACAGGCTCATCATTCATCTTTGAAGGCGCATCAGGAATTGACAGTATAGGATCCGCTCCCATATAAAGACAATGCAACGTCTTTAAGCCATTTCAGACGGATCAAAATCTGAAAAGCCCCCAGGAGACATGATCGCCACACGATCATGATGGCAAGCTTCCGGGCTTTTTATGAACTTTTACTGGTGATCGCGTTTTCCGGACATGTCCGGACATGATAGACTTGCAAATGAATTTGTCGTGACAATTGCTTTCTTGACCATAACAGAGGACATCCATTTGACAGTTTCCGATTTTCGCGTACGGTTTGCGCCCAGTCCCACGGGTCATCTTCACCTGGGAGGTGCCAGAACCGCCCTGTTCAATTTTCTGTTTGCCCGTCATCATAAAGGTACTTTTATCCTGCGTATTGAAGACACCGACCGGGAACGCTCGACCCAGGATTCCATCCAGGCCATTTTTGACGGACTGGAATGGTTGTCTATCGATTGGGATGAAGGTCCCTTTTTTCAGTCCAAACGTCTCGGGATGTACCAGAATACTGCTGACAGGCTGCTAGCGGAAGGAAAAGCCTATCGTTGCTTTTGTTCTCCTGAAGATCTCGAGCTCCGAAGGCAGGAGGCTGTCGCTAAGGGGCAGCCGCCAAAGTATGACGGACGTTGTCGAACCCGGACGGACAACCCCGGTTCTCCTTTTGTCATCCGTTTCAAAAATCCGGACACTCCCGAAATCGTCGTTTCAGACCTCATCCGCGGAAACATGCGATTCAACGGAAATCTTCTCGACGACTGGGTCATTATTCGCTCAGACGGTTTTCCGACATACAACTTTGCTGTTGTTGTCGATGATATCGACATGAAGATAACTCACGTCATCCGCGGAGACGACCATATCAACAATACCCCCAGGCAGATCACTCTTTTCGATGCCCTCGGCGCCCCTCTACCCCGCTTTGCCCATATACCGATGATACACGGAGCGGACCGCGCCAAACTGTCGAAACGCCACGGGGCAACATCGGTGATGGCCTACCGGGACATGGGCTATCTTCCCGAGGCGCTGGTCAATTACATCGCCCGACTGGGCTGGTCACATAAGGACCAGGAGATTTTTTCCCGACAAGAGTTGATCGATTATTTCGACCTGGACAAGGTTGGCTCCTCTCCGGCCATCTTTAATCCGGAAAAATTGCTCTGGCTCAATGCGCAATATATACGAAACGCACCTTCCCAGGACCTTGCGGAGAGGGTAAAATTTTTTTTGAAACCGGTCAATAATCCGATCGATTATATTCCGCCGGATACCAGGCCGGATCTCCCTCGGATCGTCGAAGAATGGAAATCCCGCTCACGAACACTTCTGGAGCTTGCTGACGCCATTCACCCGTTTTTGGACCAGGAATTCACGTTTTCTCCAGAAGTCCTGTCGAAACAACTGACCCAGGACAATATCCCGCTCCTCCAGGCATTCCTTGATCAGTTTGAACACACGGCTGAATGGAACAAACCTTCACTGGAGCATATTTTTCATCAAACAGGAACCCGGTTTGAATTGAAGCTTTCACAATTGGCTCAACCATTGCGGGCAGCCCTGACAGGACAACATATCAGTCCGGGAATCTATGATGTTCTTCTCCTTCTGGGCTCCCGGGAGTCCATAAGAAGGATTAAGCGGGCGATTCTTATCGCTGGAGGGCAAACTTGACAGAAATCACACCTCCCGTTTCTCCCTCGGGTCCGCATGACCATCCACATGACATGCATGATCCGAAAGACATGCACAAAAATTTCGTCCTGAAACTCAGAAACGTCCTCCTTCGGCTGGACGATTATATCCACTTGTTCGTCGCATTCTTCCTGATGACGGGTGCCATCGTTGTTCTTTTGCATTCAGCCGTTAGCTTGACAAACCTCTCTATCGATTCGGTCCTTGGGTTGATCAACGACATGCTGTTTGTCGTTATTATCCTTGAACTGTTATGGATTATGCTCAGTTATCTTTCCCGAAGAAGATTTCCTATTGCCTCATTCATCATTATCGGGATTATTTCTTCCATCCGGAGAATTCTTTTGATTGAGGCCCAGTCCTCCTTTCATTCCAAATCTGCCAACAATATTTTTTCCCATCAGACCATTGATCTTCTATTGTATGTCTTGGTTGTTCTGATTCTCGTTTTTTCCTACTACCTTCTTGTCCGGACTTCAACGATCAACGATGCCGAATCCCGACAAAGAGACTGACCCGAAGAGGTTGTATCTGCTCAGGTCCCCTTCTGAAAAAACTCAGGGCTCGGGAGGGGTTGTGGAGATCTGGGCATGGGAAGAGCCGAAAAGGATGTCGAGGTTTTTATGAGGAGGGTCAGGCGTCGGAGGGAAGGAAGGGACGTCCCTGCA
>DAHWKF010000081.1 GCA_027343785.1 Leptospirillum sp. | reverse complement strand
CAACCAAGTCACAACTTCAATTGTCCCGTACCCGTCCGGAAACATCGCCTTCTCTTCCTCTTCTGCGACCGGCATCGAACAGGTCTTTATCGGAAACTACCAGCTGGGGGCAAGTTCCATGACCTCAGACTACACTTCCTGCACAGTGACAACTTCCTCCTGTACAGATCAACAATATTCACCTTCTAGTGATACCGGTCCCCTCTTTCTGCTGGGAGTCAAAAACCAGGTCTACATCGCGGCGACCGTCGATACCCTACCCTCCAGTCCCACATTTTCCAGTCCCAGCTCTACTCCAGGATATTTGTTGTCCTGCCCCGTTTCTTCTTCCCACCTGTCCTGCGCTTCTACCCAGACCGCGGTGTATCCGGTCTGGATCACCCTGGACCCTTCCGTAAACTACCTCTTCGTCGCCACCCTGTCGGGTGAACTCGACGTGTTTGAGGGGGTGTCCACTGGTAACCTCTCTTTCGCTTCCTCTTCCTCCCTTTCTGGACTGCAAGCCATCAGCGTGACGTTCCAGCCTCAAAGCTGAACAAATCATCTTGTCCACCTTCTCCGGCCTTTCGTTCGGTCAGTGTCCCAATCATCTGAAAGAGCCCGATTCCAACCCGGACGGATGGCCGGAACCAACCGTTCACCCGCCCGCACCCTGAAGCGCCACCTCTCCCCCGATTCGGGACGGCCATCGGCCAATCGGGCCTGTATTGCCCTCTTCCGGACCGTTGTCTGTTTTCCGACAGCATCTTTTATGAAAATAGAACCCATTCGATCGCTTTCCTTCTTCCCTGCCCGGTAAAACCCGGGAAAAGCATCCGTTCCACATTCAAGACGCTTGCCTTCCGTCCTTGTAAAAATTTTTGACAACCCGCAAGCTCTTTCTTCATCCCTTTGGGGTGATTGCACCCCGGAAGGGGAAAAAATCTGAGAACCGGACCAGCCCACAGGACCCCCATCGAATCTTTCCCTCCTCGCCCGCACAGACAGGCAGAGCCTGAAAAAAGAATATGGGGCCATTTTGAAACCGGGGGGATTTCCATCCGTTAAAAATCCTGCTCTCGTTTTCAGGAAAACCCGCCCCGAGCCATTTTGCCAGTCAAAAACGGAAAACGCCCTTTTTTTCCCAAAACGATTCAAGAAAAATGAACCGTTTTGGGGAGTTCTTCTGGCAAAGGATTTGCACACCATAAAATCAAACGCCGGAAAAAAACCCGGCATACATTTTCCGGAACGCCCTTCCAAAAACCGGAGGTGCTTTCGGGACAAGAACCCCGAACACGGCGGGACAAGAAGTTCCCGCCAAGGAAAACGCCACGATGGAGACGAAGATGTTCAGAAAATGGTGGGCCGCCCCGACGCTCCTGGGCGTTCTGCCCTTTGTGCTGTCTGTTGCGATCGTTCTGGGCGGATGCAGCAAGAGTCCGGCCGAACTCCAGAAAAAATACATGTCCCTGGGACAGCACTACCTGTCGGAAGGCAAGACCAACGAAGCAGTCATCGAATTCCAGAATCTGTTGAAGGTGAACCCCCGCTCGCCGCAAGGCCATTACTGGCTCGGCAAGGCCTATCTGAAAAAAGGGTGGACTGCCGAATCCATGATCCAGTTCCGGACCGCCGCCAAGGAAGACCCCCTTCTCCTGGGGGCCCATCTCGAACGGGCCCGCTACGGCGTGAACAGCAGCCAATGGACGGCGGTCAAGCCGGAGATCACCGCCATCCTGAAAATCGATCCCGACAACGCCGAAGGCTGGACCTTCTCGGGACAGCGGGCCCTGGGCCTCGGACGCGTCAAGGAAGCCCGGACCGACCTTCTCCACGCCCTCTCCCTGAAACCGGGAATGCCACTGGCACTGGTCGCCATGGGAGACCTGGACCGTCACCAGAAACACATGCGGCAGGCGCGAGACCTCTACCGGCAGGCGCTGAAAAACGACCCGTCCAACAGCCGGGCCTGGGCGGGGCTGGGGCTTGTGGCCCAGGCGCTCGGACGCACGGACGAAGCCCGGACGGATTTTCACAAAGCCGTCCGATCCGATCCGGACGACCTCCGGTCCAAGGTCATCCTGGCCAATTTTCTCGCCCAGACGGGGAAAACATCTGAAGCGATCGCGCTGCTCGAAGCCATCCCCCCCAAAAAGTCGGATTTGAGAATCCCGGTCAAGATCGCGGAATTCGACATGGTTTCAGGCAATACCGGTAAGGCCATCCGGATCCTGAAACCCCTTGAGCGCCAGAAGATCGCGATTCCCGACATCTATTACGTCCTGGCCAAAGCCTACCAGACGAAAGGGAACGCCCGGGAAGCCCTCTCCATGGTCGACCGCCTCATGACCGTCGGGGGAGCGCCGCCCATCATGAAGGTCAGCGCGGCCCGGATCACCCTGTTCGAGGGGCAGGCCGCGAGGGCTCGTAGCATATTGGCCTCCATTCCGGTCACCCCCGACCTTCCCTTCACCTACTGGCAAACACTGGGACAGGTCGAGCTCGCACTGAACCACCCGACCCTCGCCATCCGGACGCTCAAATCGGCCCTCCGATCCTTTCCGGAAAACCCGATCCTTCTGGAAACACTGGCCGACGCCCAGACGTCGCAGAACCATTTCCGGGAGGCCATCCGGACATTGCTGCCGGTCCTCAGAAAAAATCCGCATGACACCGGTGCGATCTCCCGCATGGGTCCCCTTCTGGCCCGGACCCGGGGCGTCGCCTCAGAAATCGCATACTACCGGAATGCCGCGAAGGAAATTCCCGACGACCCGGCGGTCGAAGTCCTCTACCTCCTGGCGATGGCGACCAACCGGAACCTGCCCGGGGCGCTTCGTGAAGCCGACCACTATCTCTCCTCCCACCCTTCCGACCAGAACGTCCGGTTTCTCCTGGCCCAGTTCAACCTCCAGACCGGTCAACGAAAACGGACCATCCGGCTATACAAGCAAATCCTGTCCGCGGACCCCAAAAATCTCCAGGTCCTGACCGCGCTGGCCCGTCAGGAGCTGGCGGACAGGCACTTTGCCAAAGCCGAATCCCTCTACCGCCGCGCCCTCCTGATCACCCCGGAAAACGGCAACCTCTACACCCTGCTGGGGGAGTCCCTGCTGGGAGAGAACCAGAAGGATGTCGCGGAAAAAGCTTTCCAGAAAGCCCTCGTCTTCGCCCCCAACCAGCCGACCGCTTTGCTTGAGGTTTCGCGGGCGGAACTGATGGCCGGAAAATCCCACCGGGCCCTGACCCACCTGGGGCCGCTTTTGAAATCCCGTCTTGCTTCCCGAACCAAGGCCCAGGTGATGTGGCTCTGGGGGGTTGCGTCGGAGGAAAACGGGGACGTGAAATCGGCGCAAAAAGCCCTCGAAAGGGCGGTCAACCTCGATCCGGGAAACGCCGTCTACCACGGCAGCCTGGGAGATTTCTGGGCCTCCCGTTCCGTCTGGAAGAAAGCCCTGGTGCAATACGACCGAAGCCTCCTGTTGAACCGGAACAATCCGCTTCTGGCGCTGAAGCGGGACTGGGTCCGGGTCCACCTGTCCAAAGGGAACCCCGATCCCGGCTATCTCCGTCAAGTCGTCGACCGGGCCCTGGCCTACCACCGGAAAAATCCCGGGGACATCTCCAGCGGGCTGATCGCGGGGCAGGGTGAAATTCTTCTGAACAAGCCCGAAAAGGCCCTGGTCGCTTTCGACAGCATTCTCTCGACAGACCCCGGCAACCAGACGGCCCTGGTAGAAAAATCCGGAATCCTGCTGAACCTGGGGCATACGGAACGGGCCCGGAAGGCGGTCGTCCGGGTCCTGACCGATCATCCGGACAACGTCCGCGCCAATCTCATCATGGCCTCGATCGACCAGAAAAAGAACGACCTGCGGGGCGTGGCATCCCATCTGGAGATCGTCCACCAGATCCATCCGTCCTGGATTCAGCCAGCCCTCTCCCTGGCCGCGGCGGATCTGGCCCTGAAGCGCTACATGGAGGCCAAATCCGTCGCCCTGACGCTTCATGAAACCTATCCCCGCCTGCCCACCGCCCTCTACCTCCAGGCCAGCGCGGAAATGGGGCTGAAACAGTACCGGAACGCGCTGGAAGATTTTCAGGCGCTCTTGCCTTTCACAAAAAAGCCCGGTCCGGTTTATTCGCTCATGAGCATCGCCGCCACCAAACTCGGAGACAAAAATCTGGAGAAAAAATATATGGTGCTGGCTTACAAGGCTTCTCCCGACAACCCCTTCGTCCTCAACAACATGGCCTTTTACCTCGCGACCAACACCAACGATCTGCCCAAAGCCCTCCGTTTTGCCCGAAAGGCCGAAAAAATCACCTCCCTTCCCTATATCCAGGACACGCTGGGATACATCCTGTTCCGGATGGGCGATTACCGGAAAGCCGAACCCCATTTCCGGACCGCCTTCGCGGCCCATTTCCGGGACCCGGAATTTCTCTACCACATGGGGATGAACGAATGGAAACTGGGCAAGCAGATGCCCGCCGCGGACCACCTGAAAAAAGCCCTCGGATCGGGACAACTGTCTCCCTCGGAAAGGGACCGCGTCCGCAAAACCCTTTCCAGGCTTTCTGTCTCTTGAAAAATTACCGCCGAAAGGCGAAGGACACTCTATCCGGCAAAGAAAGAACTTTGCGCACCCCGGACCGATTCCGATCCATTCTAAACGTCCGCGTACCGAATGACCGGCCCAAAAGACCGGGCGGAACGATGTGACGGGTGTCACGTTTTCCGGTGTCCCCGGTCATTGTCGGAAAACAGTCTTATGGTGTCCACTGATCAGCGCCAATGATTGAACATTCACCCCCCCCTGACTGGATTCGCCTCTGACAGCCTTCCCTGCTTCTTCGATTCGCCGATCGGGGGCATAGTCCCCATCGAAAACCACCACCATCCACATCCGGCCTGGACGCTTTCACGCTTCTTCAGGCCCTTCCGGATCGAAACGCCCGTCGCCAGAACAAGTGTAACGCACTCTTGCAAACGCAGAGGACCGGAGGAACCTCTTTTTTATATTTTAATTTAAGTATTTTAAGATTATTTTTTATAATGATTAATTTAATTTATTTCATTAAAGTTTACAATTCATGGATGTGATGATAGTATTTTACCTGTCAATACGGGATGATGGTCGAAAAATTTTCTTGATTCATTTTATCTGAAGACATTTTTTTCATTCTGGGTTCCGCGCAAAGAAATATTGATCAGGATGGGGGCGTCATGGTCCGGAAACACAGGAAAAACACGGTTTTTCATCCTGTGGCTGAAAGGGGCCGGGAGAGCGGTTGAGACTGGTTTCACGGCTGGCTCGCTTGCCTCCACTTTCCCAAAGAAAGCCGGAAGACCGGGCCTTGCCCGACAGGACAATCGCGGGGGCCGCTTCCCCTTTCCCGACAGATCGACGCGTTCCGGAATGGAAAAACTTCGTCGCATGACCGCTGGCAGGCAATATCACGTCTCAACGGAAACAGAAATTTTTGGGAGGATATGCCCGATGTCTAGCCAACTCATTTACGACCGGCCCGCACAGGACAGGAAAGAAGAAGATGTGATCGTGTCTTTTTTCGAGACGGTCCCCCATGTCCTGCCTCCATCAGTTCCCGATGTCCCCGACCTGTCCGGACAGGAACCGACGATCGGATCGCTCGTCGATCGCCAGCAGTTCTGGATCCGGCTCGCCAATACCCCGGAGAGGCGCGAGACAGCCAACGTCCTGATCGACCGGATGTACGCCTGGAGAGGGTATGACAGAAACAGTCTCGGCAATGAAAATCCGCAGAGGGTGACCTTGATCGCCTACGGGATGGACAACCAGGCGATTGGCACCATCACGGTGGGCATGGATTCGCCCGATGGCCTTCTGGCGGACGAGAATTACCACGCGGAGGTCGACAGTCTCCGCGCCCGCGGACGAACAATCTGCGAATTCAACGGCCTCGCGATCGACTCTTGCGTCAAGTCGAAACGGGTGATCGCGAGCCTCTTCCATATCGCCATGCTCTACCCCTGGGGGATGTTCGGCTACACCGACGCCGTCATCGAGGTCACTCCCCGTCACGCGAAATTTTATGAGAGAATGCTCGGGTTCACCCCGCTCGGACCGGAACGGATCTGTCCAAGGGTCAACGTGGCCGGCGTGCTGATGCACCTGGACTTTTCCCATTCGGACGCCAAGATCACCAAGGTCGGCGGGCTCATGGAAAACGGCAAGAACGACAGGTCCCTTTATCCGTATTTTTTCACAAAAACCGACGCGGACGGCATTCTGGGCCGTCTCAGGAGAATGGCCTAAAAACGATGGATACATCCTTTGTCTATGAAGAAGCGTTTGCCAGAAACATTGGCTGGGTGACGCGGGAAGAGCAGAAAAGACTGCGCGGCAAAAGAGTCGCGATCGCCGGCATGGGCGGGGTGGGCGGTGTGCACCTTCTGACCCTCGCCCGTCTGGGGATTGGCGCCTTCCATATCGCGGACCCCGACACGTTCGAACTCGTCAACTTCAACCGGCAGGTGGGGGCCACACTCCCCCACGTGGGAAAATCCAAGGTGGAAACGCTCGCCCGGATGGCGCGCGAAGTCAATCCCGAACTGGATATCCGCCTTTTTCCGGAGGGGGTGACCGAACGGAACCTTCCCGATTTTCTCAACGGCGTGGACCTTTATATCGACGGTCTGGACTACTTCGCCTATGGCATCCGCCAAGCCACCTTCACCGCCTGCGAACGCCTCGGCATTCCGGCGACCACCGCCGCTCCCCTCGGGATGGGCTCGGCCCTTCTCAATTTTCTTCCGGGAGCCATGACGTTCGAGGAGTATTTTTGCTGGGGAAACCGGCCGGACGAGGAAAAGGGCATCCTGTTTCTCCTGGGTCTCGCTCCGGCCCGCCTCCAGTTCGGCTATCTGGTGGATCCGTCCGCCGTCAACTTCGCGGAACAACGGGGCCCCTCCACCATCATGGCCTGTCAGCTCTGCGCCGGCATGGCCGCCACCGAAGCCCTCAAGATCCTCCTGAAACGGGGGAAGGTTGACGCCGCCCCCCACGGCATCCACTTCGACGCCTACCGGAACAAGTTCACCCGGACTTGGATCCCCGGCGGAAACAGGAACCCCTTCCAGCGTCTCGCCTTCAAGATCGCGAAAAAACGGCTTGAACAGTTCAAACGCCACTGAGGCGCTTCCGTCCGGAGACGGGATGGAGCGTATCGGCCGGATCCTCGATCTGGCCCGATGGGCTCCCAGCGGAGACAACACCCAGCCCTGGCGGTTCGAAATCGTCTCGGACACCCATATCGTCGTTCATGGATCCGATACCCGCCTGACGGTGGTGTACGACCTTCGGGGGCACGCAAGCCAGCTGGCGATCGGCGTTCTCCTGGAATATCTGTCGATCGCGGCCAGCGGATGGAACCTGCGGTGCGACATCGTCTACCGCCAGCCTTCTGGAAACGGGGACGACCCTCACCCCACATTCGATGTCCGATTCGAAGACGATCCCTCCCTCCCGACAGACCCGTTGTTCCCCTGCCTGAAAACCCGGAGCGTGAACAGGAACCCCCTGGGAACCCACCCCCTGACCCCGGTCGAGAAGGATACCCTTTCCGGCCTGCTGGGCCCCCGATTTTCCGGTTACCGGGTGCGCTGGATCGAGGGTTGGTCGCGCAAGGCGGAACTGGCCCGGATCCTCCAGCGCTGCGGAAAACTCCGTCTGACCATTCCGGAAGCCTACCGGGTCCACAGGCAGGTGATCGCATGGAGATCCCGTTTCAGCGAAGACCGGATACCGGACCGGGCGCTGGGACTGTCGCCGGTGATCCTGCCCCTGATGGAGTGGATCATGGGCCGCTGGGAACGCGTCCGTTTTTTCAACCGTTTTCTGGGGGGAACCCTGATCCCCCGACTTCAGCTCGATATCCTCCCGGCCCTGTTTTGCTCGGCCCATTTCGTGCTTTTGGCCCCTCTTCCGCCCCGCTCACCCGACGCTTTTGTCGAAGCCGGACGAGTCCTGGCCAGGTTCTGGCTTGGCGTCACGAAACTGGGACTCCAGTTCCAGCCGGAAACGACCCCCCTGATTTTCCGGGCTTACCACAAGGAGGGGATCCCGTTTTCCGGAAATCCCGAAGCCCCCGCGACCGCCCGAAAGATTGCCGGCTCGCTCGATCTTCTCTTGCCGGACGGAGAGATGGACAGAGCGGTTTTCCTGGGGAGGGTCGGCCGGGGGAAACCCCCTTCGGCCCGATCCCTTCGACTCCCCCTCGACCGCCTTCGCGTGGACGGCTGAGGGAAGAGCCCCCCGTTTCAAACACCTCCCCCCGATACCCCTCCCCCCCCTGTTCACCTGTTTTACACCTGAAAAATCCGATGACAGTTTGAGACGGTTGACCCCTGTCTGAAATGGCGGGATGAGAATCGGGATTTCGGGGGAGCAGATTTGAAAAAGTCCTGTCTGTCAACACCCTAGAGCGAACCGGCTTCCAACCCATCCCCTTTGTTTGTGCCACTGGCACACTGATTGCTAAAGTCATGGCGTGTCCGATATGTACTTGTACCAAACGGCAACTGACCAGATCAAGGGAGATTTCAAGATGATTCGTTCGAAGAAGAAGAAAATGACAAAAGCGACACTCGTCGTCGGCATGGCACTGGCAGCGGTGACCGGGTTCGGCGTTCTCTCTCCATCTGCCCAGGCCGACTATCTTGCTCCTCCGACGATAGTCAGTCCTGGGACGGCCAACTCTTTTGTGGCGACATACGCCACGAACACCGGAACCAATTTCTCTCTCAATTATGTGACGAACAGCTCGTTCGGAAACACCATTCCCGTCGCCTCCTCCGTTCCCATTCCCGCCGGGGATGGAACGAGCATCGGTTCGGTCACCGACACAAATCTCCCCGCTTCCGCCCTGTATTTTAACGGCTCTTCGCTCGATCTCACGCAGATCGCCTCAATGAAGAGCAACTACTCGGCGACGGATGGCAGCGTCGGAACCATCTCCGGCCAGGTGATCTCCAACGTTCTGAAGGTCGGATCCGGAAACACAATGCATGGGGCAACGCCGGGAGAGCTGGTCTTCACGTACCAGTTCGACGTCACCAAGGTGACCCCCAGCACTTCCGGACAGAGCGTGAGTCAGGCCTCCATTGCCCTCTTCAACAACCCGGGCGGCTCCCAGCTCTGGAAGCTCGGCTCCGGCATCAATATCAACGCGAGCGGCACGCCGACTCCGCTGGGTTCCACACTTTCCTGCCCCAACTGCACCGTCCTTCCCTTGAATGGCCTGAAGGGTGAAGTCTTCTACAATCTTTCCAACGAGACCATCTCGAACCTTGAAGACCAGTTCTCGGTCGCGGCGACCAACGATTATATTTCCCCGCAGTTTTTTGTCGCCTCCAACGCGACCAATTACGGAATGGGAAGCTTGTCTCTTGAGGGAACCGGCATATCAGACAGCGTGAATGTTTTCGTTCCCAACACGCCCGAACCTTCGACCCTGCTCCTCCTGGGCAGCGGACTGGCGCTGGTGAGCTTCATGGCTTTGCGGAAAAAAGGCGACACGCTGGCGATCTGACGGCCAAAATACCTGACAGCGCACCCCCTTTGTCCCGGCGAGGAGATTGCCTTCTTGCCGGGACAGTTTTTTTGCCCGTTATACCACCGCACTTGATGTCCCGACCCCTGTCTCCCAGGGTTTGATGTCGAACCCCTCCCATCGAAGAATTGAACGATCCCGTCGATAGCCGTTTCCGGCACCCCCGCGCCCTTGCGGAATGACAGCGCAACTTCCTCCCCCTTCCTCCCCGAATGTATCCTTACTTTCTGTTCAGGCCGGATCGCTCCGTCGCTCCCTCCTGCCGGCGCCTCATGTTTGATCCTTTTGTCAACAAACCTGACAGGCGTCAGGATTTTTGCCCAATCATCCCTATAAAAAAACTCTGGAACAACCGGATCCGGATAAGAGGAGAATGGCTTTCGCAAAAGGAAAAACCACTGGAACCTCGATAGCTTGGCGTCATTTGGAACCGGGAACGCTCCTTTCAGCCTTAGGCCATTATATGGAGAAGCATCATTCGTTTTGGCATAAAAACTGCTTAAAGGAAGGAAAACGGTCGGAATTTGTTCCGGACCATTTTTGCATTTTGTGACTGGACTTATATACCGAATCCACCATTAGGCGGATCCGTTCCCGGGAGAAGAAGACGATGAAAAAACTTTTTATGAGTGTTTGCTTCTCAGCTGTTCTGGGAGGCCTTCTCCTTCTTCTTCCAGACATCTCCGGAGCCACTGCCTCCATCGACATCACCTCCGCCGACGTGGGGAATTCCTATACCATCAACTGGATGGATCCGACGAACGTGACCGGCGCTCCCACCAACCTTTCGGCGACGGGCACCTTTACCGTCAAGAGCCTCACATCGTCTGAGCTTCTGCTGAATGTGACGGTGGACAACACCACCGCCACCTCGTTTCAGGCGGCCATCGTGTCCCTGGGCATGACCTCCTCCCCAACCCTTTCCTCCAAGTACCAGGGAACCTCCACCGTTTTCACCGGCCTGTCCGATCCGGGCAACTTCCCCGGCGGATTCAAGAACATCGACATCTGCGCCTTCTCCGGAAGCAAATGTGACGGCGGTAGTATCAAGAATGGCCTGCTGTCCGGAAGCGACACCTCCTTCGAACTGGCGCTCTCGACCACCACCGGAAGCCTGCTTTCGACCGGCGTCGATCTTTCCCAGTTTCCGGTGAAGTTCCAGACCCAGGACGGTTCCTTCGAATTCGGTGGCACCAATTCGACCGTCCCGTCGACCCCCGAACCGTCCACACTGTTTCTGGAAGGTACCGGACTCTTGTTGCTCCTCGTTCTTTACCGGAAGACGTTTGCCCGGAACACTCTCCCTCTCTGAGGAAGCCTGCGCTCCCCCCGATCACAGGCCCCCCCGATTTCCAAAAGCGATGGCCTGACGTCCGCTCCCTTTTTTCCCTTCGCCTCTTTTCATCCGATGCCCCTTCTCGCGAGTTCTTCCTCCGCGGGGACTTCTTTTGTCGAACGGGACATGCTATCTTCCTCCCGGCTTCACCCTGTTTGCGTTCCTGAGGGTTAGGGGTAAAGTATAAAGACAAGAGCATCATTATTGAGCGTTTCTGAATTAATAATATTTATTTATTATTAATCAAGAAAAGCAATCATTCATAAAGGGTTGAGGGGATCCGGCTTCCGGCGTTATACAGGCCAGAGATGACTTTCCGGCCAATCCTCCCGGTGATGATGAGGAGTCCTGGACATGGAAACAGAGTTTCACTCGCGTATGACTGACGGCAGATGGCTGGACGATTTTCCGGAACCGCCGGAGGTGCTGATCGTCGACGATCAGCTGGTGGGCAGGACCCTGCTGGAAGAAATCATCCGGAGCGTGGACGGGCACATTGTGACGCGAAGCTTCAGCGATCCCCTGGTGGCGCTCGAATCCCTTCCGTATTCCGTCCCCGACCTGGTTCTCGTGGACTACAAGATGCCCGGACTTGACGGTATCGAGTTCCTCCGCCGTTTTCGGGCGATCGACGGAACACAGGACGTTCCCGTCGTCATGGTGACGGTGGTGGAAGACCGGAACATCCGCTACCGGGCGCTGGAGGCGGGAGCGACCGATTTTCTCACCCGGCCGCTCGACCGGATGGAATGCCAGTGCCGGTGCAGGAATCTTCTGGAACTCCGGGGACTGACCCTGCGGCAGAAGAACCAGGCGCGCCATCTGGCGGAAGAGGTCAGCCGACAGACCCTGCTTCTGAAGGAACGCGAACGGGAGACCCTCTTGAGACTGGCTTTGGCCGGCGAGTTTCACGATTTCGAAACCGGCAACCACCTGTTGCGGATGTCCCGTTACGCCCGACAGATCGCCGAGGCCATCGGGATCGACTCCGAACATGCGGAAATGATCGAGCTCGCCGCCCCCATGCACGATATCGGAAAAATCGGCATTCCCGACCGGATCCTGAAAAAACCCGGCCGCCTCACCCTCGAAGAGTTTGCCGTCATCAAGACCCACCCCTCCATCGGTCACCAGATCCTCAAGGGAAGCACCTCCCCGGTCATCCAGCTGGGGGCCACCATCGCCCTTTCCCACCAGGAACGCTTCGACGGTTCCGGCTACCCCTATGGATTGTCCGGGGAAGATATCCCCCTTGAAGGGCGGATCGTCGCCGTCGCCGACGTCTTCGACGCCCTGACGTCGAAACGCCCGTACAAACCGGCCTGGGAGTTCGACCAGGCCCTGTCCCACATCCGGATTGCCTCCGGAACCCTCTTCGATCCCGAATGCGTCACCGCGTTCATCTCCCGACTGGACAACATCACCGGCATCTTTATTCAGCTGGAAGACCGGGACCACAGGCACTGATTGATGATCTCCGTCAGGGGCGGGACAGGAACCGGCGGGATGTTTTTGGGGGGTTTCCGGGGGGCAGGGCCCGAAGGACTTTTCCTGTTCGGGCGGGGATGAAGGAACCAGGCATGGAACCAGACGAACATATCCGGGAAACGCCCCGTCACCTCCCTTTGACGACCGTCAAGAATACCGAACGGGAACAGGGGCTCATCCGTCTGGCCCTTTCCGTTGTCGCCTGCTCGTACCTCTATTACATGCCCCAGGCGTCGTCCGCTCCGAGTCTCCTTTTTTCTCCACACAGCATGATCCTCCCGGTCTTGATTTACGCCTCCCTGCTCCTTGGGTCCATCCTGCTCTACCCGGGCTTTTTCCCCGTGCGGATCATTGTCAGCATCATCGGAGATCTCAGTTTCGTCATGACAGCCATGGCGCTGACGGGAAGTCAGGGGCTTCCGCTGGGCGTCATCGCCCTCTGGGTCATCATGGGAAACGGCTTCCGTTTCGGTGTCCGTTACCTGACCATTGCCACTATCGTAGGCTCCCTGGAGTTTCTGGTGGTCTACCGGCTTAGCCCCTGGTGGCAAAAGCATGTCATCCTTTTTGACAGCCAGTTGATCGCGATGGTTGTTCTTCCCTTTTACATGGCGGTGCTTTTAAAGAAACTGGAAAAACTGATCGCGGTCGCAAACGAGGCCAACCAGGCCAAATCGCGCTTCCTGGCCAATATGAGCCATGAGCTCAGAACCCCCCTCAACGGGGTCATCGGTCTGACCGAGCTGTTGCGGGAAAACGCCTCCCACCGACAAATGGCCCTGCTTGACACCCTTGCCGGATCGGCCCGCCACCTGTCGGAAATCATCTCCAAAATTCTGGATTTCTCCAAACTTGAAGCGGGAAAGATGACGGCGAGTTCGGTTCCGTTCGACGCGGGGCAGATTGTGGCGGAAACCGTCAACCCCCTGATGCCGTTGGCCCGGGAGAAGAACCTTCCCCTCACCGTGATCATGGACGCCCGATTTCCTTCCTCCCTTCGAGGCGATCCCTTCCATCTGAAGCAGATCCTCACCAATCTTCTCGGCAACGCCATCAAGTTTACGTCGGCCGGCGAGGTGCGTCTCGCCATTCATCCCCTCCCGGCCAACCCGACGCGCGAGATCACCCTCCGGTTTGAAGTCGCCGACACCGGCATCGGCGTCCCGGAAAAAGACAAGAACCGTATTTTTGAAAGCTTCGTTCAGGGGGATGACTCCGTGACGAAAAGATATGGGGGGACGGGACTGGGACTTTCGATCACCCGCCAGCTGATTGAAATACAGAAAGGTCGGTGGGGCTTTGAAAGCCAGGAAGGGAAAGGTTCCACCTTTTGGTGCGAACTCCCGTTCGCCGCGGATGATTCCTCCACACTGTTGCGTTCGGGCTGGATCTCGAAAAAAAATGTCGTTTACTGGGGGGACGAGGAAGGGTACAACCGGCTCTTGCCCTTGTGCCGGCTCGTCGGAGTCGAGCCGGCGTACGGGGAGCGGAAGTCCACCTTCGCCCCCTCCCGGGAATCCGCTGGACCGGGGGCCTCCGACGATTCGGCCGGAGATGTCCTGATCGCAAGACTTTCTCGGGATAACCTTGTCGCTTTTCAGTCCGCCTTTTCCAGCGGAGGCCCATCGGTTGTCCGGCCCGGTTCGATCCGGATACTGCTCGTTCCCGAAACCGTTCCCGCCCACGCGCTGGATTGTCTCCCTCCCGGAGGATGGACCGTCATCCTCTCCGACAACCCGTCCGCCGACCAGATCAGCCGGATTCTCGGCTGGCCTCCCCCTCCGGTGCACATGGGAAACCGAAAACATTCCCCGGCACCCTCCTGGCCGCAGACCGGACCGTCCATTCTGGTGGCCGATGACCAGGAGGTGAACCGGACCGTCCTGAAAGGCCTGCTCGAAACGAGGGGATATCGTGTCGATCTGGCCAATGATGGAGAGGAGGCGCTGGATCTCCTTGAACGGTTCCCCCGGCGATACTCCCTGATGATCCTCGATTTGTGCATGCCGGGGCGCGGAGGTCTGGACGTCATCCGGGCCCACCGGTTTATCGAGGCCGACCATCCGGTCCCCTCCATTATCCTGACGGCGAACCAGACGGAGGAGGCCCGGATGGAGAGCCTTGGCGCCCGCGCGGATATCTTTCTGCCAAAACCCCTGGACACCGCCCGACTGTTTGAATCGATCGGACAGCTTCTCCTCCACTCCCCCAACCGCACCGATTCTTCGATCCGGCTTTCCGCAAACGAGCCTCCCGTGTTTGAAAAGGACGATTCCCTTCCCCTGGTCGACGCGGACACGCTGCTTTCCCTTCGGGAATACAGCCCGAACCCCGCCTTCCTGCGGACCCTTCTGACCGGGTTTGTCATGGAAGGACAACGTCACATGGAAACCGTTCAGGATGCCCTCTCCCGTCTGGACTACCCGGCATTGATGGAATCCCTCCACGCCCTGAAAGGAAGCGCCCTCCAGCTGGGGGCCATGAGGCTCGCCCAGCTCTGCCGGGAAGGGGAAAAGATCCGCGTGCCGGACCTGTTGGAAAAACGCCCGGGAGCTCTCCCGGAACGACTTCCGGAGATCTTCCGCCAGACCCTTCAGGAGCTGGACCGTCTGGTCCTGACCCATCCCGAACTCCAGATCTCACGGGAATCCCGCACCGATTGAACCCATTCGCTCCACCCCTTTCCACTCCTGGTACAGATCCGCCCGAATCGTGACAAAAAACATGTTCGTCGCCACCCCGAATTTCCGGCTTGTGTGACCTTTGGAACATCTTTTTTGCGTTTTTTCCGACAAAAAAAACGAATGCCCGTCAATAAAAAACGTTATTTTATAAAAAATAATTATTAAATTTTTTATTTTAAGAGTTGTTTTATATTTACAATCATAAAATCGGGTGGTAGGATTCACTTTGGAGCAGAACGCTTTGGAGGACAAAAAACATTTTTTTCCATTCCGGAGTTTTTTGTTCCGGGAGCCCGGATTTTTATTTTTAAAACCTGTTTTTTTTAATTAATATAAGTTATTATACTTCAAAATTGGGAGATCAGAAATGGAAACCATGACAATGGAAGTCCCGGGGATCGGGTCTATTCCCTGCCCTGTCTATTCCCAGCTTTCTATCGTGCACGACGCGAACTACCAGACGGACTGGTGCTTCATGAATGGCGATCCCCGCCCCTGTTTTACGCCCAGAATGCTGGACGAGCTGCAACACTATGCCAACCATCTCTCCGTCCAGGCCGACAGAAACGTGAAATACCGGATTCAGGCGTCAAAAGTCCCGGGGATTTTCAATTATGGAGGAGACCTGGATCTCTTCAGACAGCTGATCGCGCGAAGGGATCGGAGTGGCCTTCTGTCATACGCGCGCGCATGCATCAATTCGCTCTATGGGGTGTTGACGCATTACAACCGGGATATCACCTCGATCGCACTCGTCCAGGGAGACGCGCTCGGAGGGGGGATGGAGTGCGCCATGGCATTTGATGTGCTCGTCGCCGAAAAAAAGGCCAGGATGGGACTTCCCGAAGTCCTGTTCAACCTGTTTCCCGGCATGGGGGCATACAGTTTTCTATCCCGGAAGATCGGACCGGCCAAGGCGGAACGGTTCATCATGAGCGGAACCATCTACACCGCGGAAGAGTTGTTTGAAATGGGAATTGTGGACGTCCTGGCCGAAGATGGCCAGGGAGAGAGGGCCGTCTACGATTACATCCGCCGGGAGAACAAGTTCCGGAACGGCTATCAGGCCATCAGGGAAGTCCGGAAAACCCTCCATCCCGTTTCCTACGAAGAACTCCTGGGGGTCACGGAAATCTGGGTGGACGCGGCCATGAAGCTTGAAAGCCGGGATCTCCGGATGATGGAACGCCTGGTCTCCCGGCAGACCCACAAGCCCCTGGCTGAAGCCGTCTGAACCCGATTGACCACGCCGTCCAGGGTGGTCGGAGAGGAAGCGTCTTTTCCCGGCGGGGAAGGGCTCTGTCCCCGGAGAAACCCCGTTGCCCCATTTCCCGCCGATTTTTTTGTCAAATGGCAGGTTTTTGCGACCGGATTCCTTCGCGCTTCGCCCATCAGGGCATCG
>DAHWKF010000016.1 GCA_027343785.1 Leptospirillum sp. | reverse complement strand
CGGTCGGAGCAATCGTCAGGAGGTGGCTGTTGCGCTTTCGGGTACCGATTCCTTCGAAATACGGGAACGGCCCATGGACTTTGGCCAGATCCTGGGAAGTTCTCTCCGCTTCGTCACGGATAAAGGACATCAGTTTTTCCGCCATTTCCAGACCTTCTTCCGAATCATAAGGTATTTCAAGAAGCATCAGCAGCCGGGCGAAACCCATGATTCCGAGCCCGATTCTCCTGGCACCCTGGTTGACGGCAGCCAGTTCCGGAATCGGAAAACGGTTCGCGTCCACGACATTGTCCAGAAAACGGACGGCCAGGTAGACGGATCGGGCCAGCTTTTCCCAGTCGACCTCCGGCTTGCCGGGCGGAACAAGCTTGACATGCCGTTCCAGATTGATCGATCCGAGGTTACAGGATTCATAGGGACCCAGTACCTGCTCTCCGCACGGATTTGTGGCTTCGTACGACCATCGGCTGGGGGTTGGGTTATACCGGTTGGCGGTATTGATAAAGAAAAGCCCAGGTTCCCCGTTCGCCCAAGCGTTATGTGCGATCTTGTCAAACACCTCCCGGGCCGGAAGTTTCCCGACGACTTCGCCATTGTGGGGTGCCACCAGATCGTAATCACCGCCTTCCTTGACCGCCTTCATAAAAGCGTCCGTGATGGCAACAGATATATTGAAATTCGTGACCTGGGTCAGATCCATCTTGCAGTCGATAAATTCCAGAATATCCGGATGATCAACGCGCAGGATGCCCATGTTCGCGCCTCTTCTCGTTCCGCCCTGTTTGATGGCATCTGTCGATGCGTTGATGACCTTCATGAACGAAACGGGGCCGGATGCCTGACCTCCGGTAGAACGGACGATGGCTCCCTTAGGCCGGAGCCGGGAAAACGAAAAGCCGGTCCCGCCTCCGGTCTGGTGAATCAATGCCGTCGCCTTGACGGTATCAAAGATTTCCGGCATGGAGTCACCGACAGGGAGAACAAAGCAGGCTGAAAGTTGTCCGAGAGGCCTTCCCGCATTCATGATGGTCGGCGAGTTGGGCAAAAAGTCGAGGCTTGCCATAAAACGGTAATACTCTTCCGCCAGAAACTCCCGTTCCGAAGCCTGACTATTGGAACTGGCAATCGCATCGGCTATACGCCGAAACATCTGCTCGGGATTCTCGCGGACAACACCACCCTCATCCTTGCCCAGATAGCGTTTCTGAAGAACTTTCAAAGCATTTTCCGATAGACTCAGGGTCACATTGCTTGTCATCACTCGCCCCCCAATACAATCCGTTGACAACATGAAAATAAAAAATCCGGACAGAGCGGATTCACGAAAAATAAAATGAAAAACACAACATATTGTATCAATGCCGCGTCACCATACCAGATATAGCAACCGTTTGGGGATGATAATCCTTCTCGAAAGGGATATCAAGATCGATTTTCAATTCCCGGAATTATCAGAAAAACCTTCTTTCTTTTCTTGTCTAGAGCAATGTGGGTGGGGAAATCGTCCCGCACCCTGCCCTCTTCCCGAAAACCTAACGCGCATCAACGTCGCGAATCAGAAGGTATTGTCCCGGCGCAACTGTCAGGTGCTGCTTCAGCACGTGTCCGCCTCCTCCATATTCACTGACAACCACCCAGTAGCTTCCGGGGGTGACGTCCGCCTCCGCATAATCAAAAATTGCCGGCAAAGTTCTCCAGGAACGCGTATCGGCAACATCCGATACCACATTGGCCGCGTCTCCGATGACCATCGCACCCAGATACCCCAGAATTCCCCCGTAACGCTCGCCTTCCCGCTGGGCGATCACCTCCTCGGAGGTTTTCAGAATAGCCCTCACCGCCTCTCTCAGAACAATCCTTTTCAAATGGTCCTGAAAATTCGTCTTTCCGATCGCATTTAGATCTTCAGCCTCTTCCGAACCCACAGACAGGACGGTCTGCTTCCTTTCGTCCACAACATCGATGCGATGTCCCGAAACGCTTGTTCCGCCTCCATCCGCCCGGGGAATATTGAAGCTCACCATGGAGATCGTTCCCAGGATGGGGAGCGGCAAAACAATACGGTCTGATGACAGATGGAAAATACGTCCATCATAGCCCACGAAAATGATATGTCCTTTTTTTTCAAACTCCCGCCCCCTCGTCCATATTGCCGAGGGGTATTCCTTGCGAAGACGGGCAACCAGATGCGTTCTCCCCGCGGCATCGGACGCCCTGAGAAGCGCCGGAACGACAAATGAAGGGATTGGGGTGTTGTAGAGAAGTGCATTTTTCCGATAAACCCGGAGCGCCTTCCGGTAGGAAATCATGGCTGACTGGTAATCAACTCCACCGGCGTTCACCTGGGCCTCCTGATAAACGCCTGAGAGGAACCGGGCGAACGCGTCGTCGGTGTAGTGGTTCAGTTGATTGATGTTGGAAGGGATATTGTGTGATGAAAGCAGATCCTGCGCCAGACCTTCCGCCCGGTAGTATTTCCCTCCGGCCAAGGTCGCCTTCGGATATCGTCGGTTGTATCGAAGAAGCTTTTCCCGGATCTTCCGGGTTTCGACCAGCGCCCCGACCCAGTCTCCCTGACCGGCATAGTTGAATGAATTGACCAGGTTGATCATGACCCGTTCGAACGGCATTCCACGAAAAGGCAGGACAAGGTCGTTTGTCTGGTAAGACAGGGCGATCCGCGTGAGGCTTTTGGTGTAGAGCTGATGCTCCATCCGTTCTGCCTCACGGAAAACCCGTTCGCTGTCGGCAAAGTTTCCGACCACGTTGTTGGCCATGCCAAAATCCATCCAGTAGAGAACCAGATCCCTGTCGGGATAGGCCTTTCTGGATTTTCTGATCGCCTTGACAAGAGCCGGATCCGGACCCGATCCCGGATAAACGGACATGGCTTCAAAGTAATGCCGATATTGCGCCACAGGAGGAGAGCAGGAAACAAGTAACGCTGAAATTGCCAGGATTCCCGGCAGGATTTGCAACAAGCGCATCAAACCTCCCTTGCAAGGGACGCTGCTTTCGTCATCCGACAGGATTGGAATAACGGCCGGCGCTCAATCTCTCAGAACGGCATGCATATTCGGAAGGAAGCAAGGAATTCCGGGGACCGAGAAAGTCCCCGGACAGGCTAGAACCCATAGCCTGATTGATGGGCGATCTTCTTCACCCGGTACTCCGTTCCCCAGATGATTTCGTTTGTCGACAGGTCGATGGCCTTCAGGTGTGTTTCGTAGAACCGGACTGTTTTTCCTCCCCGGCGGGCCACATAGGAATTGATCGATCCTGTCAGAAGATAATCAGCCCCTGTCTGTTGCCCTGGACCATGAACGGTAGACGAACGGGCGTGTTTCATCTGATACTCTCTCTCCTCCTGAAGGGCTCTCCGATGAGCTTCACTGGCTGTCACAAAACGAACTTTTCCCGAATTGATGAGTTCGTCCTGGAAATGATTCAGGAATATCCGGGTATTGATATGCTGATCCGAGCGATTGATCATTTGCCCCAGCTCCACCACGGGGCGCCTTCCATGCTTTTCCTGAAAATTTGTCAGCCAGGGCGTATCCAGAGCTTTCCTGATCAGCGTCTTGGCGGTCAGCCGGGCATCGGTATCCGTCCATCGGCTGGTGACACCGCCTTCGGTGTCGACGCTCACACGCTGGACGCTATAGGAAGAGCAACCTCCCATGAGAGGAGCAAGACAGATGGCACAAATAAGAGAAATCCTGAGAAAAGGTTGGAGATTCACGTTTTCCCTGCTCCTTCAAAATTGTTTTTCATACATGGATTCGCCAACGACGGCATAGGACTTCCTCGGCTTTTCAGGTTCCGGCGTTTACAGGAGCTGTTCTTCCTTTTCTGATGATATGAGTATCTAACTCATCCGGAGAAAAATCGCAAGATTAAGATAATAAATATAAGATATTCGGGTGGGGACGTAGGATGCCCGAGTAGTTGACAAGAATAGTGACCACCCCAATCTTTTCTTCTATGGGCTTCAGATTCATCTGCAATAACCGGGATATCGGCATTCACAGCGACATAACGGCGACCAACTCTTTCCACCAGAGACCCGAATTGATAGGCCTCGCTTTCCCGGCGGTGCAAGTGACGGGCTATGTCTGCCCTCTGCTTCGGCAAATGCCCGGACGACAGCCAGACCGAAAAACGGTTACCACCCATGACAAGAGCGGTTTTACGGGACAAACTGTGTGTGTTTTCCATCATCTCGAGTCATCCCGGCTGGCGACAGAAGATTTTCCCGGATGAATGATGAAATATGGAGAAATTGCATAAACCTGTTGATCAACCTACAATAGTCCCGTTCGAAAAAGCACCTCTCGCGCTCCCGCCCTTGTTGAAAAAAATTGGACTGGGACAGACGTCTCCCAGGAATCTTTTCGTTTTTCTTTCGTTTGCCCGCTTCGAGACCCTTTCACATTAAAGCCGGGGGGAAGAAAGTGGCTTCTGACGACAACCCCTCTTCGATACATCATGATGGTCCCGAAGAGGACAAGGACTTCATTCGGGACAGGATCCGGTTTATCCATGTCGGCGGGTGGATCGGCATTTTCTCATCCGTCTCCATGACAATCATCGAACTGTACCGCAACGAATTGTTCCGGGTGATCCCCTCCCTTCTTTTCGCGGTCATTGCACCCTTCCTTATTCTCGGAATCTCACGACACATAAAAAACTACAACAAAATCCTGACGGGATTCGCAGTCCTGATCCTCTTACAGCAGGTCTTGGGAGCCTTTTTGGCATTCAACGAAATCCTGATGCTGATCTGGTATCCGGTCTTTCCCCTCACATATTTCTTTCTTCTGGGGTATCAACGAGCTCTCCGATGGAACGCCGCGGCTCTGTCCCTGATCATCATCGGGTATGTCCTTTTTCCTTTTCTGAACAGAATCCCTCCCGTCTCTTTCCCCATCTTCCTGAGCGCCATCCTTGCATATTCCGTAGCCGTTGTGCTGGCGTGGTACCATTACCATGTGATCCATACCTACCAGACGCGTCTGAAACAGGAGGCTCTTGTCGACAGTCTGACCGGAGCACTGCTCCGGAAGGCAGGTCTGCAGCAATTATCCAAGCTGATGTCCCAAGTCGACAGAATTCCTGATATGGAGTTATCCGTTGCCCTTTTCGACATCGACGACTTCAAACGCATCAACGACCAGGATGGCCATCAGTCAGGAGACCGGGTTCTTGTTAAAATAGCGGATTCCGTTCATCGATCCATTCGGAAAGGGGATTTCTTTATCCGTCTCGGAGGAGAGGAGTTTCTTCTCCTGCTGCCAGGACAAGCACTAAATCACGCACACTCTTTTGCAGAAAACCTTCGACGACGGATCGAACAGGATGTGAAATGCTCAGACGGAACCCGTGTGACCGTCAGCATCGGTCTGACCCAGTACCGTCCGGGGGGGGAAAGTCTGAGCGCACTTCTTCACCGGGCCGACCATCTGATGTATGCTGCCAAGAGGTTTGGCAAGAACAAGATCTGCTGGCAGGATTCTGGAGCAGTCGCTCCTTTTGCACCTGCGTCTTCTGAGGTTCATCTCCCGGGAAATACCTGATCCGACTTCCGGCTTTTCATTTCATCAAACTCTCATATTGGATAGCCGGGTCAATCCCTTCATAAACTCTCCTCGCGTTGGGAGAGTATTGAAGGTTGTTTCTCCGCGTCCGGACGACGTCATCCAACCAGCGCATTCTAAGGTGGCTAGGGTAAGATCCCCCAGGCCAACGTGTCCCGACCACCCTGTCCGCCCGGGGGATCCCCAAAAACCATATGACATTCAAAAAAACTACCGGTTAACGGCCTGCATCTGTGGAGGCGCATACCTCTCCCCTGAAGCGGAGCCGGGAGGAAGCATACGATCGATGGAGTCCAGCTCTTCCGGATTCAGACTGACCTCCAACGCCTTGATATTATCTTCCAGATGGAACAGGCTCTTGCATCCCGGAATCGGCACAATATCCTCTCCCCGGGACAAAACCCAGGCTAACGCCAGCTGGGCCGGAGTACACCCTTTCACGTTGGCCATCAATTCAATCTTTTGAACCAGATTCAGATTCCGGGTGAAATTTTCCCCTTGGAACCTCGGCGAACGGCGACGAGAATCGTTCTCCTCCAGATCCTCGAACCGTTTGATCTGTCCGGTCAGAAAACCCCGCCCCAGAGGGCTGTAGGCGACAAAGCCGATTCCAAGTTCGCGTACAGTCTGCAAAACACCATCTTCGACCTCCCGGCTCCATAACGAATATTCCGTCTGCAGGGCCGCGATCGGATGCACCTTTTGCGCGCGCCGAATCGTTTCCGGAGCAGCTTCCGACAATCCGAGAAATCGCACCTTTCCTGCCGTCACCAGTTCGGCCATGGCGCCGACAGTCTCCTCAATCGGAACACGGGGATCGACGCGATGCTGGTAATAGAGATCGATATGATCCACCCCCAGGCGTCCCAAAGACGCTTCGCAACACTTTCTGACGTACTCCGGATCTCCCCGCACGCCCAGAAACTCACCGTTTTCTCCCCTGACATTACCAAACTTTGTCGCCAGAACCACTTGGTCCCGCCGGTTCTTCAGGGCTTTCCCGACCAGCCGCTCATTCGTAAAAGGACCATACATGTCGGCAGTATCCAAAAAGTTGATTCCCAATTCCATCGCCTTGTGGATGGTTTTGATGGACTGGTCATCGTCATGCCGTCCATAGAACTCCGACATGCCCATACATCCAAGTCCCAAAGCGGAAACCTCAAGGCCCTGCCGCCCAAGTTTTCTCTTTATCATTAAAACCTCCTGGTATCACTTGACCCTTTCAAGGAAGTTAAGGGGTTGAGTCCATGTATTTCCGATAGTCAAGAATTGAAACACCATCGATCCTCCCGAAAACAGGCGTTGCCCAAACAACCTGTTCTCAACCTGGAGGAATCGATGGCTGACTTTAACATTACCGTGAATCCCGACACGTTGCCAAATCTGTTGACAGAGGGAGGAGTCGGACTCAAAAAGCTGTTGGAATCCCTTCTGAACCAGGTTCTGGAAGCCCAGATGACGGAACATTACGGCGCCCCGCCGCGATGAACGCTCGGGGGACCGTGCGGGCTATCGGAACGGCTATCGAAAACGGCTGCTGTCGACACGGGTGGGAACGCTGGTGCTTCGGGTACCGCAAACCCGGGACGGGAGTTTCTCCCCGGAACTGTTCCGCCGGTATCAGCGATCACGGAAGAGTTGCGCGGAACCCGGTTTTCGAAGTCGACAGTCAGCGCCCTGTCGACGGGTCTGGATGCCCGTATGATTCGGGTGCGCAAAGCGGAGAGCGTGGTGTTGGTTGCGGCCCTGATCTCCACCGGAATCGCCCGGGAGGGGCATCGTGAGATTCCGGGGCTGTTTCCGGGAGACAGAGAAAATGAAGCCTGCCGGGACGCGATGCTGGAAGGCTTGCAGGCCCCAGGTCTGTCGGGTGTGGACGGGTGGTTTCCGACGACCACAAGGGACTCCAAAAAGCTGTCCGGAGACGGAAACGGGCGATCCGGATCTTTCCCCATGAAGCCTCGGCGATCCGGCTCATCGGAGCTCTTCTGTCGGAATGGCATGAGACCTGGAGCACGGGGAAAAAATATCTGGAGATGACCGAATACCACGAATGGCCGAAGCAGACGCCTTCCTCCCGGAATCTCTCCCGGTTTCCCGTGATGGAGTGACCCTTCATGCTGGCCTCGTTTCGGAAAGAACTTTTACAGCGAAATTCGGGCTTGACCCCCGGATCGCTTTTTCCCTTCTGGATCGTCTGCTTCTGAAAGGTCCGTCTCATGACCCGATCCGAGAAATCCAACAAAAGATAAAAACAGGCGAGACAAGGAGTTGACACTCATTTGAGATGCGAGTAAAAGTTAAAAATTACCCTTGGATGTCTTGCTCGCTCTGATGTACGTCAGGGCTGAAAGGGTGGGGAAAGTCACTGACGACAAAATCTTCAGACAGGGAGAATGTCGAAAAAAGCTTGACCGATGCAGGGATTGGAACGATTCTCACATTCTATGGATGGGAATTTCCTTGGAATTCGACAAACATTTATCGCCGGATGAACTCGAACTCGCCCGATTGATTATCACTACGTTGGGGATAGACATCAATCCAGAATCGATTGATCCTGAGATACCGATATATGGAGACGGACTGGGACTCGACTCTATCGACATTCTCGAAATATCCATGGCAATTTCAAAGGCCTACGGGTTCAGGTTGTCGTCGGATGAGAGTGACAACACCCATATTTTCAGTTCTCTTCGTAATCTGAACGTGTATGTTCAACAACATCGGGCCCGGGACTGATTCTTCTCATGCCCCGTAAGGCTTGCGAAAAATTTATGGAGCATTCGATTCTCTCTGAACACGGATACATCGTCTGTGGGAGAAGATTTTTTCTGAGATGGATCCGGAAATCGACGTCCATAGTTCACCTGGTACCCCGTTCACGCATGCATATCAATTTCATATGTACCTCAGCTCAATTCCATCGGGAAAACGGGATTCACAGGAGACCTAGCATATCATGGCGTTTTTTCCCTTGCTGCGCCCAAGTGGATCCGATTCTGTCGTAGCATATCGGAACACAAGGAAAGTGATGGCAAAGGAGTTTTTGGCAGATGTCCATGCTCTCTCCGGACAATTACCAGACCGCAAGCATGTACTGAACCTATGTGTCGATCGTTATCGTTTCGCCGTTGGCCTGGCGGCGGCTTTCCAGCGTCGGCAAGTGAGCCTGTTGCCCCCCAGTCACACAACCGTATTCTTGCAGCGTCTCCAGCAGAATTACCCGGACTTTTATGCCCTGTCAGACAACCCCGACATGTTATCGACAATCGAAACGTTCCCTTTCCCTGAGCGGACGGCAGATCCCAATGAAGTATCTGAGATGCCGAATTTTCCCGACGAACAGGTGGTCGCACATGTCTTCACTTCGGGCTCGACGGGAGAACCCCTGGCTCACGCAAAGACATGGGGCAGTCTTGTCGCAAGCTCTTTGGCCGCAGGACGCGCGCTGGGTATCGATACCATGCCGGGAGCTGTCCTTGTGAGTACCGTTCCGGCGCAACACATGTACGGACTGGAATCGAGCCTCCTGCTGGCGTGGCAAAACGGTTTGATATGGCATGATCAGCGACCGTTCTACCCTGAAGATATTTGTACCCAAATTTCGAATTTGCCACGACCCAGGATATTGGTCACATCCCCTGTTCACCTGCGCGCCCTGCTCGCCGACGCGGCTCGGATCCCGCCGGTGGATTTGGTCGTATGCGCAACGGCTCCACTGGATCCGGACCTGGCGATTCGCGCGGAAAACGCCTTTAGTTCAACGGTGATCGAAATTTACGGATGCACGGAGTCCGGACAAGTGGCTGTCCGCAAACCGACACAAAGTGAAGTCTGGGAATGCATGTCAGGGTTGGTCCTCTCCACAACCGGGCAGGGAAAAGCCAGTGTCAGCGGAGGTCACGTCGGAGGGGAGATCTTGCTGAATGATGCCCTTGAAATTGTCGACAAAAACCATTTCCTGCTTCACGATCGTCTTTCAGACCTTATCAATATTGCTGGGAAACGAACCTCCCTGGCATTCCTGAACCATCAGCTCAACAGTATTCCGGGAATCAAGGACGGCGTTTTTGTCTTGCCAGCAAAAACCGATAAAAGGGTGACGCGCCTCATGGCTTTTGTCGTCACCGAGGCCCTTGACCGTGACGCCCTCATGAAAGCGTTGAGAGATCGAATCGATCCGGCATTCCTCCCACGACCATTGCATTTTATTGACGTATTGCCCCGGGACGCGACAGGAAAACTCCCGCGATTCGAAATCGACCGACTCATCCAAAAATATGAAAGCGTTAACCATGAAACAGAGTAAGACCTCATTCACGTTTTTCTCAGATTGATCCAAGATTCTCGGGCAATCGGGATTTGATAAACAGAAAAACTTTGATATAGTGAAAACAAGAAAGTGCATGCACTTTCTTGTTTTGAATGATGTTTTCGGGTCCACTTTGGGGGGAGAAGACAAGGGCTTGTCCGGGTATCATGATACCCGGACGTTTGTTGACAGATCAATCTCCAGGAAACCTCCGTTCTTGAAGATCTGACCGTCTGGTCACACCAGCCGGCCGTGAATAATAAAGACGGACCGTTTCGGGGAGAGCGAACAGTATCATTCAAAGAATAAAACAACTCACCTCTTCACAGACAAGTTCCAACTACCCTTCCAGTCTTTTTCAATCAGCTCACTTTCCTAGTCTGTTCAATCAAAGAAGATCTGTCTTTCCTCGTGTTATTCAAGTCCACACCCGCGGCCATTAACGGGAATCGGAAGTTTCTTTTGTAAACCCCGGGGCGAACGAATCTCTTCCGGGATTTCTTCCGTTCCTTCTCAAGAGCGCCGAGGTTCAGGGTTTGGACAATAACCTTTAGGAGGCATGATGAAAGTTTTTAAAAAGCTACTGTTTCTGACAGGTTTTCTTCTGCTCGGGGCCTGCGCCGCAGGAGAATATCCGGGAGCGATCAACAACGGAATGGTAGGGGACGAAAACACACGGATCGAAGCCAGCACCTCTCATAAAACGATCCTGTTCGTTTTTTCAGCCGACGGAAGCAGCGATCCGGCACTGGCCAAGCGCGTCAACAACAAACTGGCCCAGATGTGCTCTGGAGGAAAACTGGAAAATGTGACGATGGACCTTTCTCGCAAAGAAATCTGGCTTTTGGCCCAGAAGGAAACCCTCAAGGCGACAGCGAATTGCATCAAACCAGTGTCCTCCGGGAACAAATAAATGGCCCACCCGAAAGGGATTTGCCGGACGGAACGCGGAAATCTTTGTGGTCAAGGGAGACAAGGAAAGACAGATGAGGCTCGGAATGAGAATCCAACATCGAGATTTTTGAAATATTGATGACCTCGGCAAATCCCGGCGGGAAAATGTTCTCGATATCGATCGCGAGAAGCATCCGGAAAGGATATCTCCTCCTGAGGAAACGGCCACACCGATCCCTTGTCTCACTGTCATCTGAGGAATCGGCCAGGCCGCCCGGCGGGACAAGGTCAACAAAGGGGGCTTCCCGATGAAAGCGGAGTTTTCTTTTTCGAAGGATCATCCGTCCATAGCCGGTCATTTTCCGGGGGAACCCATCATTCCGGGAGTGACCTTACTTGTAAGGATTCAAGAGGTGATCCATGTGTCGATCGATCCGGGGGAAATTTACAGGCTCCGTTCGGCAAAATTCCTTCACCCGGTAAAACCGGGCGAACACTTGAAGATTTCATGGGAAAAAGGGGTCAGCGGGGATCTTTCTTTCCATTGCGCAATCCGGGACGTACCCGTATTGACGGGAATTTTTTCGCTTCTCAAGACCCTTGGAAGGCCAGAACATGCATAATCACGCCGTATGGATGGAACAGCCCGAAAGGGGCAGTGTCATCCTGATGGGCATCCTCGTCCGGATCGCGCTCCATGCGGGAAGACGGGCAACACGTATCCTGTTATTTCCGATCTGTCTCTATTTTTTACTGTTTTCCCCCACCGCGCTCAAGGCGGTTCGAACCTACCTCACACGGGTGACGAGACGTCGACCGAACGTCTTTCAATTGTTCCACCACTTTTTCGTGTTTGCCACAACCCAACTTGACCGTGTGTATTTTCTGAACGGACAGTCCGATCTCTTCGACATCCGCGTCCATGGCGAAAAAGAACTTTTGGATCTCCTTCGTCTTGGCCAGGGCTGTTTTCTCATGGGAGCCCATCTGGGCAGCTTTGAAGTCCTGCGGATACGGGGATTTCAGCAATCCGGCATCCATGTCTCCACCCTCATGTTCAAAGAACACGCACACAAGATCAACTCCATATTACATATGATCAACCCCGAAGCCCCATACGAGATCATCGCTTCGGGACGCATCGATTCCATGTTTAAGGTACGTGAACAAGTTGATCGCGGATGTTGTGTCGGCATCCTGGCAGACAGGGCCCTCAACGACAATGCAACCATACGTTTGCCTTTTTTGGGCGCCACGGCGGATTTTCCGATCGGACCATTCAGGCTTGCGACAATGCTGGAGCGCCCCTTGGTGTTCATGGTGGGTCTCTTTCGGGGAGGGAATCGCTATGACATCTACTTCGAACAGATTGCCGGCGAAAAAACAAACAAGGAAACGGCGGAGCAGGCTATGGTCGCCTATGTTCAGCGCCTTGAGCATTACTGCCGGTTGGCACCGAACAACTGGTTCAACTTCTATGAATTCTGGGGACCCGACAACAAACCAGACAAAAACCATTGAACCGGATTGTCGATACCATTGCAGAATGCCTGTTTTTGTCATGACATGTTTCCTGATCGCCTTCACATGCTCCATGGCGCGAGGCGACGAAAAAACCGGCCATGCCATGACCAACCAATGGAGTCTTTCAACTCTCATGAAAGCTCTCGCGCAGGTCAAGTCAGACAACCCCCGATTTGTTCAGCGGCAATATCTTCACGAACTGACCCAACCGTTGGTCTCTTCAGGCGTTCTTGTCTATAGGGCGCCCGATTATCTTGAACAGAAAACAGAGTTCCCTTCCTTCCAAAGGGCCGTCATTCAGGGGGACCATCTGACGCTCTATAGCTCGGCATGGAAAGGCCCGCGCACCCTTTCCCTTCAGAGCTCCCCCGGAATCCGTGCCGTCGTCGAATCCCTGCGCGCGACCCTGTCCGGACAACTACCTGTCCTGCAACGTTCCTTTAACATAAAGATAAACGGATCATCCAAACACTGGAGTCTTGAATTCAGACCCCTTGCCAGGGCGCTGAAGAAGGAGGTGCGTCTTATCCTTCTGCGGGGTAGCGACAGAAGGATCGACCGCATTGAAATACATTACAGTCAGGGTAATTATTCAATCACCCTTTTGAGCCGGAACAGACCGTGAGAAGGTCAGACCGATGGGTGGTCGCCCTCTGGTTGGGGGTACTGATTGCCAGTGCGCTAATCATCAGCCGCACGACTTTCAACACGGGAATATCAGCCTTCTTACCGGATTCTCCTCTCCCTGAACAACGCCTGTTGGTGGAACAGCTGAAAAACGGCATGGTTTCCCGCCTGTTGCTGCTGGCAATAGAAAACGCGTCCCCATCGGAACTTTCGACAACGAGCAAGGTTCTGGCTGCCCGCTTGCGGTCGGATCCGGCGTTCGTACTGGTTCAAAATGGCGATTCGAGCGGAGTCGCGCCGGATCGCGCCCTGATGTGGCGCTTTCGATACCTGCTGAGCGACCGGGTGAAGGCGGAAGCATTTACCGCGACGGGCCTCCGCCTGGCCTTACAAAAGGACATCCAGTTGCTCTCGTCTCCGGTCGGTTTCTTATTGGAGCCTCTTCTCGCAAACGATCCGACGGGGGAGATGCTCCATTTGACGACCGTGCTGCAGCGGGAAGGATCCGGAGGACCGCATCATCTCGACGGCGTCTGGTTTTCCAGGGATGAAAAACGCGCCTTGATGGTTGTCCAGACACGGTCTCCCGGTTTTGACTTTGATGCCCAGAAACACAATCTCGCAAAGATTCAAAGCGCTTTCCAGGCATCATCCGCGTCCACCGGATCCCGTCAAATTCAGTTGATTGAAAGCGGCCCGGCCGTCTTTGCGGTCCATATGCGCGACCGGATTCAGGGCAACGTGTGGCGTCTTTCTCTGGTGGCCACAATACTGGTCGGGTCCCTTCTGATGGCCGTGTACCACTCTGTCCGCTTGCTGATCCTGGCTCTCCTCCCCGTTCTGAGTGGCGCAATAGTCGGTATTGCCGCCGTCAGTCTGAGTTTCGGAATGGTGGACGCTGTCACTGTCGGATTTGGCGCCTCACTCCTCGGAGAGGCGGTGGATTACGCGATCTATCTTTTCTCCCAGACTCTTCCTGGACAATCCCCCGCCACGACACTTCTCCGTATCTGGCCAACGCTGAGACTTGGCGTTTTGACATCGGTCTGCGGATTCAGCGCTTTGCTGCTTTCCGATTTTCCGGGGCTGTCGCAGATCGGACTTTTTTCCATCACCGGTTTGTTTGTGGCGGTCGGTGTCACGCGATGGGTTCTGCCTTTGTTGATGACCGAACATTTCGATCCACTCCACCATAAACGCCTCTTTTTGACGCTGAGCGGCTTTGCATCGCAATCCGCCCGTCTTCGGGGGCCTCTTGCGATATTGATGTTATTGACCATATTTGTCCTGGCGACACACCGCGGCCCCTGGTGGAACGGCCACCTGAGCAGCCTGAGCCCGATATCGGAGGGCGACAGGAGGCTGGACCAAGCATTACGCACTGAACTGGGAGCGCCGAGCGTGAACCGCCTGATCGCCTTGAGAGAGAGGGACTTGCAACAAGTATTGGTTGACAGCGAACAGGCGGGATCAAAACTTGAGGGTTTGCGTGAAAAAGCTGTATTGGCTGGATTTGAGTCTCCGGCCAGGATCATGCCAAGCCGGAAAACACAAATCGCGCGCAGAGACGCACTGCCGCCTCCGGAACAACTGAGGGCCAACATGCGTGCGGCGTTGGCCGGGTTGCCCTTTCGCCTCCATTTTTTCGATCCCTTTCTGCTCGAGACAGAGTCGACAAGAACGGGAAAATTGTTGGGGCGGAGAAATTTTCATGACACGACGCTCGGTCTCAGGCTGGATTCCCTTCTGTTCAGGGACGCGGACCACTGGACCGCACTGATTCCATTACGGGAAGTGGCCGCTCCAGCTGAATTGAAAGACGCGGTCGCGCGGTGGAACATACCCGGTCTGATCCTGTTGAATATAAAACACCAGTCCGACCAGCTGTATCGCAGTTACTTTCATACCATATTGCGTCTTTCCATTATCGGCCTTCTCGCTATCGTCCTGTTATTGGCCTTCTCTCTGCGCTCGCCCGTCCGCGTGCTGAAGGTCCTCGCTCCGTTGGCAGGAGCGGTCATGGTGACTTTGGCCATCTTGCTCAATACCGGCAGACTCCTGACCATTTTCAATCTGATCGGACTCCTCCTGGTGGTCGCCGTGGGATCCAACTACGCGCTGTTTTTCGAGGGGCTGTCGGAGAAAGGCGAAGTTCGGGAGAAAACCGTTTTTTCATTGGTGATCGCCAATATCGGTACGACGATCGGCTTCGGAACCTTGTCTTTTTCGAGTATCCCTGTGCTGCATGACATCGGAACGACGGTAGCGATCGGAGCCCTCCTGAGTCTGGGCATGTCCGCCATCCTGATGGCGAGACCCGCATCGTTCGAAACTTCGTCGAGTTAAACGGAAGATTTTGGAAACGGCTGGAGGAAATCTTCACCATGTTGATCCGATTGAGCGGCATCATCGGGATGACGGCCGTGATCTTGGTCATGGTATCTCCGGAAAGATGGGGACTGGCGGTATCCCTGATTCTGGGAAACGTTTTTTTTGCGGGATTTCTGGTGATGTGTCCCCGCTGCATGTTTCTTGGCGACAATATCGTACGGTTGCCCGAACCGGCCATAGGCCGCGGAGAAATCGCCTTGACATTCGATGACGGTCCGGATGTCCGGGTCACCCCTCTTGTGCTTGAGCTGCTTGACCGTTTCAAGGTCAAGGCCAGTTTTTTCTGTATCGGGGAAAAAGCCGCCGCCCATCCGGAAATACTCGCGGAGATCATCAAGCGGGGACATAGCGTGGAAAACCATACCTACCATCACCGCAATCTCTTTGCTTTGTATAGCTCGTCCGCCTTGAAAAAAGAAATCGTATCCACACAAAAAACCTTTTCGAAAAACGGTATCAAGGCCAGATTCTTCAGAGCCCCCATGGGTTTTCGAAGCCCTTTTCTGGATGGCGTATTGCGCGACTGCCGGCTGGAACATGTGGCATGGACCAGAAGAGGCTTCGATACCGTCTGGAAAAGGGCTGACGCCGTATTCCTGAGGCTTTCCCGCAATCTTTCAGCCGGAGATGTCCTGATGTTGCATGATGGCGGTTCAGCGCTGACGCCCGAAGGCCAACCCGTTGTGGTCGCGGTATTGCCCGGACTGCTCGAACGCTGCGCGGACCTCGGGTTACACGGAGTCTCTTTGCCCATGGCCTTCAGGGAAGACGCATGATGAGAATCATCGACTTTCTGTTCTGTGATCATTCTTCATCCCTGCCAATTCGCCATGCGATGAACACGCTGGATGTCATTGCTTCAGAGGGTTGTTTATTTTCAGGAGAAACCGGGACTCCGTTTCCCGGAGGCATGATTTCAAGGGTCGACGGGACGATCGCAGCCTCCAGCAGTGAAGAGGATGCGGAGACGTCTCCAGAAACTCCGGCGACACCATGAATATACCGGACAACAGTTTTTCGACTCCCGGTTCACGGATGAACCCGCTTGTGCTGACCCATGTTTCCCTGGTCAACGCCCTTGGCCCGGGAATCAGGGCCACTCTGGAGGCCCTGCAGAAAACAAGGGGGGGACTGGTCCGTTGCGCCTTCCACTCGTCTGAACTGGATACCTGGGTGGGTCAGGTCCCGGGGGTTGACGAAATCCGTCTGCCTTCCTTTCTGTCCGACCATGAATGTCGCAATAATCGCCTCGCCCTTCTGGGAATCGAACAGGACGGATTTGCGGATGCGGTCAAATCTGCGAAAAAGCGCTATGGACGCAACCGGATCGGATTGTTTCTGGGAACCAGCACCTCGGGGCTGGAAGAGACAGAATGGGCGTACCGGCACCGGGATCCGGACAGCGGGGCACTGCCGGTCGGCTACTGTTATCGCGGGACGCAAAACACCTATTCGTTGGGGTCTTTTGTGCAAAAGGTCCTCGACCTTGACGGCCCCACGGTGGTCGTCTCCTCCTCATGCGCTTCGACCGCCAAGGTTTTTGCGGAGGCCTCACGAATGATCGAATCAGGATTATGTGACGCCGCGGTGGTAGGCGGTGCAGATTCATTGTGCCTGACCACTCTCTATGGTTTTCAGTCATTGGGGTTATTGTCAAAATCTCCCTGCCGCCCCTTTGACGAAAACCGGGATGGGATTTCCATAGGGGAGGGTTCGGGCTTTGCGCTCCTCGAGAAAAGCGTTGCAGATTCCGACCCTTCGGACATCCGGCTGGTCGGCGTCGGAGAAAGTTCTGACGCCTATCACATGTCCTCGCCCCATCCGGACGGCTTAGGAGCGGTCATGGCAATGAGACGCGCCCTCGAATCGGCCGGGCTGGCCGCTTGCGATGTCGACTATGTCCATTTGCATGGTACGGCCACAAAGGCCAATGATTCCAGCGAAGACAAGGCGGTGGTGGTTATTTTCGGAAAGGGCAAGCCATGCAGTTCGACGAAAGGCTGGACCGGGCACGGCCTGGGAATTTCCGGAATCATGAACGCGATCGTGGCGATGCTTTGCATCCAATACCATTTTATGCCAGGCAGTTTGAACACGAGCCGTTTGGACCCGTCTTTACAAAGCGGGTACCTGATGGAAACACGGGAGGATTCTGTGAACCGCGTCATGAGCAATTCTTTTGGTTTCGGTGGATGCAACTGTTCCCTGATCTTAGGACGGACAATCTGACATGCGGGTATTTGTGGAAGGAATCGGTCTTTTGGGACCGGGTTTGAATGGCTGGAAGAACAGCATGCCTTTGCTCAAGAATGCTGGAGAATGGAAGATGCATCCTCTTTGCGTGCCGGATCCCGTTTCCCTCCCGGCAGTGGAACGCAGACGGGCAGGCCAGGCGGTACGCCTCGCCCTGGCGGTGGGATTCGAGGCTCATGTCAACGCGCAACGCGATCCGTCCGTGACCGAAACGGTGTTTACCTCCTCCGGAGGCGATAGCCCTTCTTTGCACACGAATTGCGAAGCCTTGGCGCATACAAATCCGGAGGTGTCACCGACGCGTTTTCACAATTCCGTACATAACGCGCCTGCAGGTTATTGGGGCATAGCCTCCCGATCCCGGGAATCCTCAACGAGCCTGTGCGCTTTCGATGCAAGTTTTGCCGTCGGACTGCTGCACTCCACGGTCCATGTCCTGATCGATCATCGGGTGGTCGCACTGATCGCTTACGACGTCCCCTACACGGATCCCATAGACCATGTGCGCCCCATTATTTCCGCATTCGCGACCTCTTTCCTTCTGACACCTGAAAAAACCGAACATGCGATCGCATGTCTGGATATCATGCGCATGGACGGGAGAAAACGCCCCTGGCTGCCCGTCATGGATCCGGACATGGCAAAACTCTCTCTCGGCACACCGGCAGGTCGTTCGTTGCCGTTACTGATCGCAATCGCTTCGGGCCTCACAATGAAGGTAGATATCGAGGAACTCCCAGGACACCGTCTCGAAGTCGAGGTGTCTGCATGCTGATCGACCGGACCGGAATCGCCAGACTGATCCCCCATTCGGGGGCCATGGTACTGATCAATGGCGTCATCGACTGGAATACCGAACATATCCTTTGCGTTGCCACAAGCCATCGCGACAGGGACAATCCCCTTCGACACGGTGGACGATTGCATTGCCTGAGCGGTGTTGAATATGCCGCTCAGGCAATGGCCACGCATGGCAGCCTTGTCGCCCGAAACGCGCACAGGAAAGCCGGCCGGGGGTATCTTGCAAGCTTGAGGGATCTGGAATATTTTACGGACTGGCTCGATACCGCCCCGGAGGTCTTGGAAATCTGGGCAAAATGCCTGTTCCACGACCGGTCCCGAAGCATATACCAGTTTACCCTGAGTGCTGAGGGCTCCACGTTGCTCAGCGGGCGCGCCGCTGTCATTGTTCATTGGTTTGGAAGAAATCGTCGGGAAGACAAGACATCGGAGACGGGCGCCGGATCGCTATCATCCGTCCTGACATGACAATCCCCTTCCTTCCATAAGAGGCTTTCTGAATGGGACGACGGATTGATTCAGGAACGCATAAAGATCTGGGTTGGCGGACCAGACTCAACGGACTTTTCGTTTGATATCAGCAGATCCGAATTCGCTGTGGAGCTCCTTATTCTTGAGACCCCCTGAGGAAGCCTCGCCAACGAGGATATCCTGAACATGCTTCCGGAAACCCCCCGACGAAATCATGTCGGTCTCGATCGCATTTTCGATCGCGAAAATGATTTGGTCCGTCTCCATAACAGCATCGGGAACCTGAGCAGGAAACCGAAAATCAGGCGGATATGCATCCAGGTCAAAAGGACGTTATCGCGAAAATACCTGAAATGTGAGACCCCACCCTCGCTTTGGCTGAAATAAGTCACTGGAGCCTCCAGATTGATCATTGGCGTACCACTCCATGAAATCCGGACCGCCGCCTCCGGATCGAAATCGAACCCTCGCATCCCTGGACTCTTTTTGAAGGCTTCCAGAAGCGGACCGATCGGGTAGACCCGAAAACCAAAAAGGGAATCCCCCATCCCCGCCCACAACGTTTCGAGATTGGCGAACCAGTTGGAGATTTTCCTTCCGTGAACCCTCAGCGGCGGGGCGGTGACATCAAATATCGGGCGCCCGAGAATAAGACTGTCGGGGTGAGACCTGGCACAGTCCATAAATTCCGGGATCAATCGAGCCGGGTGCTGGCCGTCCGCATCCATGGCCAGAACGTGAGAAAAACCCAACCGGCTTGCCTCTTCTGCTCCATACCGGATGGCGACCCCCTTCCCCCGGTTGCGGGACAAGACAATCACGCGCAAGCCAGGGTCGAACGGAAAAGCCGACGCAAGCGTTTCCGGGCTATGGTCCGTGCTGCCGTCCACGACCACCCAGACGGTTGACCAGAAACAGCGCGCGGCGAGAACCGTTTCAAACAGTTTCTTGCCGGTGTTGTAGCTGGGAATCATGACCAACGGTGTGAAATGTCCAGGACCGTTCCGGGAAGGAACGGCCTCGATCCTCCCACATCGTCCCGTGACATTTCCAGTATGTATGCTCATAGAGTTCTCTTTCTTCCAGAGACTGGACACAAAACAACGTTCATCCCTTCAAAGGGACGGCCCTGTTGAATCTAAAGTGCCTTCGATTTCCAGGAGCAACTCGCGTCGACAGATCTGGGCCTGAAAAAATGCGACCGGGGTTTGGCTTCCGAATTTTTCAGACAAGGCTTCACGGACAAAAGGCAGGTGTCCCGGATACCGCAAATACGCCTTGAATCGCATTCCTGAAGACGGAAGACTTCCGTCTTTGTCGTTTGTGAGCAACACACAGAGGTTGGCGATCGTCTCTCGGGTTTGTTCCGACAGGTCTCCCCGGTACATGCTGGCATGGCCCACGATGCTCGCCGTTCCGGAAATAAAGGTCTGACAGCTGGCACGCATCGCCCTGGAGAAAACGGGACTGCAAGGACCATAATCTTTCGGATAGTTGTAGGCGCTGACCTGGCGTTTGTTCTCCAAAGGCACACCAGGGAATTTGGACGCGATAAAATAGATGGCCAGGGGGCCTTCCGGACTCCCCAGCGCCGACGCGGCCGGAGCGTTTCTCACATCCTTCCCGCAGGCCACAAAGGCCCGATAGCGTCCTTCGTTGAATGCCCGATATCGCTCCAGACCGCTTGAATCGTCGCTTATATGTGAAATAAAGTGCCATATCCTCAGTAAGTTCCCGTAACCCGAGCAATCCATGTGAGAAAATAACAATCTGTAAGCTTTTTCGGTCCCGATGGCCAGATTGTCTCCGGGAAGGGAGTCAACGGTCAGACAGCCAAAGAGGATTGTCGAGCCGTAGGCCAAATGGATCGGCCCATGCCGTTCATACCGCACAGACTCGTCTGTGCTCCAAAGCTCAAAAAGAACGTCATCTTCGACAGGCGCGATCGGGATATGGATAAATGGAGCGGGAAAAACGGGATCGTTCACCGTATACTTGCTGTAACCGGCGACTCCCAGCAGAGACTGCGTGCCTTCTGAAAGAAATAAGGCGAGTTCTTCCGGAGAACAGCAGGTTACATGCAAGGGAGCGGCCTTTCTTTTCACCGCTTCGCTAAAGAGACTCTTTTCTTGCATAACGCCTCCCCCAATCGGTCATGCGGGTGTTCGCAAACCGACAAACCCTCATGAAACCGGCCATCCGATGTCTCCCAATCCCAATACAAAAATCGGGAAAAACACGGATTCCCACAGCGAAAAAGCGGGCGGATCCTCCGGTCTCACCGGAAATTCCCCACTGAAAAACCAGGATGGGAGGAATTCCGCATGAAGGAAAATATTCTTCTATTTTTTTGTGGCGACCCAGGAAAAGTTCGTTCGGATATTCAATAATAGGTGGGTAATTGACGGGCCGTTCTCAAAAACTTTGACACCTGAAAATGAAAGTCCATTCCTGGCCCGGATCCGGTCTTGAAACGGAATCCAGCATGTTTCCGATCCGGATTCAGGCTTTCCTCACAACGATTGACGCACGATCCAGCACATGTTTCAAACCCTTGTAAAAAAATTCACTTTTGGCATACCCTCCGGGTTTCCCCGGAGTATGACTTGCCGATGATTCCGCAGATGGGCCGAATCTTCGGCATTTCCGGATATCGATTCTTCCTCCCGACACCCTTCGGGGCACTCCCAGAAACACCATTGGACCGCTGAAGATTCCACCAGCCCTTCCGGAAGTTTTCATCCCCTGGACACTTCCTCATCTTCAGGCTGAGCGGCTCAAGTCGGGGAAATTTCCCTATTGAATTATATCACAAGAAAATCGTCCGGATCTCAGGCCCTTTCAGGAAAAGTCTCGACAGTCAGGATGAGCTTGACGCGCGCCGGACTTCCGTACTGTATCAGAAATTGGCTGTTGCGCTTCCGCTTCGAATATGGTGTGGGGTTCTTCTGGAACCCATTGCAACAATTTCCAATTCAATCCACTGATTCCGGAACGGTAGCCCTGATTGACAAGCGACACATGACAGACTACGTTAGCCCATGATTTGGAGTTTGCGGCGCAAGGGACTTCAGGCTATTTTCCAAAAAGTCTCCAAGGCGGGGATCCAACCCTCGCATGCCGCCCGGTTCCAACTACTTCTGACCGACTTGAACGTTGCCCAAAACCCCGAACAGATGAATGCCCCGGCCTGGACCCTCCACAAACTGGGTGGAGATCTTGGGGGATTCTGGTCTCTCCGGTTCGATGGCAACTAAAGACGGATCTTTCGGTTCGAAGGCGAAGACGCTTTCTATGTGGATTATGTCGATTACCATTGAAAGGAGTGCCTAACTATGGACATACACGGTCCTGCCCATCCCGGCGAAGTTCTGAGGGAATACCTCCCTCCGGGAATGAATGTTTCTGAGGCGGCCAGACGCCTGGGGGTCACAAGGCAGGCCTTGTCGGCCCTTCTGAACGGCAGATCCGACATGATTGTCGAAATGGCCCTGCATCTCGAATCGGCTCTTGGAATCGAGGCGGATTTCTGGTTACGAATGCAGTTGCAGTGGGATCTGTGGTCCGCCAGGCAAAAGCCAAAACCCGTCGTAGAATCCATCATTTCCTGAGACCACCCCATCGCACGCGTCATTTCTCTTCCCTTGGGAAAAGTATCTCCGCTCTGCCCATTTCCATGGACTTGTCGAGTGACCACCGGATGGACGCCTGCCAGTACGGCCCTTCCCCCAGCGTTCACTCGGAACGATCAGATCTCCCTCCCGGACAAGTTGGTCCAGTGCCTGTCTCGCATCCGTCACACCTGTCCGGAAGTTGGTCGCCAGTTTCTGTATATTCAGGGGCGCGAGGGAAGGACCGAAGCGGAGGTTTAGCAAAACCCAGGCATAGGCCCGGACGAACGGCGGATCGTTTGTCCAGGCCAAGGGAACACCCCGAACCTCAATGACCCGCTCGCCAAGCGGGATCAAAGGGGGGAGGGATGACTCCACGACCTAGGTCTACGCTCACCTGTCAACGGAACATCTTCATGGAGGCGTGGGGATTCTTGACAAGGGGACAAAAAGGCGGATTGCATTCCGAACTGGCTTTCATTCCTGCGACAAAACCAACCCTGAGGAGTGGAGGACCTCTATCGATCGGCGAAGGTATTGGCGCGCCTGGAGGAATTCGAACCCCAGGCCTTTAGATTCGAAGTAATGAAGCGGATGTTTTTCATGGTTCATGATCTTCTGTTATCTTGTTTTATTCCACAACTATTTACTTGAAAATCAGGAGTGATCTTTGATGCTCTTTTTTTACCGTTTTTTGTCCTCGAACCGGCACCGGAATTTTCTCTGAAGATGGCTTCAGTTCTGGAAGGAGATTCGGCCATCGAAAATTGAACCGGATCTCCTTTTTTCCGAAAAGGGAAACTCGTCGATCCCGTGGCTTCCTTTTTCCCACGCTACAGAGATTATTGATAATGACGGTAAATGACCTTTTTGACCTCGAACGGATACCGGATTTCGGTTGAAGGCTAAGTCCCCAGGGCATGGTGGGCTTTGGTCTGATCTCCAATTCCCCTCAACAATCCTTCGACACTGATATCTTCGTCAATTTCATCCCAATGGAGCCCGGACCCTCCCCCGCTGATTTCATATCTGGTCCGTTGTTCCGGTGTTGCATGAAGAAGTCGGGGAAAATAAGCCAAGGGAACACCCAACCGACGACCGTCGGATAAATCGACCCACATGAATTCCAGATCAAAATTCACGGTTTTAGCCAAAGTATTCATGCCATGTCCTTTCAAAAAGTTCCCGATTCTCCGAGGTGATTCTGGCCAGTTCGGTTAGCTCCCCACTGCTCAGATCGTAGCTTGACGCGAGCCGGACTTCCGGGCTGAGCCAGAACTTGGCTGTAGTACTTCCGCTTCGAACATGAATGTGAGGGGTCTCCCGAGGATTCCCTTCGTTGGAAAAGAAAAAGAACGTGTACCCCTTGTATCTCAACACAACCGGCATCGGCAATCCTTGGTTCAAACTGATATGTTGGTCAACTTTATGAATCGGATGACAGTTCAATCGAAACTACCCTGTTGTTTGAAACTCGATCTTGTGGGTTTCGCTCACCCGCTCCGAAGCGTCCAATACTTCCAGAGAGACAAGACTTCCCTCCTTGTCAT
>DAHWKF010000115.1 GCA_027343785.1 Leptospirillum sp. | reverse complement strand
TCGATCAGGGCGTCCGAAAGGGTGTTGCCGAATATCTCTCCCAGGTATTTTTCGCTCTGGATGGATTCCGCCTTCATGAACGACCGGATCATGTACCCCACGACATCCACGCGTTTGAGCTGCCGGATCCACACCTCGAGCCGGTCCAGCCTTCCGGACGCCGCGGCGGCGCCGACCAGTGCGCCGACGGAACTCCCGCAGTAGATGTCGGGGAAAATTCCCCTGGACTCCAAGGTGCGGATGATGCCGATATGGGCCCACCCGCGGGCGGAGCCGCTGCCCAGGGCCACCCCGATCCGGGCTCTTTTGGACGATATTCTCTGTTTTCCTTCCATTTTTCGATCTTTCAGCGAGTGGGAGCCGACCTGGAAATGTCCGGGCTTTCGTGTGATGGCAAGGAACCCCCGCTTTTTCTCCAGTCCATGAACAGATCCAGAATGCGGCTGTCCAGGGCCTTGTCCCGCATGTCCTGCATGATCGAAAACGCCTGGTCGTCGGAGAGGGCCTTCCTGTAAGGGCGGTCTTCCGTGAGCGCGTCGAAGATGTCGGCGATGGAGATGATGCGGGTTTCGACCGGGATCGTTTCGGCCCGGAGCCCGCGGGGATAACCGCCTCCGTCCAGCCGTTCGTGGTGGGCGCCGGCGATGAAAGACAGCGTCTTGAAAACTCCGATCCGGATCAGGATCTCCTCCGTGTATCGGGCGTGGTTCTTGACCAGTTCGTACTCTTCTCCCGAGAGTCTGCCGGGTTTGTCCAGGATCGTGTTGCTGATTCCGAGTTTGCCCAGGTCATGGAGAAATCCCCCCCGCCGGACCCATCGGCTGTGCGGTTGTGTCAACCCCAGACCCCGCGCCATGGCATAAGTAAAATCGCCCACGCGCTGGCTGTGGCCGTAAGTATAGGGGCTCTTGGCGTCGATGATCTTTCCGAACGCGCGGGCCACGCGGTCCAGCCGGTCGGCGTCGGCGGGCTGGGAAAACTCCATCGGTTCCAGCTCCATGACCTGGTTTTCCAGTCTTTCCGAAGCCGGCTCTTCCCAGAGGCGGGAAGAGCCGGCAACCCGGGAAAACGCGTCGACGATCTCGGGGTCGAACCAGGATCCGCTTCTTTTCCGGATTTCCTGGAGGGCTTTCCCGGGTGTCCCGTCATATGAAAAGACGTCGGCGACCTGGGCCAGAAGAGCGATTCTGGAAAAAAGGGGGATCTCCTCTTTTTTGAGCCCCCGGGGCCGGCCTTTGCCGTTCCAGTGTTCGTCCAGACAACGGATCGCCTGGGCGATATCGTCATTGAACCCCATCTCTGTGGCGATGTGGGCTCCCCGCTCGCATCGGGCCATGAACATCTCTGTGGCCAGGTCCTCTCCGTGAACGGCGAGGTTGACGATTTTACCGATCTTCTCCCGTAAGGGGTGTCCCATGGCCGTATTGGAAAAGACAAATCGGGCCACCTGCAGCAGGCTGTCGGTATCGACGGTTTTGAAATTTTTTTTGGTGGTGCGGTCGTCGGCCGCATAGAGTTCGAACAGGCGGGCGGCGTTGCTGCTGCACCCGGCGTCCTTCAGAAGGATCGCGTAATACAGGTTCCACAAATCCTGCCGCGACAGATTCAGGACGTGGCCGATTTCCATTCCGATCCGGCAGGCTCTCAGGCAGTGGCCCGGCGGCTGCCCTTCCGTCATGTCGAGGGCGTAGGTAAAGGACGCCACCACCTCTGAAAATCGAACGGTCTCGCCGTCCGGTATATCCGCCTGGGTCATCTGTCCGGCGGTCATGGGGTCATTCATTCGTCACCTCCGCTTTCCGGGATCCGGCATCCCGCCCATTCTCTCACAGGAATGGATCGTCCGGTCAATCGAAAGTCGCGCTAAAGGCACCTGGGAAAAGATTTTTCCCCGTGCTAGAATCGCGTCGGCCAAGGAAATACGGGGAATCGTTCCGGAATGGAAAATTTTCGCCGGAGAGGTTGATGGGAGATCAGGGGGAGTCGATCCGGGTCGCCTGCGCCGTTATCGTGGAGGGCGGGCGGATCCTTGCGGCCCGGAGGGGAAAGGGCCGCCATGCCGGAAAATGGGAGTTTCCCGGGGGGAAGATCGAACCGGGGGAAACGCCGGAGGAAGCCCTGGTTCGGGAACTGGATGAAGAACTGGGGATCAGCGCCGAGATCGGGCTCCCCCTGTCCGTTGTCCGTTACCGGTACAGGGAGGGTGAGGAGGTGATCCTCCACCCGTATCTGGTCAGGTTATCCGGCGGACGTCCGGTCTCCCTGGTCCATGACCTCCTCCGGTGGGTGGAACCGTCGAACGTCGACAAACTGGACTGGCTGGCGGGGGATTATCCGATCCTGGAAGAGGTCGCCCGTGTCCTGGCATGACGGGCTTCCTCCCGGGGCCTACGAAAGACTGATCGACCGGGAGCTGGACCGTCTTCTGAAAAAACTCGAGGCCGCGGGAGTAAATCTCCGGAAAGAATCCGTGGACGAGTCGGAGCTTCCATTCCTGCTGGCGCGTTACGTCGGAAAATGGCTGCTGGAGGAGCTCCAGACCCTTTCCGGGAAGACAAGGGTTTCCGACCAGATCGCCCTGGTCAACAGGATGATCGCTCGGGCCGGAAATCGGGAAGACCCTCTTTCTTCTCAGGAGACCAGGATTTTGCTGTCCGTCTCGGAGGCGAACGCTCCGCCGGACAGATTTTCAGAGTCTCCCCTGACCGGCCTTTCGGAAAGCACGCTTTTGACCGGGGCCCCGGACGATCCGTCTCTCGCCAGCGAACTGAGGAAAGAGATCCGCTCCGCGGACCGGATCGATATCCTGATGTCCTTCATCAAATGGAGCGGGATCCAGGTTCTCCGATCCGCTCTGGAAGAAGCCTCCTCCCGCGTTCCTGTCCGCGTCGTGACGACGACCTATATGGGGGCGACCGAACTCGCCAGCCTGGATTTCCTGAGCGGTCTTCCCAATGTCCAGATCCGGATCTCCCTCGATGAAAGCCGGACGCGTCTCCACGCGAAAGCCTGGTATTTTGGCCGGAATTCAGGATTTTCCACGGCCTATATCGGCTCTTCCAATATCTCCAACCCCGCCCTCACCTCCGGGCTCGAGTGGAACCTGAAGGTGACGGCGGAGGACCAGCCTTCCGTTCTGGAAAAAATCCGCGGGACGTTCGAAACCTACTGGAACGATTCGACCTCTTTTTTTCCCTATTCGGCGTCGGTGCGGGAGAAGGTCGACAAGGCCCTGTCGCGGGGCCGGAGCCAGAAAGATCCGGACCCGTCGACCCTTTTTGATGTGGCCCCTTACCCTTTCCAGCAAGAGATTCTGGACCGGCTGGTGGTGGAGAGGACGCTCCACCGGTCCAGTCGCAACCTCATCGTGAGCGCGACCGGAACCGGGAAAACCCTGATCGCGGCTTTCGACTTTCTCCGGTACAGGGAAGCCCGTCCGGAGGCCACGTTTCTGTTCGTGGCCCATCGGCAGGAAATCCTCGACCAGAGCCGGAAACAGTTCCGCCATATTCTGGGCGACCGGAATTTCGGGGAGATGTTGACCGGCGAGTCCCGACCACAATCGTTCCGTCACGTCTTCGGCTCGATCCAGACGATCTCCCGACAAGATTTGACCAGACTGGTCGACCCGGAACACTTCGATTATGTGGTCATCGATGAAATCCACCACGGGATGGCCCGGACCTACCGCCGGTTGCTCGAATACCTGAATCCGAAGATCCTCCTGGGGTTGACGGCGACCCCCGAGCGGCATGACGGGCTGGACATCCGCCAGTATTTCAACAACCGTACCGCCGCGGAAATCCGTCTGGGAGAGGCGATCGACCGGGATCTCCTCTGTCCTTTCCACTATTTCGGGATCAGCGATTCCGTCGACTACCGGAATATCCGGTGGGAGCGCGGGCAATACGCCCGGAAAGATCTGGAGGATATCCTGACGGGAAACGACATGCGAAACCGCGACGTTCTCCGCGCGGTCCGGGAATATCTTCCCGACCTGGACGCCGTCCGGGGTCTGGGGTTTTGCGTCAGCGTCCGGCACGCCAGGGAGATGAGCGAGCTGTTCAACCGGGCGGGCGTCCCTTCCACGGCCCTGTCGGCGGAGACGCCGCAGGAGGAGAGGGAAGCCGCGAGCCAGCGTCTTGCCCGGGGAGAGATCCGGTTTGTGTTTGTGGTGGATCTCTACAATGAAGGAGTCGATATTCCGGCAGTCAATACCGTGCTGTTCCTGCGACCGACCGAGAGCCTGACGGTTTTTCTCCAGCAACTGGGGCGGGGCCTGCGCCACTTCCGGGGAAAGACGCAACTTCTGGCGCTCGATTTTATCGGACACATGCACGGAAAGTTCGATTTCGCCTCCCGTCTGTCAGCGCTTTCCGGAAAGCCGGCCCATCGCATCGACCAGGAAGTCCGGGAAGATTTTCCGCATCTTCCGGCCGGATGCGTCATCCATCTGGAACGGGTGGCCCGGGAATATGTCCTCGAAAACATCCGTCAATCCCTGGGAGGCCGGAGGGAGCAATGGCTTGAACGGATCCGGGAGATGGCCCGGGAGAGGGGAAGACCTCCCCGCCTCCGGGAATTCGTGGAGGCGTATCATCCTCCCGTTTCGGCCATCTACCGGAAACGGGGGAATGTTTTCGCCGGATGGAAAAGGATGCAGGTTCAGGCGGGCGTTCGGGAGGATTTTCGGGATCCCGACGAGTCGGTCCTGACCCGGGGGGTGGGAAGGGTTTTTCATGTGGCTGCCGGTCGTTACCACGATTTTTTGATCCGGATGGCGCGGGGGGAGGAGATTGCCCATCCGTCGGGAGAGTTCCCGGAGCGGATGGCCCTGATGGCCCACTACAGCCTCTGGGGAGAGATTCCCCGGAAGATGGGAATGCGGGAGGCCGGGGACACGATCAAGAGACTCCGGAACAATCCCGTTCTGTGTTCGGAGCTGGAAGAGTTGCTGGAGCTTTCGGAAGATTCGGCCCGTTATCCGGTCATTCCGGGAGGGGCATCCGAAAGTCACCCGCTGGATATCCATGGAGCCTACACCCGGGATGAAATCCTGTCGGCGTTCGGGTTGTGGGATTTCGAGAGGAAGGTGGAGGTCCGGGAAGGCGTCCGTTATCTGCCGGAACAGAAAGCCGACCTGTTGTTTGTCACGCTCGACAAATCCGAGAAAGATTATTCTCCGTCGACCCTGTACGAAGATTACGCCATCTCCGAAAGCCTGTTTCACTGGCAGTCCCAGAGCACAACCGGGGAACAGTCGGAGACGGGCCGGCGTTATGTCCATCACGAACGGCAGGGTCACCGGATCTTCCTGTTCGTCCGGAAGGGGAAAAAGAGCGAAGAATGGCCCTTCGGGATGTCGGAGCCTTATGTGTTCGCGGGCCCCGTCCGGTACCAGTCCCATCAGGGGAGTCGCCCGATGAGCATTGTCTGGAGACTGGATTATCCTCTCCCGGCACATCTTTTCCGGGAGAGCGCCCGTCTGGCCGTGCGAGTCTAGTCTCCTATTCCGAATCGAATCCCACGGCCTCGTGGGAGCCGTCGCAGAACGGCTTGATCTGGGACTCGCCGCAACGGCACAGATGGTGGGCCATGCGCTCCGTCTCGGTCACATTCCCTTCGGCGTCTTCGATGCGGACCGGCCCCCGCAGTTCATAGGGTCCGTTCTTGAGACACAGGATCTTACTGCTCACGGTCAACCCCTCCTGTCAGCTGTTTTTGTGGTTCCCGACTTTCGGACCGACGGTGATCTGAAAAAACCGCGCGTCGGTCCACCATCCATCGGGCCCTTCCAGTAGATTCGAAGAACCTCCCGGATGTCTTCCCCCCCGCACAAGAAGGAATACCTGGCCCAGCCGGTCTTCGGTCATGACGACGCGGACCGGCGTCTTCGCCTTGACCCACCGGATCTTCTTCCGGTCCTGGAGCGGTCGGACCAGATCGGTCCTGCCCGCGACATACGCCGTCCACCCCTGGGTGTAGTCGTCGATTGACCGTCCGAGAAGCACCGGGACGCGCTCGTCGTCCGGGTTGACCAGTTGCCCGGTTTCTCCGGCGAATATTTCGCTCGCCGGCGGGTAAAAGGTGACGGGATTCGGATGGTGGTTTTCGCATCCCGCCGCTGTCAGGCAGGAGAATATGAAAAGCCAGAACAGTCGCCGCATGACTCCTCCCGGTCGGGTGATGCTCCCGGAGAGGAGAGCCGATGATGACGGTCCCGAAGAGGGCACCACCGCGCGTTCAGCCGGATTTTCAGGGGGCGTCGTCGAGATGGATCGCCCGGGTCCGGTTGCGGCCTTCCTTCTTGGCCAGGTAAAGGGCCTGGTCGGCCAGGTTGTAGAACCGGTCGAACAGATGTTCGTTGGCCATCCGTCCCGCTGAAATCCCGATGCTGATCGTCATGCCCCGGTCGGGTGACGCGGGGTCCGGCCGCACCCCCAAACGGGCCTGTTCGACCCGGCACCGGATCTCTTCCGCGACGGAGACGATTTCCTCCAGCGATTTCCGGGGAAACAGGACCAGGAACTCGTCTCCCCCCCATCGGGAAAAGATGGAAGGTGTGTCTCCCAGAAAACCGGTCACGAGCGTCGCCACCCTTTTGAGGACCAGATCCCCCTGGTGGTGTCCCTGACGGTCGTTGAGTTCCTTGAAATGATCCAGATCGAAGATCATGACGACGACTTCCACCCCGACCGACGAACCCAGCCGTTTCTGGAAACCCCGCCGGTTCAGGGCTCCCGTCAGGGGATCGAGGTTCGCCTCGATGGTGGAACTCATGAGGCGTCTGTGGGCTTCCTGGAACTCCTCACCGATGGCCCGAAACCGTACGAGAAGAGACTTGGACTGGTCGATGATTTCCAGGAAGATGGGACGGGCTTCGTCCAGGCTTTTGACGACATTGAACCGGTCGAGGCTCCGCTCCAGCCGCATGGAGGTCTGGTTGATCAGGAGATGGGCCTCTCCGATGATCTCGTTCAGATGGCTGACGGTCTGGTTGACCTCGACCTTCCGGTGGTGGATTTCCTGGGAGAAGCTTTTGTTCCGGGCCAGCGTCTCCTCCAGGATCCGGTCCATCGTCCCGGATACCCCGTTTTCCGTCAGCAGGGCGGTCTGGGAAAGATAGCCCCGTAGTTCCTCAACCTGTTTTCCGGTCCATTCGTCCTCTTCGAGCTGGGTGCACACCTCCAGTAGATCGAAGATTTTATGGAGGACCACGTCGGTGTTGGACCCGGAATAACGGGCGTAGGTGCGGGCATAGTTGAGGGGGGTCGGGGCCTTTTTTTCCCGGGCCAGATCCTGGAGGGTCAGACGGGCGATCTCGCCGGGATGGGGGTCGTCTGTCGAAGGGGAAGAATCCATCACAATAACCTTTCGGTTCTGCAGGGTTCTTGCAAAAATGGGAATCAAAGGAAAACTTTGAATGATTCTATCCGGAATGCCCGCGGGGGTCCACACAAAAATCTTTCTGCGCTCGGATGGCAAAAGTCGGGTGGTAAAATGAGAGAGGGATTAACGGTACAGGACGGGAACAAGGAGGGCGCCATGAAGACGGTGTGGGGATCGGTTGTTTTGTCGGTTCTGAGAAAAAGTCCATGGATCTGGATGATTCTGATGGCCGCCTGCCACTCTTCCGGCGGCAGCGGAGGAGGGACGGGGGGCGGTGGTTATTGAATTTTTACGGGCGGGGCGTTACAGTCCCGTCCGGAAGCGATTGGCTGTGTTTGGCGAATCGATTGACCGGAGATCCGTTTGCGTTCGAGGAGGAGAGACCCGATGAGCAAGATTCTGGAAGAAGTCCTGGCGGCCAACAAGTCCTACGTCAAGGGGTTTGGAGACAAAGGAAAGCTGGCCTTGCCGCCGAAACGGCAGTTCGCCATTCTGACCTGCATGGACGCCCGGATCGATCCGGCGAAGATGGCGGGCTTGTCCGAAGGGGACGCCCACGTCATCCGGAACGCCGGGGGCCGGGCGAGCGAGGACGCTATCCGGAGTCTCGTCATCTCCTACAAGCTTCTGGGAACGAAGGAGTGGTTTGTGATCCACCATTCGGACTGCGGGATGATGCTGTTTGACGACGGGATCATGCGGGGGCTGTTGTCCCGAAGCCTCGAGACGGCCACGATCACTCCCAAGGGATGGGAAGACGTGGGGAAGGGTCCGGGTTCCGAGGAAGGCAAGTACATCAACTTCCTGTCGTTCTCGGATCTGGAAGGGAGCGTCGCGGAGGATGTGCGGCGGATCCGGAGACACCCCCTGGTCCCGTCCCGGATCCCGATCTACGGGTTTTATTACGACGTCAAGACGGGAAAGCTGGTCGAAGTGAAGGATGCGATGAAGGCGGGGAAGACGGGGTAAGGAACTTCCTGACTCCCGTACCGGAAAAAGCATTCAGTTTCCATAGAGGAAATAACCTACATTGGTGGAGTTTACTGTGTTGGGGTCCCACCCCACGCCGATGGTATACCCATAGAGGAACGCGGGGAACCCCGCATCGAAATATCCCGAGAAAGGTCCTCCCAGGGAGGAGAAGTCCTGGTTTCCGGTGGCGAAGAGGGTCTTGGCGCTTTCGATTGAAAAGGTAAGGGTTACACTGGAACCAGTGGTTCCAGTGAGCGTAGCGGATTGGTTGGTCGCGCTTCCGCAGAAAAATCCGGCAAAAGATGATGTTGATGGGCAGGGAGGGATGGAGGAGTTGTCGATAAACCATCCGTTGGAACCGCTGTCGAAGAAAGCGGTGAGATTAGAGTTGTTGTACCTTGCCGTAATGTAGCCTTCGGTATTTGTGTCGAGCTGGGTCAGTCCGGAAGTTCCCCCCGTCCCGAAGGTGATGAGCCCGGAGACGGTGGGGGCGCCTTGTGTCTGGGAAACAGTTCCAAAACCGGATAAAAGCACTCCATTATTTTCAGGTGAAGGCATTTGAAAAACCGGATTCTGGACCACCAGGGAGGTGGAAACCGTTGTTGGCCCGGATCCCCCTTCGTAATACAATCCATCGAGCGTGTCGTCCTGGGGAAACAGTACGCCCAGGATCCCGTTGATGGCCGGTTCGAAGGGGGCGGATGGCCCTTTTTGGGTGCAGGAGGACGGAGCGGAGAGTGCGGAGTTCGAGATCTGGACCGGAACGGTGACGGGCTGGTTTCCCAGCGTGACGGTGGCGGTCACGACCGGACCATAATTATACCCGCTGACAAACAGGTAACATTCGGTGATCGCACCACCGTTTTCCGATTCCTGGGGGAGCTGGGAGCTGATCGACAGGGTATGGGAGAGCCGGAGGCCTGTCGATCCCAAATCAACCAGGATGTTGGGAACATCCTCGCAGGTGGTGGTGTTGGGGACACAGACGGTGAGGGTCACCATCGGCGTGTTGACCGATCCCTGGCTGGACTGGTAGACGACCATCTGGTTATTGGATGGATTGTGATGAGATGAGCCGCCTCCGCAGCCGTACAAGGGAAGAAATGTCAGGATGAGGAACAGGGAGGAACTTTTTTTTCGAAGGTAGAAAAGACTCACGGCGTCCTGACCCTAATCTCTGAAAGGGTGAACCCCGGAGGCAGTCGGGACGGGATCCAGGCCCTGCCCGCCCGGAAACGGGATGTTCCGATCACCCTGAGCTCCATGTTCTGGGTGTGGATAAACAGATGGTGACGGTCGGGAGAGTGGTTCTGCGCCGGGAGGCTTTTGAAATGCCGCCCCAGAAGGACGGACAGATCCGGCGGGAGCGACCCTTCCCAGGCGACGGCGAACACCTGGCCGGACGCGTCCAGAAACTCCCGGACAGTCAGCGTCTTGAGACCATTTTGGGAGAGGGGGGATCCGGGGGGCAAGGAGAGGGTGACCGAGGTATAGCCGTTATTCGCGCTGGTCGAAACGGGAACCAGACCCAGTTTCTGGGCGTCCTCCCGGACTTGCGTCCGGTTTCCGTCGAGGCCGGCGCAGGCGTCGGTCGGAAGACGGATCAGAAAAGCGATCGCCATCAGAAAGGCGATGAGAAAATCTTTCGGATTTGTCCGGCCGGGTTGTGTCTGTATCATCGGTTTGAAAGGTGCGACAGGCGTTTTTTAACCATCGGACCCTCTCCCGTCAATTCTCAAAGACTGGAATTGTGCCATCGACACTCCGTCCTCATCTTCTGTGACCCTTCCGGATCTTCTGGCCCGACTCCGGGAACGCGCCGATCCCGCCTGGATTCCGGTCGAGAAAAGGTTCTACCGCGATCCGGATCGCCATGTCTTTTGGGGCGTCCGAAAAGTTCACGTGCGTTCTGTGGCCCGGGCGTTTTCCCATCTGGGCTTTGATGAGATCCGGGAATGCCTCGCATCCCCGGTGCATGAAGTCCGCTCCCTGGGGCTCTGGATCCTGCGAAACCAGTTCGATCGCGGAGACGCCGCCCGCCAAGAACGGATTTTCCATTTTTACGTCGACCATCGCCAATGGGTGTCCGAATGGGACCTGGTGGACGAGAGCGCCCCCTATATAGTTGGAAAATTTCTCCAGGACAAGGACCGCCGGATTCTGTTCGACCTTGCCGGAGCCCGGAGCCTGTGGGATCGACGGATCGCCATCGTCTCTTCCTGGTGGTTCATCCGCAAGGGGCACATCGATACGACCTTCAGCCTGTCCGAAAAGTTGCTCGGGGACAGCGAGGACCTGATCCACAAGGCCTGCGGATGGATGCTCCGGGAGGCCGGAAAGGTGGATCCGGCCCGTCTGGTCCTGTTCCTCGAAGAGCATCAAGCCAGAATGCCCCGGGTCACGCTCCGGTACGCCCTCGAACGGTTTCATCCCGAAGACAGAAATCGGTTTCTGCGAAAAAAACGGAACGGGAGAAACCCTTGATCGATCATGGAAGACGCCCGGCGGTCTAGCGGACGTCCGGAAACGGAGACGGTTTTCCGTAGAGATATCCCTGTTGCCAGAGGTATCCCATCTGTTTTAACACCAGCGCCTCTTCCGGTTCCTCCACCCCTTCCGCCAGGGGAACGGCGCCCACTTCCCTTGAAACTTCAAGGACTTCCTTCGCTTTTTCCTGCCGGTCCGGATGCGCGTGGACGCCGGACACCCATTTCCGGTCGAGTTTCACGATGTCCGGCTCCAGATAGCGGAGGCGTTCGATCGTGTTGTGTCCTTCCCCCACGTCGTCGAGGGCGTACCGGAACCCGTTTTTCCGGTAGTAGGACAGGATCGATTTCAGGTGGTCCAGATCCGCCACATCCTCGGATTCGGTGACTTCGAAGACGATCTGGCGGGGCTTCAGGGTGGAGTCCCGGATGGCCGCCATGGTCGTTTCGAGGCAATGTTCGGCCACATAGATGACGCTGGGAATAAAATTGATAAAATAGACGTGGTCTTCGGGCCGGTTGGTGACCGTCTGGATGGCTCTCACCCGGCAGGCCCGGTCCAGGTGGAAGAGTCGGTTCTGGGAACGGGCTTCCCGGATCAGGACCAGGGGGGCGATGAGCTCTCCGGAGGGCTCCCGTCCCCGGGCCAATAATTCGTAGCCGATCACATGGGAGCCGGTGCCCGGATCGAGTTCGACGATCGGTTGACCGAACATCCGGATCGCGCCCTGTTCGATCAGGGTGTCGATCCAGACCTGCGGTCGATTTTCCAGGATCCATCCCCATTCCACGGTATCCGGCAGGTGTGACGGAAGGGCCATCGGACGCTCCAGACGGTGGAACCGCCATTGCCGGGGGGCGCAATACCGGTCCCAGAATTCGACCATTCCGTAAAAATGGCCCTCTTCGATCCAGGCGGAACGATCATCCCAGAGGACGACCGGTCCGTCTCCGTCCGGGGAGAGACGGTCGTTCCGCCCGACGCCGAGGATGTCTCTGGTCAGCGGGATGTCCGAATGGACAAGAAAACCGGATTTTCTGGACAGACAGGCGGGACAAGCGGCCATGTTCATCTCCGGATGATCGGGAAAGGTTGAAAAAGGCGATGGAAGAGACTTTCGGGAACCCATTCTACCAGCAGGAACCGGAAGGAACAACCGGTTTTCTCCCGGACGACCCCGCGGCGTCATCGGAAGGGGAAGAGCTTTACGACTACCGGTTGCCACCAGACCGGATCCGTCTTTTTCCTCCGGAGAAGCGCGGAGAAAGCCGTCTTCTGGTAACCGGAAGAACCGGGGGATCAGCCCCGCTGTCCCTCCGGATGGCGGATATCGGAAAATTTCTGCGGCCGGGGGATCTCCTGGTGCTGAACGACACGCGCGTCATCCCCGCCCGGGCGTTCGCTCGGGCCCCTTCCGGCCGGAAGATCGAGTTGTTGTTTCTGAACCCGCAGGACCCCTCCCCCGTGCGTTTTCTGGGCAAAGGAATCGGCTCCCTGGATGTTCTGGAACTTCCCGACGGCGGACGGTTGGCGGACATCGTTTATTCGGAAGAAGAAGGGTGTTTCCTTTCCCGGTATGAAGGCGAAACCCCCCTTCTGGCCTGGCTGGAACGGTGCGGAGAAATGCCGCTTCCGCCCTATATCCGGAAAGCCCGCGCGCATCACCCTCTCGACCGGGAGAGATACCAGACCGTTTTTTCCCGCCATGCGGGTTCGGTGGCGGCCCCGACGGCGGGGCTCCATTTCACCGAGCGACTTCTGGAAGATCTCGGGGAACAGGGGATCCTGACGGCCACCGTCACGCTTCATGTCGGGCTGGGAACGTTCCGTCCGCTGGGAAGCGGAAGCCTGGACCAGCATGTCATGCATGCGGAATGTTTTTCCGTGCCGGATCGGACGGCGGAGCGGATCCGGACGGTCAAACGCAGCGGGGGAAGGATCTTCGCCGTGGGAACCACGGTTGTCCGGACCCTGGAATCCTGGGCCCTCCAGGGGGAGAATTGCTCCGGGCCCTCCTGGACAAGTCTTTTTATCCGTCCCGGTTTTCCATTCCGGGTGGTGGACGGGCTCCTCACCAACTTCCATCAGCCCCGATCCACGCTTCTGGTGCTGGTGGACAGCTTTCTCGGGGGGGGTGGCCGATGGAAAGAAATTTACCGCTATGCCCTGGATGAGGGGTTTGCCTTTCTGAGCTATGGAGACGCGATGCTGATTGTTCCCGGTCAAACGGGTGAAGGGAGATAATGCGGATGGAGCCACGGCAGGAGAATGACGTCACCCCCATCCGGATGGGGTGGGAACAGGCGGCTCCCCGGTACAGGGAGGGGCTCGGGATTCATCTGGGGGAAATCGCCGGCCGCCTGGCGGATCTGCTTTCCCCCCTTCCGCCTTTTCCCGTTCTGGACCTGGCGTGCGGCCCCGGAACGGTCCTTTCGGCCCTCCGGCCGAAAAGCGGGTTTCCGGAGGCCGTCGGTTGCGACTTTTCGCTACGGATGGTGGAATTTGCGCGAAAAACCGCGGCCGGTTGTTTCGGCGTCGTGGCGGATCAGGATTTTTTGCCTTTTGCCCCGGAAAGTTTCGGCACCGTCGTCTCTTCCATGGGAACGATCTTTTCCCGGGACCCTGCCTCCCAGATTCAGACGATCTCGCGGATACTCAAGCCGGGAGGGAGGTACGGTTTTTCGGCTTGGGGGAGGCCGGAAGAAACAGCCCTTGGAGCCGTTTCACGGAAAGTCATCGACAACTGGCCTTATGCCTACAAGGGCCAGATTCCCCCGCTGGAATCCCCTTACTCCGCGGGGAGGAGCGCGTGGTTCGAACACCACGGCAGGACGGCGGGGCTGACGGTCGACCGGGTGGTGTCGGACCGGATCGTCTTCCGCTTTCCCGATACCGTCGCCGCCGCAAAAGCGCTTGTCGGGACCGGACGGTTCTCCCTTCTGATGGCCGGGGAGGGTCGGGAGAAGGAGCTTCTGGAACAGGCCATGGAGGCGTTTGCGCCCCACCGGAACCCCGCCACGGGAAAGGTGGAGCTTGAAAACCGATACCATCTGTTCGTCCTGGTACGTCAGGCCTGATCTTTTTTCAGTTGGATGGCTGGGGAGGTGTGAACAGCTTCACGTCAAAATTTGCGGTGAAGGGATCGGCGCATCCTTCGACCACGGTGGAAAGGCCGAAAGATCCGGACTGGGAGAACGGGAGGGCGCCGAACCGGAGCAGATTGATGATCTGTCCTTTCTGGAGCCGGAGCCTGCCGGCGACCTCCTGGCCCACCATACGGCCCGATTCCAGATTCTGGATTCTGGCGGTGAAGGAAGCCACGCCGTCCTGTTCCGACTCGAACATCTGGAAAAAACAGAGGTAGGGGATGGTCACCGGAAACCCGGGGGTGTAGATGACCGGAACCACCGGCGTGGGCGGATAGATGCCGACCAGGATCAGCTTGCTGGTGATTTCGATGCGAAAATCGTCGCACATCAAGGTGGATTTTTCCTTGAGAACATCCGAGTCGGCCAACGTTTTCGCCTTTCGTTTTGAGAGGAGCCCGTTTTTAAGGTATGCGAAGCTATTGTGCAGTAAAAAACCTCTCGCGGCAATCTCTCCGGAATCTATGGCGTCAACAGCCCCACGATTCCCTTGTGTATGAGGCTTACGGCGATCGCGGCGAGCAGGAGGGAAAAGATTTTTCCGATCGCGGTCGAAAGGGTGTTGCCCACGATCCGGTTCACCTTTTCTCCATGCGAGAGGAGCAGGTAGATCAGCACCATGTTGGCGAAAAGCGCCGTTATGACCGCCCACAGCGGGCCGCTCTTGGAGAGGGTGAGCGCCGTGGTCAGGGTGGCGGGGCCGGCAATGATGGGGATTCCCAGTGGGACGACCCCCAGTGACCTTCGTGACAGGAACGGTCTCGTCATGTCCGTCGTTTCAGGCATTTCCTGGGATTTCAGGAGGTCGGATATCGAAAGGACCAGAAGCAGGATGCCGCCGGCAATCGAAAAGTCCCAGATGGTCAACCCGAGGTAGTCCAGGACGGTCCTTCCGGCCAGCGCAAACAGCAGGCTCAGGAAAAAAGCCGTCAGGGCAGCGGTCCGGGCGATCGCTTTTTTTTGGGGTGCGGGAAGGCCCTGTGTTAGACTGAGAAAAAACGGCAGGATCCCGGGGGGATCAATCGCCACAAACAGCGGCAGGAACGCGAGAAGAAAACGGTGGCTCAAGGCGAGCTCCCTGTGAGAAAGGACAAACAATGGCCGAAAGGGACGAAAAGGAACCTGAAATCATTATATCGGACCGGAGGCCCCGTTTTGATTTGGATGAGCCGGAATCCCCTGACCCGTCCGCATCCGTCAAGGAGGAAAAGAGAGAAGAGGTTCCTCCTCCGTCTCCGGAATCTTCCCCTGAACCGTCAGGGAAAGAGCGTCAAGCGGGAGAAGTTCCGGGCGACCACGGGCTCGACCAGATTTTCGCCATCCTGTCCGGCATGGTCCTGAACCACCTGGCGTTCGATCCGGAAACCCGTCGACCGGCCCAGACATTCAATATTCGGGAAGCCCGATTTTTTCTGGGACTGATGGAGGCTTTCCAGGATGCCTTCCGGGACAAGCTTCCCGTTGCGCTCCTCGACAGTCGGACGGTCGAGGTCGACGAGTCACCCCGCCTGGGGCACATCCCGGCCATTCTGGGAGGGATGGCCATCAGCGCCCTGGGCGTCGATCCCCGGACAGGACGTCCGGAGAGGGCGCCGGATTTCGATTCGGCGAAATTGCTGATCGACCTGATGGACACCTTCCTTCGCGAAGGCGAATCCGCCCTCGGTGCGGAAGAAAAAGAATATATCAAGGATATGATTTACCAGGCAAAGATGTATTTCGTCAGCCTCAAGGACCGGAAAAGCTAGGAGCTTCGATTGAAAGGAATGGGCCGGGGAAAATCCCTGCTGCTTTTATTGGTGCTGGGGGTGGTCCTTGTGGTCGCCGGTCTCTGGGAAATCCGCCATTCTTTCGAAAGAACGCTCCGGGCGGACCTGGTTCAGACGGTCCAGGGGGCCTATCAGGGTCAGGTGAGGATCGGGTCTGTCCACCTGAGTCTCCTCCTGGGAAAGGTGACGTTCCGCCAAATTCTCGTCCAGTTTCCGATGGGAAAAGGGGGCGGTCTGCAGACCCTGTTCTCGTTTCCTGAAGTGGAAGGGCACCTGAGCCTCCTCTCCCTTCTGGACCGGGTCTATGATTTCAGGGATCTGACGTTTTTTCATCCGTCGATTACCGGAGTCGTTCACGGGGGAGACGACAACTACCGGGGATTTTTTGAAAAATGGCGGGAGGGTGTCCAGTCTCCCAAGGGTGGAGGGGCGATCGTCCGCTCATTCGGTGTTCGGGACGGACAGGTTTCGTGGGGACCGGAAGGGAGTCCCCCCGTCCTCGCCATGACAGGGATTTCCGGCCGGGTTTCCTCGAACTTCCTGATGAACCGGTTCCAGGTCCGTTTTTTGTCGCCCCGTCTTTTCGTCCGGACGGGTGGCGGGATGGTCACCCTGGACGCGGTCCGGTTTTCCGGAAATTTTGAAAAGGGCAGCCTGCGGGACTTCCGCCTCGGACTGTCCATGCGGCCGTCCTGGTTTCGTATCCAGGGCAACGTGACCCGGATACAGGACGTTCCCTTTCTGGACGTCTTTTTCCACGGAACGGTCGGACTGGCAGGATTCGCCCCCATTTTGGGGGGCAAGGCGGGGAGCTATTCGGGAGTGCTTGTGGCGGACGGATATGTCCATGGACCCGCTGCCCGATGGGAGGGGAATCTCCAGGTCAAAGGGCACCGGGTCCGGTTCGCCACCCGACAATACCGGCAGGTTTTCCTGAAAGCCCGTTTTTCCGCACAGCAGCTGGAAGTGCGGCCATTTACCGCGGCCCTTGCCAACGGAGGAGACCTGTCGGCTTCTCTCGACGCCGTCCTGTCGACCGACCGCCCCCAGGCCAGGCTCACGTTCCGGCAAAGCCGGAAATCGTCCCGGCTCCTTGGGGGTGTTCCTGTCGAAATGACCATGGGCCGCCAGATTGCCCTTCGGCGTCGATCCAGCGTTTTGGCCGAATGGATTGAACTGGCCAACAGGCTCATGGGGGTACCGGTTTCCTGAAAGGGAGAGGAGACGTGCCGGTGGAAGAAACCACAGAATTCCGGAAAAAGTTCCTCCGTTCTCCGGTTGTCCTGATCAGCTCCTTTCTGGTCCTGACCCTCCTGACCACCTTTCTTGAAATGCGGACGCCTCCCGCCCATTACTCATCCCGTCTGATCTCCCACCTGATCGTCATATTCCTGTTCAATATCGACCTGATCCTGGCGATCAGCCTGATTCTCGTTCTCGTCCGGAATATTGTGAAACTCTACTGGGACAGGAGGACGGGCGTTTTCGGAAGCGGGTTCAAGTCCCGCCTGATCGGCTCTTTTCTGTTGATGGTCCTGATCCCCTCGGTCCTTTTGTTCATTGTCGCGAGCGGTTTTTTGAACAATTCCGTCCAGCGCTGGTTCAGTTTTCCGATCACCGACTCCCTGCATTCCTCCCTCGAGGTCGCGAAGGGGTATTACAACCAGACCAAGGAGAACACCGTCCTGATCGCCCGGGAAATTTCCGACGAGATGTCCGTGCGTCCCGGGATGGTGGGTCATCCGGGGGTGCTCAAGGCGTTTTTATCCCTGAAAAGAAAAGAATACGATCTCGCGGGCGTCGAGCTTTATGTCCTGCATCCGGGAAGCGAGACGTTTAGCGTTATTCCCGTTCGAATTGCCCAGGTGAATTCCCTGAACGTCCGTCTGCTCGATCTGCCGAGAGATCAGATCGCACAGGCGCTGGCAAAAGGGGGAGAGGCCTTTGTCTATTCGACGGGGCTGGGGGATTTGATCCGGGCGGTCGTTCCCGTCGCCTATCCGGGACCCCGGGGAAAACGGGCCTTGTCCCGCCAGGGGGCGGTGGTGGTCAACTATTTTGTCCCCGGCCGGTTTCTGGAGAAGATGCGCAACATCACCCACGCCTTCCGGGACTATCAGGCCCTCCAGAAGTTCAAGAACCCCATCCGGGAGTCCTACCTTCTTCTGTTTTTGATGATCACCCTGATCATCATTTTCGGAGCCGTCTGGTTCGGGATTTACCTGGCCCGGAAAATCACCGAGCCGATCGGCGCCCTTGAAAAAGCGACCGAAGAGGTGGCGAAAGGCAATCTGGCCGTCCGCGTTCCCGAGTCCGGTCAGGATGAGTTTGCCATCCTGATCCGCTCCTTCAACCAGATGACGGAGGATCTGGCCCATTCGAACCGCACATTGCAGGAGGCGAATTCGGAACTGGCGAGACGGAGGGAGTACACGGAGACCATCCTTGAACATATCGGCACCGGGGTGATCTCAGTCGACAGGGACGGGGTGATTTCGACCGTCAATCACTCGGCCGAAGATCTTCTGGCCCTTCCCCGAAACAAAGCCCTGGGAGTGAGGCTGGCGGATCTGGCTCATCCGGCCGTTCCCGTCTTTCTGGATCTGGTGGAGCGGGTCCGGGAGAACGAAAGTCCGGAGGTCGAATCCTCGTTTGAACTGCCGGAGGGACAGGTCAAGACGTTCCGGATCCGGATCAACCGTCTGGCCGATCCCGGAGGCGTTCCTGGGGAAGGCGTTGTGATCGTTTTTGACGACATCACGGCTCTTCTCACAGCGCAGAAAGCCCAGACCTGGCGTGAGATCGCGCAGAGGGTCGCCCACGAAATCAAAAATCCGTTGACGCCGATCCAGTTGTCCGCCCAGCGGCTACAGAAAAAATTCCTGGACCGCTCTGAAGATTTTCCGCGGGTCTTTCAGGAGGCGATCCAGACCATCGTGGACGAAGTCCAGGGGATGAAGCACCTGGTGGACGAGTTTTCCTCCTTCGCCCGTATTCCCGGCAGCAACCCCCAGTCTCTGGATATCGTCCCGATCCTGTCCGACATATCCTGGCTCTACCGTTCGGCCCACAAGGATATCGTGGTGGTTCTGGAAGCTCCCGAAGATGTCCCTTTGCTCTTTCTGGACAAAAGCGCCATCCGTCGTGTATTTGTCAATCTGTTCGACAATGCGGTCAATGCCATGCAGGAATCCGGGCGTATCGACATCACCGTCCGCACGGGACAGGATACGGTGACCGTTCTTTTTGCAGATACCGGACCCGGTGTTCCTTCGGAATACATGGACAGGATTTTTCTTCCCCACTTTTCGACAAAACATCAGGGCATGGGGCTGGGGCTCGCGATCGTCCACCGGATCCTGGAAGAGCATGGCGCGAGTATCACCTGTTCGGAAAGTTCTTCGGGCGGGGCCCTCTTTTCCTTGGTTTTTCCGGTCCGACATGTTCAGAAAACCGTGGCGGCCGCGATCCGGGAGGATAGGTAAATGGCGCGGGAAACCCTCCTGATTGTTGACGATGAGCCCAATATTCTGAAAACCCTGGGAGATATTCTTTCAGACGAGGGATACAGGGTCCAGACCGCCCTGTCCGCGGGTGAAGGGCTGAGGAAGCTGGAAGAAGATGCGCCGGAGGTGGTCTTTCTCGATGTCTGGCTCGGACCGGATGACGGTCTTGTCCTGCTGAACGCCATCCGTGAAAAGTTTCCCCGGACACAGGTCATTGTCATGAGCGGTCACGGGACGATCGAGACCGCGGTCCGCGCCATCAAGAACGGAGCTTTCGACTATGTGGAAAAACCCTTTTCGCTGGACAAGGTGCTGATCACGGTCCAGAACGCCCTCCGGCAAAGGAGTCTGGAGGAGGAAAATCAGTCTCTGAGGCGGATCGTCGAGAGGAATTACCAGATCATCGGGCAGTCCGGTGTGATCAGGGATTTGCTGGGAGCGATCGAGAAAGCGGGCCCGACCAACGGCTGGGTGCTGATACATGGAGAAAACGGCACAGGAAAGGAGCTGGTCGCCCGGGAGATTCACCGTCTTTCTCCCAGAAATGGCCAGGCATTTATCGATATCAACTGCGCGGCCATCCCGGACAACCTGATCGAGAGCGAACTGTTCGGATATGAAAAAGGGGCTTTTACGGGAGCGATGACCCAAAAGAAGGGGAAGTTCGAAGTGGCTTCGGGCGGAACCCTTTTCCTCGACGAGATCGGGGACATGAGCCTTCCGGTTCAGGCCAAGGTCTTGCGGGTCCTCCAGGAGAAGAAATTCCAGAGAGTCGGCGGGAACAGGGACGTTTCGGTGGATGTCCGGGTCATTGCCGCGTCCAACAAGGATCTGGTGGAGCTGATCCGGAAGCGCGAATTCCGGGACGACCTTTTCTATCGTCTGAACGTCATCCCGATTACCGTTCCACCGCTCCGGGAAAGGCCGGAAGATATTCCGCTCCTGCTCGAACACTTTATCGGTGAGCTGGTTGAGCACGAGGGCCTGAAGCCGAAACACTTTTCGGAAGAGGCGGCCGACATGCTCTGCCAGTATTCCTGGCCGGGAAACGTCCGGGAGCTGAAAAATCTGGTGGAACGCCTGCTGATCATGGTGCCCGATCCGGTGATCGATGTTTCGGCGATCCGACAGATGCTGGGAAATACGGTTTCCCCGCCGTCGGGGTCCGAAGAGGTCTTGCCGCTCCGGGACGCGCGGGAAGGGTTTGAGCGGGAGTACATCCAGGAGGTGCTCAGGAAATGCGGGGGCAATGTCACCCGCGCCTCCGAAATCCTGCGGGTCGACCGGACGTCGCTTTACAGAAAAATGAAGTCGGGGACGTCCGACGAGGCCCCCGCCGAAGACGGGGCCTCATAGAAAGACCCAATAGAACAATTACAGTCAT
>DAHWKF010000098.1 GCA_027343785.1 Leptospirillum sp. | reverse complement strand
GAAATTATAATTGGCCTCATGGAAAAGTCAACCGAACTCAGACATGGAAGACATTGCGTTTTCAAGATGCATGTTCACTTGGTCTTTGTCACAAAATATCGTCGCGAGGTGTTCAGTAAAGCGGTTCTTGACGACCTGCGTCTCATCTTCGCCAGCGTCTGTTCCGACTTCGAGGCGGAGTTGATGGAGTTTGACGGCGAGGACGACCATGTCCATCTCTTGATACACTACCCCCCCAAGGTGGCAGTCTCTGCCTTGGTGAACAGCCTGAAAGGCGTTTCGAGCCGTCTGATCCGGAGAAAAAAATATCCGGAAATTCGCAAGAAACTTTGGGGTCGGACACTCTGGTCCCCCAGCTATTTTGCCGGAAGCTGTGGCGGCGCTCCCATCGAAATCATTCGCCAATACATCGAACAGCAGCAAACCCCTCACTGAATGTCAACATTCCAGGACGGCTTTGCCGTCCGCGCTATCCTTCCCCGCTATCCTTCCCCGGCATGAATGCCGAGGTTTGCCGCGCGACTCGATCAAGCCCACTGTCAAGGAAGAGAGACAGGAACAATAAGAAACCGCTCGATTTTTAAAAACTGGAGCAATCCGCAAAATCCATCATCTCCATCTTACCCAAAATACATCATCCAATCTGTCCGGATAAGCCGACAGAAAGAGCGGATTCCTCCTTCCAGGCAATTTTCTGCAGTACAATTCCCCTCATCTTATTAACACCTTATTTTTTCCAATCATCTCCCTGAACGTCGCACTCATTGTCGCCCAATCTACCACGTCTACTTTATAGGGAATCCGGGATTCACTGAACGCGTCCCTCAGGGCGGCAAGAGACTCGAATTCCAGAGGACTGTCCCCCATAATTGCCAGATCAAGGTCTGACGTCTCCCTGGCTTTTCCAGTCACGCGGGAGCCGAACGCCCACACCTGTCTGTCAGGAACGTGAGTGCTCAGAATATCCTGGACGATTTTAAGGTGATCGGGACGAACATCAAGTGACATCCTTCAAGGTCTCCAGAAGACGGCTTGCGTCCGGAAGGAAAAGCTTCGCCCGTTCAAACACCCTTCGGGCGGTCTCCGAATCATAGGAATGGGAGGTTTCATTTCGGGCCTCATAGTGTCCAATCCATGCCTCTGCGGAAGAAATGATCCCGAGACGGGCGGCTTCCCGGAACAGATCGTTCTTGGTCCGGATCGCGCTCTCGTCAATCTGTACGATGTGTTTCAGATAACGCTGGAGCAGTTTCCAACCCAGATCCATGGTGTATTCGAACCGCTGAATCACTCCGTCCCGCAAGAGTTCGTTATGGGGATCGGCGTGGCTTTGCTTTATCCCTGATTTCAGTTGTTCGATGGCTTTCTCTAGTGGCTCAAGATTCAGAGAACTCACAGACACTCCTGGCAAGGTTGCTCATGGAATGATTCAGGATTGAGATCGTTATTTCCCACAATCTAAATGTAATTTTTGTCCCCTCACTGTCAAGGGAGGGGAACAGCGGCTGGCTATAGTATAGAGTGCCCCTCTTATCTGAAGCTCAGGAGAGATACGAAACCCCTCCTCCTCTTCCCTGAAATCCGACATCCCGTCAACCTGGATCGGAAGCCCTCCAGGCCAACTTCCCGATTCTTTTCCTTCGCCTGATATTTTCCCGATCGCTTTACCGAAGTCTTCCCGTTCCCGCATTTCCGTCATACAGGGATCCTGCTGTCCCTCAGGGCAAAGACGCACCGGGCTTTCAGTAATCCCGTGTTTACCCTCGAAATGTGAGTCACGCACAAGGGGTTCGACCCGTCGCAAGGAAGGGGAAAGCTTACCTTCATCCTCCCGAAGGGATGGATCCCTGACGCGTTTTTTCAAGACCATGTGTTCCATTATTGATTTGTCCTCATCAGAATATGTGATCAGATCTCCCTTTGGTACTTCCGTCCGACCGTCTTTTCAAGATCCCGAGGATTCTCTATAGTGTTTTTCCTCTGTCCGGATGCCCCCCGATCGAAGGCCAATCCATCTTGCGGGAAAAGAGACAGATCCGCCGATGGTCATCATTTCCAGCCAATTTCATTCATGATAGAGGAATATCCCGGTGACCGACGCATCACCATCCTGCATACCAACTCTTCGGGAGGCCTTGTCGAGATATCTGCTGGAAATAACACCCCAGAAAAAGGGGAAACTGCAGGAGTCCAGACGCATCCACGCCTGGCAGAAGCATCCCCTGGGAGATCTTCCGCTCGACCGGATCCGCCCGATCGACCTTGTTTCCTACCGAAACAACCGCCTGGCGGCCGGACGATCGGTATACACCATCCGGTTGGACCTGGCCGTGTTATCGCATCTGTTCGAAATCGCCCGGACGGAATGGGGTCATGAAACTCTGGGGAACCCTGTCAAGGCGCTCAGGCTCCCGGCCTTTCCTCCGGGTCGGGACCGGCGCCTGGAGCCGGGAGAACTCGGGAAGATCCTGTCTTTATCCACGCAAGTCATGAAAGACCTGATCCGGTTCGCCATTGAAACGGCCATGCGAAGGAGCGAAATCCTCTCCCTGACATGGGACCGGATCGATCTTGAAAAACGCGTAGCCACGATCGCCGAGACAAAATCCGGCGGGAAGCGGAAAGTTCCGCTCTCCCCCCTCGCTCTGGAGATTCTCCAAAAACGCCTCTCCGAAAATCAGGGACGTCCTTTTCCCCTCTCCCCGGACGATGTTTCCCACCGTTTTCTGGACGCCTGCCGGAGTGCCGGGATCAGGGACCTCCGGTTTCACGATTTGCGCCATGAAGCCACCAGCCGTTTTTTTGAAAAAGGCCTTTCCGTCCCCCAGGTGGCCGCCATCACGGGACATAAAACGCTCCAGATGCTCCACCGCTATACCCATCTCCGCGCGGAGGACCTCGCCCTCAAGCTGGAAGAATGCTCTGGGCCTCCCCCGAAACGGGAATGAATGTTAAGAGAAAAACAGACGATCAACGACGGATTTGTTGTGAACCGAGGGCATGCGAACGATCTCCCCTCAGATATTCTCCTGAGAACGGGTGGACAAATTTTGGGGTTATTCCAAAGGGGCGTTTAGTCGTTTTCTTTTTTTTTTGAAAAAACGGTTCCTTCGCTTCTGTTTTCAGGTTTTCGCCGCTCTCTCCGGGCAATGTCTTCCAGAAAGGCTTCGAATGTCTTGCGAACGCCATATTTGTCAGCCTGTTCGCGAGCGTAGGAAAGAATTTCGGGCCTCACCGTGGCAAGACCGGCGACGTCCAGAATGTCTTTGGGGCCGCCAGCGTAAAACTTGAGTCTCACCAGATCCTTGATCCGGCACACACGGGTCTTGAACCCATGAGATTCGACAGAGATCCCGTCCAGGACGGAAAGTCCCTCCAGAGGCGGCAGAATATCGAACGGAACACCGTCGATTACACCTCGTACTGACCAGGGGATCGGATCGTCAGGGTCTCCCCTGTGAACCTCGGCCCAAACTCCAGATTCGGCCAGTCGACTGGCAATCTCTTTCGGCCCTCCACTCGCGGCAAAATCTATGTCTCTTGTTGCCCGTGGAACACCCCAGGCGCTTAATGCGTGGGCTCCGATCAGAACAACTGATTCTTCTCCCAGAATTTCAGAGATCCGTTCGACCGCCTTCTGTTGTTTTTTGCTAACTCCCATTTTCGCAAGAATCCTGTGGGATACTGGTTTTATCAAGACCTTCTTTCAGCAGGGTTCCAAAGTCCGACAACTCAAATGACTCCAGAATGCGTTCAGCCATGCGTTGACGTTCCTTCCGGTCAGGATTGCCTAAAATACCTGGCAGATCAGTCTTCTTATGTTTCACAGAGGAACTTCTCGATCTGTCGCCCCTTCCGGGCATTCCATCCGCCAACCGACGGCTGGGGCGCTTGTTACCGGCAATCGCGTCGGCCTCGGCGATTGTCGAACGGGTTTCAGCGTTAGGCACCTTGAGTGCTAAGGGAATTTGTTTCTCAGCGATCACACGCAACAAAAACATGCGCACCGCCTCGGAAACGGACAGGCCTATATCCTCCAAGGTTTTCACGGCTTCTTTCTTGATTTTTTCGTCAATACGAACATGGATCATGGTACTGGTTGGCATTTCAGACTCCCTTACAAGATCAAACCCGACAGCGATCCGGACGAATCCCCGCATGCGGCAGAGAAAGGATTTCATATCCTCTGCCACATACGGGTCCGGCACGGGATGGGTTCTAGTGCAGCGTCTTCAGTTTGGCCCACTGGTCCTGGGTCAGGACCTTCCCGACCTTGATGTGTCCCGTCACATGGTCGAATGTGGCCTGGGCCATGAGCCGGGTCAGCTTCATGTACATGTTGCGGGCCTTGCGAAGCGGGGGGTTCCGGGAGTCCATGAGCGACAGGTAGCGCGAACGGATCTTGTTGATCCGGTCGATCTGACGCAAGGAGCGGGTGACCATCGCCCTTCGGATCAGGCGGATTTTCTTGATCTGCTTGTCGGTCAGGTTCAAATCCTTGGCGTGCATGAGCACAAACATCGCACCGGGATGGGACTGGAACACCTGCGGGACGATAAACGCCCCGCCGGCTTCCTTGCGGAACTGGTTCAGCTTTTTGGCCATATCGATACTGGTATAGGGAGGGGGAGCCTCCGACCGGGAGATCCCCGGAAAACAAAGGATGATACCCAACGTCATTGCCAGAAACACCCGCGTCCTGAAACCTTTCATGTCCGTCTCCTTCGATCTGAAGTTTCCGCCTTTGCCTCTCATAAATCACGAATACATCGTGAACCTTTCCGGCACCATTCATCCTATGCGCGTCCGTTTGTCACTGCAACCGGAAACGACAACGCAGGAGTTCAGAAAGGCGTCGAATGGTATCCCATCTTCTTCAGAAGCCAACCGTAGAAAAAGGTGGTGTACAGGACATAGCGCTGCCCCATAAAGGAGGAGTCCGCCCCGTAGGGCTGCTGGTAGGCCAGACTGACCTGGTACCAGTCCGCCTGATAGTTGACCTCATAAGACAGGTAACCTTCCGTGAGCCCGTAATAGCCGTTGTTCGACAGGTTCACGAGCGTCCTGGACTCGACCGCCGGGGTCAGATGGGCGAAGAAGGAGGGCATGGGAACGCCGATAATATCGTGGAGATAGAGGAAGCTGTATTCGATCGCCCCGTCGAACCGGAAAGAATCCCCGTAATCGAGGGTCCCCATAAAATCCGACAGGGGCATGGGACCGTTTCCGAAAGGAACGATGCCCGCCACGTCCGTCTGGAAGGCAAACGGACGGATCCACGATACGGGAACGTCTCCCAGACCCTTGTTAAACACCAGGTAGGAGTAAAGGGTAAAGGGGACTCCTTGTCCGACGGGCGTCCCCCCCACCGGCGTGATCCCCCGCATGATGAAGGTGGTGAAGATTTCATGCGGATCGTTTTCGTAGAGGAGCAGCTTCCCCTGGAGCCCGAAGTACTGGAAACCCGAATATCCATGGTTGGGTGTCCACAGGTCGATGTAGTGGGTGTCCACCCGCACGCTGAAATGGTGGGTCAGTCGTTTTTCCAGCATGACCGGTGTCGTAAAAGCGCTCGAATGACCCGCCATTCCGCTATACGCCGGCATCAGGGTCAGCTGGTTGTCGATATCCCCGTCCTTCACGATCAGGGGTTCGATAAAAATCCGGTTGCCCGCATGGGCGATCCCGCTGGACAGCATGTTGGTCGTCGTACCGGGAGACTGCGGGGCGCCTGGATCATTCGCAGGGGAACCGGAGGAAGGGTTCGGGGCCGGGGCGACGGCTGGCCCGACCCCGGAGAAGGCCCATAGAGGCAGGACAGAACAGGAGGGTAGAGGGGCCGACAGGATTCCGTCTGATCCGTCGGCCCGGGAAAGGCCGGGCAAAAAACCGGCAAGGAGACAGGGGACCAGCAGGGCGTATATCGCGAAGCGGCTTCGCACAATTCGGAACAAGACGGTCACCCTCACATCCCCCGATAACCGAAGGGGCCGTTGAAGTAGAATGTCACGGTTCCCATGGGGGTGTAAGTGTGGGG
>DAHWKF010000071.1 GCA_027343785.1 Leptospirillum sp. | reverse complement strand
CCGTACCGTTCGACCACATACTGGATCACTTCCCCCCGGCGGTTCATGCAGAAATCGATATCGATATCGGGAAGGCTGACCCTCTCCGGATTCAGAAACCGTTCAAACAGGAGGCCGAAGCGAATCGGATCGATGTTGGTGATCCGCAAGGACCAGGCAACAAGAGAGCCCGCTGCAGATCCGCGGCCGGGGCCCACAGGAATACCCATCTCCCGCGCTTTCCGGATAAAATCCCAGACGATCAGGAAGTATCCTTCGTACCCCATTTTCTGTATCACCCGGATTTCTCTTTCAAGCCGTTCCAGATAAAGGGTTCTTTGATCGAGGGGCAGACCGGTTTCCTCAAATCGCGAGACCAGACCCTCCTGGCTGGTCCGGACAAACAGCTCCGGAACCGTCGTGACAGGCGTCATGCTTTCATCCAGGTGATACGAAGGCATATGGATGGTGTTCAAATCGATCGACAAATCGACCCGACCGGCGATGTCCAAGGTGTTGGTGACGGCCTCCGGCAACTCGTCAAAGGCGCGGATCATTTCCTGCGGCGTCTTGAGATAAAACTCGTGCGAGCCAAAACGCAGACGGGCGGGATCCGCCAAAGTCTTTCCCGTCTGGAGGCACAGGAGAATGTCGTGCGGAACAGCGTCTTCCTTTTCAAGGTAATGACAGTCGTTTGTTGCAACCAGCGGGATGGACATTTTTTTTGAAAGCCCGATGATTTCCCGGTTGGCGATTCTCTGATCCTCCAGGCCATTGCCCTGAATTTCGAAAAAGTAGTTTTCAGGGCCGAATATCTCCCGGAACAATCCGGCCGTAGCGGTTGCCCGCTCCGCGTCTCCACGTGTGAGCATGTAGGCAATCTGCCCCTTGAGACATCCGGAGAGGGCGATCAGACCTTCACGATGGCGGGAAAGAAGCTCAAAATCGATCCGGGGCCGATAATAGAAGCCTTCCAGGTGGGAAAGGGAAACGATCCGGAGAAGGTTCCTGTAACCGGTGAGGTTCTGGGCCAAAAGGATCAGGTGGAAGGACGCATTGTTGATTTTTTTCCCCTGGTGAGGCCCTTCTCCGGCAAAGTAGAGATCCTGGCGTTCAAATCGGGACCGGGGGGTGATGTAGACTTCGCATCCGATAATGGGTTTCACCCCGTACTTTTTTGCCGCTTGAAAAAATTCGATGGCGCCGAAAAGGTTCCCGTGATCTGTCATGGCGATGGCGGGCATGTTGAGGGCTTGGGCTTTTCGGAGCATCGGCTCAATCTTGTTGGCACCGTCAAGAAGGCTGTACTGGGTATGGACATGCAAATGGACGAACTGGTCAGTAGAGGACATCGGGGTTCCCTTGAATTTTTCAATTGTTGTCCTGGATTTCCGGAGTGCCCTCAGAAATTCCAGGATTCATAACGGACCTCGGAAACCAAATCGGGACCGATTTCAGAAAGAAATCTGGAAGGGTAAAGTCGTTCCGCCCTTCCCCGTGAAGAAGAACTCTCCGGAACACAAAGCATCAGCTCCTTGCGCGCCCGCGTCACGGCCACGTAAAAGAGACGGCGCTCCTCTTCCAGATCCCGGGATCGCGCGGCCGATTTTTCTGATGGAAAAATTCCTTCATTCATGGACAGAAGGAAGACCTGATCCCACTCCAGTCCTTTTGCCTGATGGATCGTTGACAAAACCACCCGGTCCGGTTCGGAGGATTTTGCCAGTGCCATTTCCTCCAGGTTTTCAAGGAGCGTGATCTCGCCGAGAAACCCTTCGAGATCCGTCAGTTCGTCCAGCTGTTCGGCGAACGCCGCAAGATCCGACTCCCTGTCTTCCGGATCTTCCCGGATATCATACAGGTCCCTCCGGTAACCGTTCTCCAGGATTTCCATGACCAGGACCCCCACCGTGGCATCTCCCTTCTGATGAATGGAGCGGAGGGAAACGAGGCGTTCTCCCAGTTTTTTAATCCCTTCACGGGCCAGTCCCGGAGAAGTTTTCAGGAAAGAATCTTCTGTCAGGGCAATAAATACGTCTTCGACGGATTCCAGCGCCTTGACCAATTTTTCAGCGGAGCGTTCTCCCATCCGGGGGATCATTCGAAGAAGACGCGTCAGGGCCAAATAGTCCCGCGGATTCTGGATCAGTCGAAGGTGTGCCAGGACATCCTTGATGTGGGCCTGTTCATAGAATCTGAGTCCTGAAGTCACGGAAAAAGGGATCTTTCTCCGGGCCAGCTCAAACTGGACCGGAAGACTCAGATAGTGCGAACGATACAGTATGGCAATTTCGGCAGGAAGGGTCCCCCCGTCCAGAAGTTGTTCCACCGTTGACCCGATATAGTGCGCCTGGTCGGCATCGGAGTACAAGCCCACCGCCTGGGGAGACTGGCCTTTATTCTCCTGATGGGCCCGGAGGGTTTTTTCGATGCGGCGTTCGTTGCCGAGAATGATTCTGTTGGCCAGATCCAGGATGGGGGGGGTCGACCGATAATTTGTCTCGAGTCGATAGATGCGTGCTTCGGGATATCGTTCCGGAAACGTCAGGATATTTTCGACGTGGGCTCCCCGGAATGAGTAGATGCTCTGGCTATCGTCCCCGACGACAAAAAGACTTTTGTGTTCAGAGGCCAGCAGATCCAGAATCCGGGCCTGCAACGGGTTGGTATCCTGATATTCGTCGACCAGAATGAACCGGAACCTTTTCCGGAGAACTTCCAGCACATCCAAGCCGGACTCCAGAATGGCCAGCCATCCCGTCAGAAGATCGTCGAAATCCGCAAGACGGGCAGCCTTTTTCCTTCCTTCGTATTCGCTTTCAAGCCGGCGGACCTCTTCGATATGCGGAATCAGGGACGGAAAACGGTCGTAGATAACGTCTTCAACGGGGGTCTGAAGGTTTTTCGATAGGCTGATGACATTCAGGATGGTGCCTGCAGGGGCCATCTCCTTCCTTGCGCTTTCGGTCATCCCGGCCAGCACGGTCTTGACAAGGTCGACCTGGTCTTCACGGTCAATCACGACAGGTGTTCCGGAAAAACCTATCCTGTTGCCGAACTCGCGGAGAAGACGGTAGCCGACATGGTGAAAGGTTCCGCTCCAGAGAAGGACCTGTGGACCGGTCAAGAGGTCCACCAGCCGTTGCTGCATTACCCGGGATGCTTTCTTTGTGAATGTCAGGACCAGGACACGATGGGCGGGAACCCCTTTTTCGAAAAGCCACGCGACCCGATGGGTCAGGACACGGGTCTTTCCGGAACCTGCGCCGGCAAGCACCAGGGCAGGGCCATCAGGAGCCATGACGGCCTCTTTTTGCTCCGGGTTCAGGCCATCGAAAATTCTCGAATCCAATCCCTTTTTCCTCCTGGGGATGGCTGTCGCAAAAGCCATTCGTTTGACTTACGTCGCAGGAAAAATCTGCGGGGGGGTGCCCATTCCAACGGCGAAGGGCGGTAAACCGGTTGAATTGCACCCGACAGTGAGAGTTGGTATCATTAACTGGACGAACGACAGAATAGTATCGAAAGGAAACCGTGAATGATTTTACTCCTTTTGGAGTCTCTTGGGTATGGACTTCTGCATGGCCTCCTTCCGGACGAGCATACCTGGCCGATCACTTTCAGTTATGCCATCGGCAATGCCTCCGGAAAACAGGGAATCCGGTCCGGTTTTTATTTTTCAGCGGCATTTACCCTTCAGCGTGCGATCGCTTCCGAACTCTCCTATCTTTTCCTTGCGTCATGGCTGACCCGGGAATCCCTGAATTCCGTCATCGATATTGTCGTCGGGAGCGTCATGGCCATTGCGGGCTGGATTGTCCTCGAGAAAAAGAAATATGTTCATTTCCATCTTCTTGGGCACCATCATGAAGAATCCGAACCTGCGGAAAGGAGCTCATCGATCCTGTCGTTTTTCAAGACATCCCATCAGCATGAGGGTGCAAACGCAATTCCGCCCCGCTGGGCCATGATCCACGGGTTCATCGCCGGTTTCGGCTTCGGCCCGTTTGCCCTCTTTATCTATACAACAGCCGCTCCCCATATGACCTCTCCATGGACCGGTTTTCTTCCCGGACTCCTTTTTGGAGTGGGGACCATGATCATGCTGATGCTTCTGGGAGGGATATTCGGATCGGCCCTCAGGGTTACACGCCATTTCAACGAAGAGGAAATCCGCCAGATCGGTCTCAGAACCGCAACACTGACCCTCATCTTCGGTGGGGGAGTGTTTGTCCTCGGAGGGATATATTCCTATATAAATGACCGTCTTGGGCATCCTCAAGACATCGGAAACATTCTGATAGCCATTATCATGGGTGGTGTGGCAATCCCGGTTCTGGGCCATTCCATCTGGAAAGTCATGCATTGCCGTCAGATCGGTGAAGAGTCTTCAGGACAAGCGTAAGGCGTCATCTGCGTTCATCAGATGACAAAATCGGCGCAAGAAGGCGGGATCTCCGCCGGTCCGGGAGACGATCGCGAGGATTCCCGGGAGTGACAGGCGACCCTGCCAGGATGGCCATATCCCCGAGAATGCGCACCAGGATGAGCCGGCGGGCCCAGAACTCCTTTCCGGAGATGGAAACGGAACCTTCGCCCTTCGAGACCCGCTACTTTATTCTTCACCTGAAGCCGGGGAGTTTTGAGCATCCACGAAGTGGAGACTCACATTTACAAGATCTCCCGGAGAGATGGGCCATACCTTAAAAGGACTGACAGAAGCACATAGGGTTGGATTTCCGACCGGACCACTCAACCGCCCGATCGGACAGTCTCAGAACACATTATCATTATTTTTTATTTCTTTAATCCAGGGGTATAATATTTGTGCCGGGTTATCCGGTTGAAACTGCAACCATACAATCATCCCCCCTAGGGTTCTTGACAGGTGGGGGAGAAAGGCCTATAAGTAAAAGCCCGCCGAGGACCCCGGGAAGGGGGAGGGGGCGGGGGGGTTGACAGGACCGGGCCAGGTGAGTAGACTGGCAAGGTTGCTCGGGAACGGGAACGTTTTCGGGACAACGCCGAAAGGGGGCCGCGAAGGCGGACCCGAAGCGGATCATTGACAACTAAATAGGAGCAGCAAAAC
>DAHWKF010000095.1 GCA_027343785.1 Leptospirillum sp. | reverse complement strand
GATGAACCGGAACTAGAAGGGCCAAGTCGATAATTGATTCACATTGGGCAGACTATAGAGGGAAAGGAGATATTTTATGTCCACAACAGCATATTTATTCACAATAGTGAAAGGGTGCAACGTTGTTCTCCGTAAAACTGGAGATAATAATTATCATCTTTTAGATCCAAGAAGAGATTTATATAAATATACCGGTGATTTTTCATGGGGATATCGTGGTACTGGTGTCCAATTTCTCGCCAACTCAATTCTTGGCCACCATCTGAACATAGGAACTGGCGGACCGCGGCCTAATTCAGAAGACGTTAATAAAGTTATTGAATTTCTTGCAACTATCCCTCAAAATGCAGAAAAAGAAATTCATTCCTCTCAAATCGACTCACTCTTGCTATAAAGGAAGATCGGATCCTCGTTTGAAAAATAGCAACGTGAGCAAAGGCAAATAACTCCCGGCGGCTTGTCTGAGCGCCGCCGGGAGGGTTCGTGAGGGAAAGAGAGTCAGGGAAGGGGATCGTTCAGCTTGATTCTCTCCGATATTTTTTGAAGTAGATGGAAACCGGCGGCTCCCCCTTTTCAATCAGTCGTGCTTCGCATTGTTCGTAAACGTCCCATACCTCACGAAAGACTTCCGTCGGCCAGCTCTCACCGGCAAATCGGAATGTAGTACGGAACAGATCCCAAGTGGTACTACAAGACTGGAAAGCCTTCTTCATCTCCTCCGGATCGGTAAGTGGTCCCACCTGAGAAGCATACCCCGCGGCAATGACCTTTTCGGCCTGGGATTCTGGGAGGTCAAGAATTGATCCCGGAGAGAGGGTCTTTCCTTCGAGGGTTGCCTGGCGATTCAGTATGATTTCCATTTTTCAACCCTCCCTCAAAAAAAGGTTCAAGTCCAAGATAGGGACATCTTCATCCATTTCATCCACGGTAGGATCCATGGTAGGGACACCCGTAAGTCCTTGATTTTGTTTGCATGTCCCTACCGGTCCAACCGTCCCTACTGATTTCCTCTCTCTTATACCCCCCTGTCCCTGTTCTTCACGATCGTCAGAATGATCATCGTTATTCCCCCTATACATATCCTCATTTTTGGTAGGGACGGTAGGGACAGTGGCTACAGTGTTGGATGTCCCTATGTTGTCCCTATCTGTCCCTATCTTCGTGGTAGGGACATACGTATAAGCTCTTCCTGAATGTGTCCGAATTCTCTTTTTCTCCCACCCGTGGCGCTTTAAGATGTTCCCCACCCGGGTTTGCATCGCCCGGTCCGACTGAGATTTTTTCGCGTCAAGGCATTCTTCCCCGAAAATGTCTGCCATCTTGACCTCACTTAATCCTGAAATGTAAGGAAGGATGTATTCCTCCCAAACATCATGCTGAAACCTCAAATCCTGCTCTTCCTCCGCGCCGGGTGGGAGATCCCACCACGTCTCCCCGTTTTTGAACCGATGGACGGCTTCCGCGAATAACTGCTCCCTATCATTTCGGATTCCTTCGATGTCTACTTGTGTACATTTAACCGGCCAGAAGCGCCGAGCCCCGGTCGGGTCCTTGAGATATCCGTCGTCATTCGTTGTCCCGACGAAGACGCTTTGACGTGGAAATGATTGGTAGGCGGGCTTGTATGGCAGACGGATCCAATCCGCCTGGGTGGAAAGCTGCATTTTGATTCTCGTGATGTCCGATTTCTGGAGCGAATCCAGCTCCGCAAACTCCAGACACCACATGCCCTGTAGTGCCTGGTCAAAGTCCTTGCTATCCGGAGAGGCCTTCACCTCCGAGACAAACTCGTCCCCAAAGAGTGCCTTGAGCGAAGATGATTTTTTGATGCCCTGTTTCCCCTCGAGAACGATCATGTTGTCCAATTTACACCCAGGGCGATAGATCCTTGACACGGCTCCGATCATGAAATTCCTGGCCACCGCCCGGGTATAATCCCCCGGCGGCAAGGCGCCATAATGAGTCTCAAACAGATGATCTACTCTATTTATACCGTCCCATTTCAGACCGTTGAGCCAATCCCGGACGGGATGAAAAGGCCTCTTCTTTCCGACTGCTTCACAGACTGGAGCCAATGCCCTTTCTGTGAGTGCCCCCGGCAAGGAATATTTTTTTTCGATAGTCGCCGCCAGGCGAACGAGGGCTGACGTTTCCAGTTTTTCTCCTCTAACAAAGGTGTTTTTCGTGAATTCGTCGAATCTAATGTCCGAAAAATCTGGATCGTTCTCAATGATCAAGAGAATATTGTGTGTATTTTGTTTGAGATTTCCTTTTTCATTCCTCATCAGATCCTCTTCCCAATTCTGATCCTCCTTATCTTTTCTTGATTCCACCAATGTAAGGATTTTTTCTTTGACGCCATCCGAATTTTCAATTTCGAGCCAATCCGCGACGTCAAACCCCTCCGGAGATTCCGAGGGGTAAGGGTTCAAGATTCTGACAGAGCATTTCAGGTCCTCAAGGATTGTCCGAACCTCTTCCGCGTAGGTCTTCCCAGCGCGGTCGTTGTCTGGGAGAATGACGATTTTTCTCCCCTTAAGTTGCCTCCATTCCGATTTCTTAGCCGATTTCGCGCCGTGGGCGGACGTGACCGCCAGGAGGCCGATTTGTTCCATCGCGTCCACACATTTTTCTCCTTCGACGACATAGACGATGTCGTCGAACCCAACAGTCAGGTTTTGGGTGGAGTAGAGAGATAGAGGCCCGGTAGGATCCCCGAGCGCAAAACCTCCGGGAATCGAATGAAATGGACGGATCAACTTCTTCTTTTCTTCCTTTTCCATGAAATCGATCCGGATCACTCCCCATTCTCCCGGGTAGTGATAGATCTTTGGATCCGCTTCTCCTTTTCCCTTCTTGAGGAAGGTGACGATCTGGTCCAGGGATGAGAATGTCTTTCCCGTTTTGGTTTTTGGGGTGTAATTCTCTCTGGTCGCGGGCTTCTTCATTCCTCTTCCTGAAGACCAGAGGCCCATTTTTTTGAGGGTGCCGATGACGGATTCCTGGGAACATCCTGCGTGGCATCGAACAAGAATTTTTCCATCCTTGTCAGAGATTGAGAGGGAAGGAGTTCGGTCCTCGTGGCCCGGACACAGCGCCATCCATGAGTTTGGGCCTGAATGACGGGCCTTTAGTCCTGCAACGAGATCAAAAAGGGATGTGCTCATCACGACACCCCCTTTCTTCCACCCTTCCGGGCCTCGATCCAGGACTCGAGATCGTCTTCCAGACAGCCCCAGCGCGCGCGCGGGCCGTCCCCGATCTGAAAAATGGGGAGGGTCCCTATCTTCCCAGCGTATATTCTGCGCCGAAGGCTCTGGGGCTGGATTCCGAGGAGTTGGGAAACCTGGGTCAAAGTCAGGAGTTTGGGGGTCGCTTTCATTTGGCACCCCCTTCCTGGGCAGCAGGGGGCTTGCTTTTTGAACCCCGGGGGCGGCCTGTCTTCTTCTTTTCCATTGCCCCAATTGCCCCATTGGGGCAATTTTCTGAGGAAGTGGTCGTTGTTTCTGGATTTTCAGGCTGATGGGATGGAAAAAGATAAGAGATCAAATCGTCTAAGAGGACAAATTGCCGGCCGCCCGGGCGCCTGCTGAATTTCAGGCCGGCGGCGGATCCCCGGTACATCGCCTCACGGCCAATGCCTAAAACCCGCGCGGCTTCTTGGATTTGGATTGTCTGTCGCGGAAAAAAGTAGGCCCGAAGGGCTTCGGGGCCGGGAAAGGAAAAATCTTTCGGCGGATTTGTCCACCGAAAAAATTGAGAAGGCATGACGGACACCCCCAAACAAAAAGCCAAAAAAAGGCTTTGAGTTGTGGGCAGGTGTCCTATAACCCTTCTCTCTGAACCGTCACGGGGCCCTCAACCCCCTCACGGCCCCATAATCAATTTATGGGAGGGCCAAGATGGTAGATCTCTGGCGGCTAATGTCATTTTCGAAGGTTGAAAACTGGCCGAAACTTGTTCCCCCGCCTGCCTGACGGGTTCCCTTGATCGGCCTTCGGTGGTCATCAGCCATCCCGTCCTTCATGCCATTAACGCTAACCATTATAATCACACATCAACAAATGTCAATCAACTTTCATTACGTGGTGCAATTGCAAAATGCAAAATGTCACAACATGGCTAAAATACTGGATTTCTTGTGGGGCATCTTGGGGCACTTATGGGGCACTGAGAGGAAAAAATGAGGCTAAACGGGGTCACAAAAGGTCACATAAGAAAACGTGCGATAGGGGGATTTATTGGCTTGGGTATTGGATATTTGAGGGGAAAATATGGTGCCCCCGGGGTGACTCGAACACCCGGCCAATGGTTTAGGAAACCACTGCTCTGTCCGCCTGAGCTACGGGGGCAAGGGAGGGAGTGAGGGTGAAAGCCCGGGAAGGGTTTCACCCGGAAGAAAACAAGGAAGAACGGTCAGCCGATATTCGGTCCGTACCAAGTCCCGTTGCATTCGATGCAAACATAATCGCCGTCCACGCTCATCATGGGGTCCCCGCAGAACGGGCAATCGGGACCATCCCTCTTTGGAATGATCAGGGGCAATTCGATCTCGTCCATCGGATCGATCTCTTCATCGTCGTCAGCCATATCCGGAAATCCTCTCTTATTCAGATTCGTCTCTGATTCGCAAAGATTCAATTTTAACATAGGGAAGGCTCTTGTGACAAAGCCTGATCAGGGGCGGGAGAGGAGGGGGACATGGTTGTTTTCGGCCTGGATCTCGGGATGGATCTGACGATAATACTGGACGATACCGCGGTAGAGCGCCTGGGCGACCATCTGCCGATACCTGCGACTGGCCATGATCCGGGCGTCTTCCGGGTTGCTGAGAAAATTGATCTCGGTAAGAGCCGCAGGCATTGCCGTCCCCATGATCACGTAAAAAGGCGCCTGCCGGATTCCGAGGTTCCGGACGCTCTGATATCGCCCCTCCAGATTCCGGGTGAAAGAGCGATCCAGGTCCCCGGCAAATTCCAGGGAACGCTTTTTCTTGTGGTTCACGCGGAGGGTCAGGAGAATGGCGCCAAGATCTCCGTGGGAAACTCCGAGAACGGTGTTCTCCCGCGTCGCGACCTCTTTCGACCTCTCGTCCGAAGAGCGAAGGTTCAGGAGAAAGGTCTCCAGCCCGCGGACGGCCCGGTTCGGGTCGGAATTCGCATGAATGGAAAGAAAAAGATCGCCCTTCCACTGGTTGGCCATGTCTGTCCGTGTTTTCAGGGGAATGAAGACATCCCGGTTCCGGGTCATCAGAACCCTGAACCGGGGATCTGCCTCAAGCCTCTTCTGGAGATCGAGGGCAATGTCGAGGACCAGGTCCTTTTCGCAGATTCCGTTGACCCCCAGCGTTCCGCAATCTTTTCCTCCGTGACCGGGATCGATCACCACGCGAAATCGCGGAGCCCGGGGCACAGGTGCTGTCGAAGGGGAGAAAGCGGCCGGCAGGATATGCCCCACGTTTTCCTGGCTCACTTTCTTGCCCGGAATCACGATCACCTTCTGTCCCGGTCTGGGGGGAACGGCCTCCGCTTTCCTGGAGGAGGACGTCTTCTTTTTCGAGGAAGTCCGGGCAGAAAAGGGGAAGTCCGCGACAATCCGGTCCGGATTGTGAAGGGTGAAGAAATGGGGAGTCGATTCTGATATGGCCCCGGAGATTGTCAGGCGCGTTTCTTGATTTTGTGGAGCGTATTGGATGTCGATTTCCCGAAAATGGGCTTTCAAGGCACCGGAATGCGCCACAACCTTCTTGTGAATCGTAGGAGAAGGCATAAGGCCAGGAAAGTCCAGAGACCCGCGTGGCCCCGGGGTATAGACGGGAGGGTCCTTTGGCAGTCTGTCCAGAACGGCTACGATCCGGATCCGGTTTGCGTGAAGGCCGACGCGGATATTTTTGATAAAGCCGATCCGGTTCTGCGCATACGCGAAGGGTGTCTCCTGAGAGTTGGCGACCACAGCAAAAAACGCCACGATCACAATCCAGAGCCTTGTTTTCACGAACCGGTTCCTTTCTGCTTTCGGCAAGAATCCTCAACAATAAGGATTGTTGACATAAGATCCGACTTGCTGACGCCAATCTAGAACATTTTACAAAAAAGAACAAGTGTTTTTTTCAAACAGGAACGAAGTTTCCTGAGGGATATCCACCTCCCGGAAACGATTTGACCGGCGATTTTCTCTGGTATTCTCTGAAAGTCCTGAACTGACGCCACAGAACGGGGGTGTTGATTGCTTCGCTGGTTCAAAATTGATACTCTTCGGTAGGCAGTGATTGATATCGGACGACCGAAGTGTGACTGAAAAGGACCGACCATCATGAAGCCCCGTTCGGCTGCTTTCACGATCCGGCGAATTTATGAAGATACTCCTGAGGATACCGGATCCGTTCGCATCCTTGTGGATCGCCTGTGGCCCCGGGGTATCTCCAAAGATCGCGCCAGACTTGACCTCTGGGCCAAGGAGTGGGCCCCGAGCGAAGAACTCCGGCATTTTTTTCATGAACATCCGGACCGTTACACCGATTTTGCGGATCGCTACGAAAAAGAACTCGAATCCCGAAAACAGGAAATCCGGAAGACAATTCTTTCCTTTCACCCAAAAAAGGTCGTTTTTCTTTACGCATCTGCCAACCTCCGGGAAAACAACGCGGTGATTCTTCGGGATGTCCTGACCCGCTGGCAGGGCCAGGAAAAAATACGGCCCGCCGATTCCTGAGACGGCCGGTTGACCCCAATGAATACCATTGAATAAAGGATCTTCCCTGTATCCGATCCGAAGCCGCCATGGTCATTTGCCCAGAAAACAGGTCCGAGCCGGGCTTCTCCCGACTTTGGCTTCGTTCGTCCTTCTTCTGACCGCTTTCAATTCTTCCGGCTTTTCCTCTGAAAAGGCGGAGGGCACCGGTCTTATTCCCGCCCTGCAAATGCCCAATGTCCCTGTCATCAAGGGGAATGCGCCTTCTGCGGAACCCCCGCCGAATGTCGGCGACATTTCCGTGAACCTTTCCCTGGCCGAAGGACAAAAAGACCTTTCCGAAGGCAAGAACCGGGACGCCCTTCAGGTCTTCAAAGGCATTCTTCTGGACACCCCCCGGGACAGGATTCCTCTTCCCGTATTTCTCGGAATTTCCAGAGCCTATCGGCACCTCAGGGCTCCGGACAGGGCGATCGTTGTCCTGCTTCCACTGCTCAAGTCCCAGGCGCTCGCCCTGGCAGATCCCGCAGAAAAGCGCGAGTTCATGTATGAACTCGGTGTCTCAGATGGACTGCTGCACAACAAGACAGGGATCGAACACTTCCTTGTTCCGGTCTTTCCCCAACTGGAAAAACCCCGGGAAATCCAGACCGCCACCCATGCACTCCTGCCCTATTTCGAATCGGTGAACCCGCTGGAAGGGGCTCTTCTCCTGGGGCATGCCCTCGACCGGATCGATCCCGTTCATCAGCAGGACATGCTGTCTTCGATCATCGACCTGATTCACGACCACATATCGGACACGGGAGAGCTTGAATCGATCTCCCGGACCTTCCCCCACGAATTTCCGGGTGATTACGCAAAGTTCCGGACAGGCATTGCGGCCTTGTCCGGAAAGGACAAGGATCCGGAAAAAGCCGAGCGCCTTTTCCTCTCGCTTCTTGCGAATTACCCGGCGTCGCTTTTCACCGGATCTGCGGAAGAACGGCTGAACCATCTTTCTCTTCCGGCCGGCAAGCCGGTTCTCGCCGTCATTCTGCCCAGTCTCTCAAACCGGACCCGGGGACCCTACGCCCACTCTTTTCTTCTCGGACTCCACGATTTTTTCCGGAAGGAGAGTTCTTCCGACTCCTCCGTTCCCGCACTGATGCTCCGATTTGCGAAAACGCCAAACGCGTATCTCCAGACACTGAAAAGCCTTGCTGGCCAACAGAAGCTTGTAGCCCTTCTCGGGCCGTTCTTTCTCGATGACTACAAGGCATCTTCCCGTTTTCTGGAGCATTCGGATATCGTTGCGGTTTCTCCGACGCTGCCGCCCGACCGGGATATGTCCTATTTTTTCAGTACCGCCACCTTGCCGGACATGATGGCTTCCGCCGCCGCGATCGTGACGGAAAAGAGAGTGTCTCCGTCCCATGCGGTCGTCGTGTTCCCGAAAGGGCCTTACGGACGGCATGTCCGGAAGGTCTATGAAGATTCCCTGACGGGACTCGGAGGCCAGGTGATCGGAAGCGTCATCTACAACCCTCGCCGTCCCGACAATCAGTCGGCCATCGATGGGTTGAGAAAGTTCGGAAAGGTGACGGTGGTCTCGAAAGAGACCGGACTCCCGCCTGGAGCGACTCTGGTATCGGAGGATGCCCTCCAGATGGACGGGAAGGTCTTTTTTCTGGGGTCCCGGAACACGGGAGAAAAACATGTCCGCACGCTTTTCCTTCCATCCTTCGACGTGCTCTATGTACCGGACACTTCCTACGAACCTGCCTCGCTCCTTCGGGAAATCGCCTACAAGAATATCCAGAACGTTCTTCTCATCGGAAATGAAACCTTTCTCCGGATTCACGGATTATCGGGGATCAGTGAACTCCACGACACTGTCCTTGCAACCGGGCCCCCGCCCCTGGGTCCCTCCTCTCCAGTCCGGTCATCGGCATTCAGAGGAGGCCGTCCGAGCCTCTTCACGCTCCAGACCTACGACGCGCTTCGCCTTCTCGAAAAGGCGTCCGCTTCGGGAGACGGACCGACTGGACGGGAAATCCGGAAATATCTGGACTCCCATCCCTCCCTGAGAGGTGTGTCAGGGACCATTACCTGGAACGGGCCGGGACAGTTCCAGAAAACCGTGACGGTCTACCAGTTGTCTGGACGCCGCTGGATTCCTTCCGATACAGTAGAAGTGACCTACGGGAATGAAAAATGATTCCGTTCCGGAAACGGCTGACCGGCCGGAACCTGGCGGATATCGCCGGACACGGAAGACGAGGGAGACCGATTGTTCCACTTTGACTCAGGCATGTCGTACCTTTCCGAAACAGGATTCCAGATCACGACGGTGGGAATTCCGCTACTTCTCGCCGTTACCTTGCACGAAGTCGCCCACGGCGCGGTCGCCGACCGTCTGGGAGACCACACGGCCCGCTATCTCGGGCGGCTGACGCTGAACCCTTTTCCACACGTGGACCCGTTCGGAACGATTCTTCTGCCTCTCATGCTTTATTTTTCCCATACCGGGCTCATGTTCGGATATGCGAAACCGGTACCGATCAATCCGCTGAACATGTCCAATCCCCGGCGGGACATGGCGATCGTCGCGATGGCCGGACCGATTTCGAACCTTTTGCAGGCTCTGGTCTACATGAGCCTCCTGCACAGCTTTCTCGGGGTCGTGATGACCACCTCCTGGTTCCAGTCCGGATCGGCTGGAGAGACGATCGCCAGGCTCGTGATCGCGCTTTTCCGGATGGGCATCGTGGTCAACGTCGTCCTCTTCGTCTTCAACCTGATTCCGTTGCCGCCCCTTGATGGAGGTCGGGTCCTGACGGGATTCCTCCCGGCCGGAGGCGTCGCTTTCATGAACCGGATAGAGCCCTACGGGATGTGGATCCTTTTCGGACTGATCCTTCTCGATCCTTATTTGGGAATCCTGTCCCGTTTCGTTTGGCCGGAGATGGAAAATCTGACAAACCTTCTCATGGTCTGGGCCACCAAGCCGGGGTTTTCCTGACATGCCCCGTTTTTCCGAACGACTCTCACCCACACCCAAAAACTAAGGAAATCATCGCGCAATGCAAACGGAACACGACATCCCGGAAAAAGGCCCTGCCGGAAGCCATCCGGACGACAGCGTTCCCGTCCGCCGGATTGTAAGTGGTATCCAGCCTTCCGGGCGACTGCATCTTGGCAATTACATGGGCGCACTGAAGAACTGGATCGATCTGCAGACCCGCTACGAAGCATTTTTCTTCATCGCCGACTGGCACGCTTTGACCACCAATTACGAAGATACGACGCCGATCCGTGAAAACATCATAGAGATGCTCGTGGACTGGCTGTCCCTGGGTCTGGATCCCGAGAAGTGCACGATCTTCCTGCAGTCGGACGTTCTCGAACACGCCGAGCTGAACCTTCTGCTGTCCATGGTGACGCCGGTCTCGTGGCTCGAACGCAATCCCTCCTACAAGGATCAACAGACCCAGATCGCCGGAAGGGACTTGTCCACGTTCGGTTTTCTGGGATATCCGGTCCTCATGTCGGCGGACATACTCCTCTACCGCGCCGACCACGTGCCGGTGGGCCTTGACCAGCTGCCCCACCTGGAACTCGCCCGGGAAATCGCCCGCCGTCTCCGCCACTTTTATGGACCGGTTGTTCCGGAACCCTTGCCTCTTCTGACTCCCACCCCCCGACTTCTCGGTCTCGACGGAAGGAAGATGAGCAAGAGCTACAAGAACTGCATCTACGTTGCGGACTCTTCCCCCGAAGTCTGGGAAAAGATCCGGCCTATGGTCACGGATCCGGCCCGGGTGCGCCGTACCGATCCCGGGAACCCGGAAAAATGCCCCGTATTCAACCTGCACCAATCCTTTTCCCCACCGGACGTGATCAAGGAAGTCGACAAGGGCTGCCGTACCGCCGGCATCGGATGCATCGACTGCAAAAAGGTCCTCGTCGGCCATATCGAAACGATCCTCCAGCCGGCTCGGGAGAAAAGGCAGGAGCTTTCGGCAAGAAAGGGATATCTGAAAGAGGTCCTGGCGGAAGGGGCGGCGAAAGCCTCTGTCGAAGCACGGCAGACGATTCGTGATGTGCGCCGGGCCATGCGGCTACCCGATGGAAGCCTGTTCGAGTGACGACCTTTCGGGAGATTCCTTGTCAAGAATGCAGGGGAAGAGATATTGTTAAGTTTATTTTCCCGGAACCCGCCGGGTGAAAGAAAGAACAACCGGAACTGTTGAAACGGAAGGACGCATGACCGAAACGAAGCCAAAGAAACTCTCCAAAAAAACCAGTGTGCCCGATGTCGCTGTCTGGGACCGCGTCCTTCTGGCCCGTTCCCAGGAACGGCCGACGGCCCTCGATTATATCCAGCGGCTGTGCACCCAGTTCATCGAGGTGCATGGAGACCGGTCTTTCCGGGACGATCCTTCCATCGTCGGAGGTTTCGGGGTGTTCGAAGGCAAGAGTGTCGCGGTCATCGGTCATCAAAAAGGAAAAAGTTTCAAGGACCGGATGACGAGGAACTTCGGGATGCCTCACCCGGAAGGTTACCGGAAAGCTCTTCGCATCATGCGCCTGGCCGAGCGATTTTCCATGCCCATCCTGACGTTTATCGACACACCGGGGGCCTATCCGGGCATCGAAGCCGAAGAACGGGGTCAAGTGGAAGCCGTCGCAAGGAACATTATGGAGATGTTCGAAATTCGCGTTCCCATCCTGGTTTTCATAGTCGGAGAAGGGGGGAGCGGGGGAGCTTTGGCCATCGGGGTCGGAGACCGGGTCTACATGCTGGAAAACGCCGTCTATTCGGTCATCAGTCCCGAGGCCTGCGCCGCCATTTTGTGGGATAATGCCGGCAGGGCATCCGAGGCCGCCGAGCGCCTCCGTATGACCGCTTCAGATCTCCTGGAGATGAGAATCATCGACGGCGTCCTGCCGGAAGCCTCCGGCGGGATACAGAAAGACGTTATGCCGACCCTTTCGGCCATGAAGACTCTGATCGCCGAACAGCTGGAACAGCTTCTGACCCTGCCGGCGGACGAGCTTCTTTCCTTGCGACAGAAGAAGTTCGAAAATATGGTGGCCTATCGGGAAAACAGCATGGTCCATTTCCCCACCGGGCAGGACGCATCTTCCTGAGGAGGTCCCGACGCGATTATCCGGCGAGGGAATCTTGCTGCCGGACGCTTTTTCTCCTTCCTTCGGCCCCTCCACCGTTTCGCTGCTTCAACCCCACCAGATAGTTGCGCAGATCCGGATCCAGTTCCTCTTTCCGGACTACCGCCTGTTCGCCGAACCGTCCCGTCAAGGACCGGACGAGATCGTCCGATGGCGAAACATTCAGGTGAAGTCCGATCACGGCCACCGGATAGGGGCGGGTCATA
>DAHWKF010000087.1 GCA_027343785.1 Leptospirillum sp. | reverse complement strand
ATCCCGGAGCCTCTCCGCTCGACGTCGAGCGGAGTGTCACCTATCCCCTCGAAAAAACGCTTTCCACGATCGACAACGTCTCTCACATCCAGTCACAGTCGAGAGAAGGGGTTTCCGCCATCCAGGTGTGGTTCAACTGGGGGGAGGACCTGAACGGAGGGATGGTTCAGGCTGTCGAGAAAATGAGCCAGATGCTGAACGAGCTGCCTCCCGGAATCCAGCAACCCTTTATCCTGAAATTCGATATCGCCAACATTCCGGTCGTGTCCGTAACGGTTTCCAACCCCTCAATGAACCAGATCCAGCTGTACGACCTTGCCTACAATACGATCGAACCCCAGCTGGAACAGCTCGCCAACGTTTCGCAGGCGACGGTCAACGGGGGCAAGGTCCGCCAGATCAATATCAATGTCGACCCCCACCGCCTTTTTGCCCGAAACCTGTCCATCATGCAGGTGGTCAACGCGATCAACCAGGCCAATCTCATTCTCCCCTCAGGCGATATCAAGATCGGGACGAAAGACTACAACCTTTTCACCAACAACCAGATCACCCACCATCTGGTTGAGACGCTGAACAATGTGGCGGTCTCCACCCAGCAGACGCCGGACGGGAGAACGGTTCCCATCTTCGTCAAGGACTTCGCCCGGGTCACCGATTCCGCGGAGACACAGACCAATATCGTGCGCGTCAACGGCGAAAACGCCGTCTACCTGGCGGTCAACAAGCAACCCGGATCCAATACGGTCAAGGTGGTGGACGAGGTCCGGGCGATCTTGCCGAAACTCAGGGGGCTGCCCCCCGGCGTTCATCTCGATACGTTTTTTGACCAGTCTCTTTATATCCGTCAATCGATCAGGAGTTTGTTCGACGAAATCATTCAGGGTTCGATCCTGGCGATTCTGGTGATCATGCTCTTTTTCGGGAGCGTGCCGGCGACACTGATTATTTCGACAGCCATCCCCCTGTCGGCGCTAGTCGCCATGGTTTTTCTCTATTTTTCCCACCAGACCCTGAATATTTTCACCTTTGGGGGGCTGGCGCTGGGAATCGGGCGACTGGTCGACGACTCCATCGTCGAACTTGAAAATATTTACCGGCACTTCTCGGTCGATGCGACACCCCGGCCGCAGGCGCTTCTGGCGGCCGCCCGCGAGGTTGCCATGCCCATTCTGGCATCGACTATCACGACAGTGGTGGTTTTCCTGCCAGTGCTTTTCATGCAGGGAATCGGCCGGCTTCTCTTCACCCCGATGGCCCTGACCATTACCTTTGCCCTTTTTGCCTCGTTCTTTGTTTCAAGAACGATCACGCCCCTTCTTTGCTTCCGGTTCCTGAACCCCCAGAAAACATCGCTCGCCTCCCGCCGGGGAGCCTTCGCCTGGTTTCAAAGGGGTTTCCATACAGTCGAGGAGAAGTACGAAAAACTCCTCGAATACGCGATCCATCATCGGAAAAAGATTTTCCTGGTCGTTCTGTCGACTTTCCTTCTGTCCTTGCCATTCATCCATTTTATCGGGACGGAATTTTTTCCGGCTCCGGATGAAAGCCAGTTCACGATCAATATCCAGGCTCCTCCCGGAACCCGTATTGAGCTGACGACCCAGCTGGCGAAGGAAGTTGAGGAGGTCATCCGGAAGACCTTGCCACCCGGGGATGTCCGTCTGATCGCTTCCAATATCGGTCTTCGCAATACCGCCGGCCGTGGAACCAACGGGGCGGCTTCCGTTTTTACAAGCAACACGGGGCCCGACACAGCCTTTGTTCAGGTCAACCTGGTCGATCCCGACAAGCGGAAAGAGACCGCGGACGAACTGATGGACCGTGTCCGTTCGGCCATGAAGGGGATGTTTCCCGGAATCGGAATCTACTTCATGCCGGGTGGATTGATCGAACGTATCCTCAATTTCGGTTACCAGGGAATTATCGATGTCGAGATTTACGGTTATGACCTCGCCACAGGAGAGCAGTTTGCGGAAGAGGTGGCCCGACACATGAAAGCGATCCAGGGGGTCGGGGACATTCAGATACTTCCGAACGATTTTCACTTTCCGGAACTGGACGTAAGGGTCGACCGGGTGAAGGCGGCCCTCGTGGGCCTGTCGGTGCAGCAGGTCGCTTCGACCGTCCTCTGGAGCTTCGTCGGTAACGAAAACAACCCTTCCATCTATACGGACCCTGCGACCGGGAACGAATATAATATCGTTGTCCAGCTGGACAGGCCGTATCGGCATTCCCTGGAAGACCTGAAAAACGTTTTTTTGACAAATGCCAACGGGCAGCAGATCCTGCTGAGGGATATCGCCCACATCAGCGAATCATCGGGACCCAACGAGATTGACCGAAAGCGTATGACAAGACTGATTACGATTTCAGCCAATCCTGTCGGCAGGCCCCTGGGAGATATCGCCAAGGATTTGAAAAAATATGTCGCCCATGCCCATATTCCCCCCGGCTTTTCAATCGTTCTTGCCGGACAGATTGCCCAGCAGAAGGGAGCTTTCCTGTCACTGGCCATTGCTGCCTTGTCCTCCATCCTACTGGTGTACATGGTTCTGGCGACACAGTTCCGTTCTCTGGTGGATCCATTTGTCATCATGTTTTCCGTTCCCATGAGCTTTATTGGTGTCATATGGCTCTTTTTCCTGACGGGAACCCACTTCTCCACAATCGCGTTCATGGGTGTTATCATGACGGTCGGAATTGCGGCGAGTAACGGGGTCCTCCTCGTCGATTATTCCAACCGGCTGCAGAGGGAGGGGGGACTTTCGCTGGAAGACGCGGTGGTCCGGGCGGGGAGAACCCGGCTCAGGCCGGTTGTCATGACGAGCCTGGCGACGATTGTAGGGTTGATCCCGATGGCACTGGGGTTCGATGTGGGAAGCTCGAACAGCCTTCCGCTGGCGCGGGCCGTGATCGGGGGCCTTACTCTTGCGACCCTGTTTACGCTGGTTCTGGTTCCGACCGTTTATCTGTCTTTCCACCGGAAGTTTCCGGTGAAGGGAGGCACCCGGGAGGGCATGGACTGGGAAGAAAAGTCCTCGGAAGTGTAGTTCAGGCCGCTCCTGTCCCGAGGCGAATCCAGCCGGATGTGAAGATCCGGACACCCAGATGGATGGGGGAGGGGATAGCGGACAGGTCATTTTTCCGGGTCAGGATCCCCAGAATGGATCCGCTTGACAGCTCGGGTACCGACAGGCCTGTCAGAAGACCTTTGTCAAGGTCTTCCCGGACGGAGGAAGCCGGTAGGATCCCGATGCCCATACCTGAGAGCAGGACTTTCCGGATCAGGCTGGCCTCATGGGTTTCGAGAGCGATGTTGACCTTCAGGGAAAGCCTTGCAAGGACACTGTCAACATAATCCCGGAAAAAAGTTCTTTTGGCAGGGAGAATGAGGGGATACTCTTCCAGAATGCGTGGATCTCTTCGCCAGTTCTGGGAGACAGCATGAGGTGCGGCGACCACAAGGATATTTGTCTTGACGACCGGCGTCAGGTCCATTTTCCCGGTCCATTCTTCCAGGGCCGGCGTCTCCTCGGGGATTTGGGTCAGGGCGATATCGACCGAATGTTCCTCAAGTCCCCGGATCAGGTCGGCATCGAGCGCCTGGTGTGACTGGACAGTGGCATTTTTATAGGTTCCCCTGAGATAATTCAGGAAGGGTGCGTCATCCTTGAGGCCTGTGCCAAAACCGATCCCGAGGTTCAGGGGATCGGTTTTGGAGACAGGTCTGAACCGGGTGACCGACTCTGTGGTCAGCGCGACTTTCTCAAGTATCTGTCGCGCATGCTCAAGGAAAAGGAGTCCTGACTGGCTCAGGTAAACCCTGCGTCCAACCCGGTTGAACAAGCGGGTTTTGAGTTCTTCCTCCAGAAGCTGGATCTGGGTGCTGATCGCGGGCTGGGTGATCCCCAGCTCCTGGGCCGCGCCAGTGAAGTTAAGGGTTTGGCTGACAACGACAAATGTCTGTATTTGGGATAGTGTCATTTGATGCTCCAGGAATTAGTGTTCGGAAATTTATGGGCAATTTAATAAAAATGATGAATCCGGAAATTTTTTATTTTTTTGATTGTATAATAATTTTTATCAATGAGTAAAGGCGATCACTGATGCAGCTTGATTAAAGGCGGAACCGGAGCCGTGTGGTTTTGGGGTGAGGAGTTTGGAAAAAAAAGAGGGAGGCGGGGAGGTTTTTCCTCCCGGAGCGCGATCTTTGCCTTATTGGTCGTTTATATTCTGAAAGGCATCTGCCCGCCGGCATATGCTGGACCAGAGACATCCGTCCCGCCCGGAACCCCGGACGACGAGACTTCCCTGGAGTCTGCCGCAATCAAGATCATCCAGGACAAGCACCCCGCCGGATATGTCCTTTCCCTCCCGGTGGCCCTTTCGATCGCCCTTCGGAGCCAGCCCCAGCTGGGTGCGGCGAACGCGGGTGTTACCAGCGCCCGGGCGGGCATCGGAATCGCCCAAAGCCAGTATTATCCGACCCTTGCCGGAAGTTCCGCCTATACGCGCGAGACGGGAAATTTCGGTCCCCAGCCAGGATTCCCCTTCACGATACCTGAATCGCCGGTCTCGTACGATTTTTACCAGGCCTCCCTGACGCTGACCCAGACCCTTTTCGCCTTTGGCCGGAGAAGCTCCCAGGTCGCGCAGAACAAGGCCTTGTACAACGCGTCCCATCAGGGGGCGGCAAAGACGGTGACGGACGTTGTTTTCGGCGTGGAAAAAGCCTATTTCAGCGTCCTGAAAGATCAGGAACTCCTGGAAGTGGATCGGCTGACGCTCGAGGATTACCGCTTGCAGTTGAGGGTCGCGGAGGCGCGTTACAATGACGGAGTGGCCAACGCTTATGATGTCCTGAATGCCCGGGTGAACCTTTCGAACATGCTCCTGACCCAGGTCCAGGACAAAAACCAGTTTCATGTGGACGAACTGGCCCTGAACCGGGCCATGGGTGTCATTGGCCATACGCCCTATCGCGTGGCCCCGTTGCACCCCGTCCCGGCAATCCCTTATACGCCGGATCAGGTTGTTTCCATCGCCATCGCCCACCGGCCGGATCTCAAACAGCTGGACCAGCAGACCGTGGCCCAGAAGCAGGCCGTCCGTTTCAACCAGGCGCAGTTCATGCCGACCGTACAGACCGTCGGCGCTTATAGTCTGGACAGCGAGTTTTTTCCGCTGGTCTATAACTGGTCGGTTGCGACAACCGTGACGATCCCCATCTTCAACGGTTTTCTGAACGTGGAGCAGGTCCGTCAATCGCGGGCCCAGCTGAAGCAGATCAAGTTCCAGCGGGAAGATCTGCGCCAGGGGGTCATTCAGAGCGTCCTTTCCGACTTGTACACCCTCAAGACCGCCGGTCAGAAAATCCAGGACTCCAAGGTTCTGGTCGACCAGGCGGAACGAAATGTCGACCTGGCAGAAACGCAATTTCGGGTCGGGACGGGCACAACCGTGGCTGTTACCCAAACCGAACGGGATCTGGCGAAAGCCCGGTCCGATCTTGTTCAGGCCCAGGCGGATTTCGCGATCAGCCTGGCCCAGCTCAAGCGGGACATGGGGATCAATTATGACTTTGAACGGGGAGCGATTCCCGCCGGAGATCTCCCGTGAGGGGAGCCGGATTCTTATGGATACTGCTCCTGTCGGTCTGTACGGGAATCCCTCTCGCGTGGGGAGACCCGCCCCTTCCGGGACCGGACAGTCCCCCTCCGGCAGGAACGTCTGGACCCGAGGGCACTCCTGCGGGATCGCCTGACCGCTGGTCATTGGCTCCGACCATTTCCTACTTTTTGCCGACGGGGACGGGGGTGTCCCGTTACCTGAACGCCGGTCTGGGTGTCGGAGGGGAACTCTCCTATTATCCGGGGGACCATCCCGGAAAGTTTCGGTGGATCGTTTCGGGGAGCTATTTCCAGATGACCCCGGGGCCATCCCTGACTGTTCCGTTCAGTTCCAGCAATCCTTTCGCGGCCAACCCCTCGACGTCGACCCAGCAGATCGGACCCCTTCCGGGATCTGCCAGTGTGACCGGGTTTATCGCAAAAACCGGCGGGGCCTGGAATCTCCTGAATCTTTTGCCCAAAGATCTGACAGGCTGGGGGACGGTTTCTCCCTATGTCCGGCTGGATATCGGGATGGCTTCGTTGTCCGCGTCAAACGCCGGGAGTCTGTCCGGGCATCCTTATGGACTCCTCCTGGATGGGGGAGGGGGGGTAGAGTGGCACGTGCCATCCCTTTCAATGGGTGTTTTCGTGGAAATGGACCCCACAGGACTCAATACGAATGGGTCGTTCCTCTTTCTCACTCCCCTGGTGTCGGGGATTTCTCTCTGGTTTTAGTGCAATATGCGAGTAGGGAGGTTTTATAATGGATGACGACCGTTCACGATATGACTCCCTGGGCGTTTCCCATTCGCGCCCCGGTCAGGGATCCCGGAGAGTTTACTGGATCCTGGGGAGTGTCGCGGTTCTGTTTTTTGTGGGAGGCATTGTTTATACAATCTTCTTTTACATGAACCTTCCCAACCATCACACGTTGCTTCGCGCCGGTGAGAACGGGGTGGACCAGGTCCCTCTTCCGGTTCCCCCGACCAGCCTGTTTCCGGAAAGCAACCCTTCCCGTCCACCCGTCCTCCAGATCGACACTCCCCGATTTGTCGCGCGAGTGACTTCCGTGCGGAGGGAGGGTGGAGGACTGGACATCCGTCTTCGGCTCACGTTTGAGCATCTGGAGTCGGGTCCTGTTTCTCTTGTCCTGTCTTCCCCGCCCCGATGGATCGACGGGAAACAGGGAGCCTCCCCAGGAGAAATGCCATGGAGCCAGGACCGGTTGTTCCACAACGGTGATTCGGTGGATATCCCCGTCCATTTTTCCGTCTTTCCCCGCACCCCCTCTTTCGACCTGTATGTCTCCTTCACGGGGCTCAAAGGCAATACCGGAAAACGCTATATCCTGCACTTTGTCAACCTGAAAGCAGGGTCGGGGGGTGTCTGATGGGCACGTTCTGGTAGCGCGCCAGCTGACAAAAAGGTTTTCGCCGGATCGGCCTCCTGCGGTGGATGGTATCTCCCTCGAAGTTTCCCGAGGAGAAGTTCTCTCCATCGTGGGACCCAACGGGGCGGGAAAATCGACCCTCCTCCAGATGCTTCTGGGAATTCTGACACCCGATTCCGGAACCGTCCGGATATTTGGTGTCGATATCATCCGCCATCGACGCCGGGTTGCCCACCTCATCAATTACGCATCGACGGATCTCTCATTGCCGTATTCCCTTTCCGTCCGTGAAAATCTGGAGGTTTTTGCCCTTGTCTATAATCTGCCCCAACCGGGCCAGGCGGTCAGCGAGATGATGGAGCGGTTCTCCCTGGAGCCTCTGGCCAAAACGAAGGTCGGCCGTTTGTCTACCGGGCAGATCGCCCGCCTCTCGCTGGCAAAGGCACTGATTTCCCGTCCGGAAATCCTTTTCCTGGACGAACCGACCGCTACGCTCGATCCGGAAGCGTCGGCCGAAGTCCGGCAACTTCTGCTGGAGCAGGTCCGGAAGGAACGGCTGGGACTCGTTTATACCTCCCATAACATGCGTGAAGTGGAGAGGCTTTCGGACCGCATTCTTCTGATCGAATCCGGCAAAAGCGTGGCCTGCGGGACGCGAGACGCACTTTATGGACTGTTCGACTGCGACAACCTTGAAGCCGTCTTTATCCGTTCCGTCAATCAGGCACGACAGGACAGGAGAAGGGATGAAAATGCCGACAAATGACCTGGAGGGCGCCCCGGTGGAGTGCCTGCCATTGACCCGGCCCCCGGTTCCCCTGTTTTCCCTCCGGCCGTTAGCGGGCATTCTTTTGCGGCAGGTTTATCTTTACCGGAGAAGCATCCCGCGATGGATGGAGATTTTTTACTGGCCTCTTCTGGATCTTCTCGTATGGGGATTTTTAACGCTCTATCTGAGACAGGGGGTGTTGCCCGGGACGACCGCAGCCCAGGCTCTTCTGGGTGGCCTTCTGCTCTGGGACATGCTGTATCGGTCCCAGCAAGGCATTTCTGTTGTGTTTCTCGAAGAGATCTGGTCCAGAAACCTCTATAATCTGATGGTCGCTCCTGTCACCCCTTACCATATCATTGCGGGCGCGATGATGACCGGTATCCTGAAGATCGCCCTTTCCTCCGGTACGGCCATTCTTCTGGCCTACCTGCTTTTTTCCTACTCCCTGTTCAGTCTGGGGCTCTCCCTGATCCCTTTTGTCCTTTGCCTCGTCATCATGGGATGGGCGCTGGGAATCATGACGACCGCTCTGATCCTGCGATTTGGACAGGAGGCGGAAGTCCTCGCATGGGGAGTGATTTTTCTTTTTCAGCCAGTGAGCGCAGTTTTTAATCCGGTCTCTGTTTTGCCTGACGGTTTCCGCCAGATCGCTTTTTTTGTTCCCGCGTCCCACGTTTTTGAAGGTATGCGCCAGGTTCTTTCCGGCCGGGGATTTTCCTGGCCCCAGCTGGGATGGGCGCTCGTCTTCGACCTTTTGTATGTTGCCGGATCCCTTTTCCTGTTTTCTCGCGTTTTGAAACGGGCCAGAAAAGTGGGTTTTTCACTGAAGCTGGGAAGCTGATTCCCGGCTCCTCAAAGGTTTGACAGGCTTCCGGGCCGGGGGGGATAATGAGCCATGGCTGCCCGAGAAGTTATCCCCACCACCCTCATCGACATCATCAATGAGACCCCGAGGGTTCGCACTTTTCGTCTGGCTTTGCCGGCGGGGAGCCTTTTTTCCTTTCGGGCCGGCCAGTTTGTCATGGCGTCCATTCCCGGTTTCCTCAACTCCAAGGGGCGCCCCGTCCGCCGGGCTTACTCGGTGGCGTCTTCCCCCCGGGATCTTGAAAAGGGGTTCCTTGAACTGACGATCACCAGAGTGGGGGACGGGGGTTTTTTTTCGAACCGGATCCACGAATGTCGGCCGGGAGATCCGGTGAATATCGATGGGCCCTACGGGTCATTCGTCCTGAGAGAGGAAAACGAACCCCAGCCAGAAAGATACCTTTTTGTGGCGTCGGGTTCCGGCATCGCCCCCCTTCGTGGAATGATCCGGACCATTCTGATGGAAAACCGGAAGGTTCCCGTCAGCCTGTATTACGGGTATCGTACGAGTTCGGATTTTATCTATGAGAGAGAGCTGATGGATTATGCACTGGCGATGACGGAATTCGAACTCGTAACCGCGCTTTCCCGCGGAAACGGGTCTTCGTCTCCCGTCGAAACGCCGGCCAGGAATATCCGGACAGGGTTGGCAGGACGGATTACCCGATGTCTTCCGGAACTCGTTCGGGAGAAGGACGGCGCGGAGATCTACATTTGTGGCCCGCCCGAGATGGTAGGGGAGACGGACGCCTTTTTCCGGGGAGTCGGCTACCCTGATGACAGGGTGCACAAGGAGCAGTGGTGAGATTTAAAGTTTTTTCTGGCTGAGGAGAAGTGCCTGAAAAAACCGAAAGGAAGAGTTTCATGACCGAACCTGTTGATGATATCCGGGCAGTTCATGTGAATCCGGATCTGCCGGAAGGACGTGCTGCCCGTTCTTCGGGAGGGAGGTCAACCCTCTGGCGCTGGAATGTGGCCCTCGTCATATTCCTGATGATGATTATCCCGAGTTCCATCATGGTCATCCTCTACTATCGTGAAGTCATGGCCACCTATTATGTCACGCGGAATCCCCTGCCAAAATCGGCCAGGGACATGGCATCCGGAATCAGCAGGGTCATGGTGCAGGATATCCGCGATGCCATGTTGCTCGGGAAGTCTCTTTCCGAATCCGTCAGCAAGGGTTCTGCAGGAGAAATCCACGCGGATTTGGGAAAATACGCCACAACGGGAACCCTGGGGCATTTTGCGGGATGGGCCGTCTATGGCCTTGATGGTACCCGGCTGGGAGAATTTGACTACAGAAATCTGGCACCATACGAAAAGGAGACAGAAAAGCTCCTTGAACGCCTGAGGAAAAACGGGGGGCCCGCACTGTTTTCCTCCCCGATCTTCAACCAGACGAACAGGATTACGATCCTGCTCCTGGCCGTCCCCATTCTCAAGGCCGGACAAACTTCAGCCGACAAGCCGATGGGATATCTTGTGGGCGCCGAAAACCTTTCGGGCTTCATGTACCCCTATCTTTATACACCGCGGAAGCAGGGTGCGCCGGGCCTTTCCTACATCGCCTCTTCCGGAGGCCATATTCTGGCCAGTTCCAACAATCTCCTGATTGGAGAGAGGATGGACGGCATTGGTCTCGGCCATGTCCTCGACCGGTTTCATCGGGGCCAGTCGGGTGGGTTCAAGGCGTCTGTCAAAGGGGACCGGTATATGTTCGGTTCGGCCCTTATGAGCGACCTGCAGGGCTTGTCCACCCACTCCTGGTTTGTTGTCCTCCAGGCTCCCGAAGATGTCGTGATGGCCAAGGCCCGGAGGATGAGATTTATCATGGATCTGGTGGCCTTCGTGGTTGCCCCGGTCCTGTTTTCCGTCGATTGTTTTTTCCTCTTCAGGAGTCTTCGCTCATCGACATGATTCTTCCATGAGACCGCCTGTACAAAAACTGGGTGTGATCGGCGCCAACCGGTATAGCGCACCTCTTGTCCACTGGGTGTTGGCCAGGGGGTATCCTGTCGTCTGGTTCGAAAAGGACTTTACTTCCCTGGAGTCCCAGCTCGAGAACTTCCGTACCGGATTGTCCCAGTCCGTCCATGCCGGCCGGATGACCTCTCTTGCCCGGGATTCCTTCCTGTCCCTGTTGTCGGGGACGACCCAGTTTGCGGATCTGAGCGGTTGCAACATGGTCGTGGAGATGAACCCCGACGACCCCGCTGAAAAGATGGATCTTGTTTCCCAGCTGGAAGACCATGTGAGGCCGGAAACAGCCATTGGCATTTCACTCGATACCCTGACCGTCACCCAATTGTCTGCAGGGCTGAGATACCCCGGCAGAATCTTCCGGCTTCGTCCGGTCGGGATGCCTCCCCGCTCCCTGGAAGCCCTGGAAATCGGTGCAGGCTTGAAGACGGACGACGCTACCGTCCAGTTGGCGTCTGATTTTTCGTTGATGCTCGAGTTGTACCCGGCCTTATCGAGAGAAGGGCCCGGCGGAGTCGTCAACCGCCTTCTGGCCCGGGGCTTCTCCGAAGCGACGGCCTTTACCCGGAGTGATCGAAATATCCTGTCCGAACTGGATGCTGAATTGGCGAAAAGGGGTTGGGAAACCTTGCCGGGAGAGACGATGAACAAGATCGGCCGGTCCGGGGTCCGGCAAATGATGTCTTTTTTTCACCGTTTCTTCGGCCACTCCTTTTTTCTGGAAGAGGAGTCTTCCGGGCCAGCAGCGGCAATGTCCCGGACTTCGGCCGGAAAGGAGCAAGGCGAAATCCGGACCGTATCGGAAATAGCCGATCTCTGGATTCTGGCCGTTCTGAATGAAGCGGTGCAGATTGTCTCGGAAAATGTGTCATCATGGGAAACCGTCGACCGGGTATCCCGGATGATGTTCGGATTGCCTTCCGGAAAAGGGGGGCTCCTCGAGAGGGGCGCTTCCAGGGGGTGGTCTGTCGTTTTGTCAGGTGTCTGGACAGTTTCTCAGGTAACCGGAGGAAGATTGTGGCCGTCTCCCCTTCTTCATCTCAAGGGAATGGAAGCCCGTCGGCACTCTGGCGACTCCAATGGACGACTTTCCTGAATTCGGGGGCGGATCGGGAATCACACCGATCCGGCATGGAAGATTTTGGTGACGGGAGACAAGACATATATCCGGGAACGGTTGAGATCCCCGCGGGAAACGCTGGGAGGATTTCCGATACTGCCCCGGCTGATCGACAAGGTCCGCCTTTTCCACGAAGGCCATCTCCCGAAAGAGTATGGTCCGAACCTCCTGGCTCCACTGCCTTTTCTGGACGGACGGTTGCTCGATTTCACCGGCCTTCGGGCGGAAGACCTCAGTGCAGCGATTCTGGGTTGTTCGGATGATCCATGTGTCCTCTCCTGGGTTTTGGAGCATGGAATACGCCGTTCCGCGGAGGAAATCCGTCGATGGAAACTTTCGATCGAACACTCCCACTTTTCTCCCGAGCGCGTCAGGGCCATTCTGCAGGCATATCCGGAATTGGGCGCCCGATTTGATCTTTCCCGACTCAACCCTTTTGATCTGATCGACCTTGATGAGGGCCGGATTGAAAGGCCAGGCATCATGGGCTGAACCCGAACGGGCAGTTTTTTGTTTTCGGGAAAGGGCCATAATCCAGTAAAGTCAACCTACCTCGGGCTCCGGTCTGGTTTGAATTCCCTCCGAAGGTTTATTACACTAAAAAGATGAAAATTGGTCAGTACAGGACGGGGAGGTGCGATGAGTTCCGTTTCGGGATCAACCAGCGAGCCGAATTCCTTTCTCATCCTTTACCTGTTGCCTGTTGTTTCCTTGCCGGTCTTGTGCGTATCAGGGAGCGTCAGGACTGTCTCCTTCCTCCCGGGAAAAACGCTGGGAGGGTTCCATATCGGCCTGACCGATGCGCACAGGGCCATTCTCTCTCCGCTTTGCGGCTATTTTGACTGTGGCGGCCACCGGGGCTTTTTCTGGCCCTCTGCGGAACAACAGGAGATGCTGAAATACCGTATGACTCCCGGAACGTCCGGACGAGGGGGAATCGCTTTCGAATTCGGCGGTTACGCATTCGACCGGAATCAATACTCGTATGGAGATGGGATCGCCATTCCCGATTCGCAAGGAAGTCCCCTTCATTGAACAAAGACATGGCATTCTCTACGCCAGAACGGATTACGGTTCTCTGTACAGGAAGGTTTCGCTGGACGCTTTTTGGCCGGAACGCTTGTCGGGGCTGATACGCCACGGCTGGAAAGTCGCGACTCTGGCCTATTCATCCGCTCATGTCCGATGTCAGTCATTGGTGTCTCCCAAAGAAAGGCGGATAATGGACCCTGAAATCGCCACCGGGGAGTTCCCCCAGGTCCGCATCCGGATGAAACCTGTCAAACAGTTGTCTTTACCGGACCCCCCCATAACTGAAAAGGAGTGCCGTTGATTCCGGATTCAAGCATTTCTCGTCGGCTCCGCCAATGGGTGGTTCCCGTTGTATTTCTGGGACTGTCCGGATGTTTCCATTCACAGACGGTTTCGCAGACCTCGTTGAATCAGGAAACGCGCATATCATCGACTAAGCCGGCACCGGTCGACGGCCCGCGCCCATGGCAATCCTATTATCACCAGATTCAGGCCAACATCGCCGAAGGCATGGACAACCCCTACCTCGCCCTGGATGAAATCCGCAAAGCCCTGAAGTATCGTCCCGGATCGATCGACCTGGAACTGATGAAAGCCCGTCTGGAAGAACAGACCGGACAATTTGGTTCGGCCCTTACGACATTGAATGATCTGACGGGGGCCCACCCGGATCGTCTGAGACCCTGGATGGAACTCGCCCGTGTCAAGCGGCAACTGGCGCTTTCGATCGCCGACAAGCAGGACCGGATACGCCGTTTGAAGGAGATTATTCCCATATACAGGGATCGGGTGATCGCCATTGACCCGTTGAAGGAAGACGCCTATGTGGCGCTCTTCGATCTTTATTCACGGACGGGTCAGACGCAGGAAGGCCTCAAAACGATGGCCGAAGGGATCAAAAAGGATCCGACGTCCACCTATCTGCCTTTCTACCTGGGTTTTGAATATACCCGTGAGCACCAGTATGCCCAGGCCCGAACATATTTCGAGATGTCAGTTTCCCGCAATCCGGCTTTCGAGCCGGGCTGGGAGTCTTTGGCTGACCTGGATTCCCAGGAAGGAAAATGGAAGGATGCCCAGGCAAAATACCGGCATATCCTGAACCGCATCCAGCCGGGAAACCCCGAGGTGGAAGCCAAGCTTTTGAAGGTTTATCTGGCGGAAAACAAGATTTCCGAGGCGATTTCCTTCCTGGGACAGATCATCGAGGAGCACCCCGGAAACGACCGATTCAGGCTGATTCTCTCTTCCCTGTTGGTCGAACAGAACCGTTTCGGTCCGGCGATTGACGAGATCCAGACCATTATCCGGAAAAACCCCGGAAATCTCAGGCTGTTGTCTTTTCTGGGCAGCGTCTATGAGCGTTCCCTCCATTTCAACAGGGCCATCGCCAACTATCGGGTCATGATCCGGAAATTTCCTGGCAGCTACCAGGGTTATTTTGCTCTGGGTGATCTCTACCGGAAACTGGGAAACCCTCAAAAAGCTGTCCGCTACCTGTCCAGGGCCCAACGAATGGCCCCGGACAAGTGGCAGATCGATTTCTCCCTTTCCCTGACATACGAGGACTGGAAGAAGTACTCTCAGGCCATGGGCGCTCTCCGTCGGGCGATGGTCCTGAAGCCCGACAACGCCTTGCTTGTCTTCAACGAGGCTGTCCTTCTGGATCAGTGGAATCACAAGAAGTACCTTCCCCGTGTCATCTCCGAACTGAAGAAATCGATCCGGCTTGACCCCCGTTTTCCGGACGCACTCAACTACCTTGGATATACCGATGTTGTCGAAAATCTGAATCTGGTCAGGGCCCGTTACCTGATCCTCCGGGCGCTGACGTTCGATCCCAAGAATCCTTCGTATCGCGACAGCCTCGGATGGTGCTATTTCAAGATGGGTGACATGATGCGCGCATTCAGGGAAGAATCGTTGGCTCTGGCACAAATGCCGAAGGATCCGACCGTTCTTTCGCACATGGGTCAGATTGAATGGAAAGTGGCGTCGAGCCTGAAAGCGGGAAAGGCATCCCCCAAACTCCTGTCCATGCTCCAGGGCGTCGGGCTCTCCGGTCCCGACGCCTCCGGCCGTCTGTTGGAAAGATCCCGGATCCACCTTCGGGAATCGGCCCTGATCCATCCGATGAAAACCCGCAGGGTCAGACTTTATCTTCGTCTGTTCGGACGCCAGGACCGGTCTTTTGAAAAAGATCTGCGGTCAGCGCGCGTCCAGTGGCTGCATATGCACCCGCTGCGAGGAAAAGCCAGCCTCTACAGGGTCCAGGACGGAGATACCCTCCAGATCATTGCCGCAAAGAGCCGGATCTATGGGGATCCACAATTCTGGAAAACCATTCTGGAAGCCAACCGGCCACTGATCAAGGACCCGAATCATCTTCCGGTCGGACTGATCCTCCGCATACCACCTCTTCCCCGCAGGGAGCATGCCCGGAGACAGTCCGGGTCCATGGAAGCGCCTCTCCTTCATCATCTGTCCTGACGCCAGAAAGGATCCTCCGTGACATCGCCGAATCCCATTCCTTTTTTTGACCTGACCCGGCAATACCGCGAGGTGGGAGATCAAATCCGTGCTGCAGTCGAACCTGTTTTGGCGACACAACAATTTGTCCTGGGGGAAACGGTTTCGCGTTTTGAGAAAAAGATCGCCGACTTTTTGAAGGCTCCTCATGCGGTGGGCGTCGCTTCGGGTACCGACGCTCTCGTACTTCTCCTGAAGGCTGCGGGTCTATCCGCCGGTGAAGCAGTTCTGGTTCCTTCCTTCACTTTTTACGCATCAGCCAGTTCGATTTGCCTCGCGGGGGGGCGGCCACTCTGGGCGGAGGTGGATGACCGTCTTTTTCTGGTCACTCCCGAGACCCTGGAGCGTTCACTGATGTCCCAGGCCGTCCGGGGAAAGGATGGTGTTTTCCGCACACTGAATGGAAACGCCCCCGTCCGGGGGGTCATGGTCGTCCATCTGTATGGACAGATGGCGGACATGTCCGCCATCTCCCGATGGGCGGACGACAGGGGTCTTTGGGTTGTGGAGGACGCTTGCCAGTCGATCGGCGCTCTCCATGATGGCAAAGGCGCGGGGACGTTCTCCCGTGGAGCGGCATACTCCTTTTTTCCGACAAAAAATCTGGGCGGCGCCGGAGATGGAGGACTCATTTCCACACAGGATCCCCAGATGGCGGATCGGATACGGAGTTTGCGGGTCCATGGTAGCCGGCAAAGATATGTTCATGACGAACTGGGGTACAATTCACGGCTCGACGCGATTCAGGCGGCGATTCTCGAAGCCAAGCTCGCATTTCTTCCGGGATGGAACAGCCGGCGCAGGTTTCTGGCAAAGCGCTATTCGGACGCCTTTTCGGGCCTGTCTCTGTTTCGCGTCCCCGCTGTGCAGAAGACGGGGGAGGCCGTGTTTCACCAGTATACGATTGTCTTTTCCCGGACAGTGACCCGGGATCGGGTGAAGGAGAGATTGATGCAGGAAGGGATCGGGACAGAGATCTATTATCCCGTTCCCCAGCACAGGCAGACGGCATTTCAGTCATTTTTCCGGACCGGTCTCGACGTTACCGACCGTCTTTCCGCGTCTGTCCTGTCATTGCCGGTCTTTCCCGAATTGACGGAATCGGAGCAGGACCGTATTATCCATGTTTTGTCGGAAGTGGCCGGAAAAGGAGGTTGAAAATGAACCATGTCGATGTGGAAGCTCTCTCAAAAACGATCGAGCTGTTTCGTCTTGATCCCCGGAAAGCCAAAAAGGAAAACGCGATCGAAGGCGAATGGGAGACCCGGGGCTCCGGTGCGCAGTTCCATGCCGATCTCGTCTTCGAGGAAGGAACGCTCAGGCTGGAGATGGACAACCCCCGCGCCATGGGAGGTGGGGGGAAGGCGCCCGGCCCGCTTCAGTATTGTCTTTTTGGAATGGCTTCCTGTTTTGCCGGTACTTTCATGATGGTAGCGACACAATCGGGAGTGGAAGTCGAGCGTCTGCGAATCCGGGTTGAAAATGTCGTGGACATGACCCGACCGTTGGGGATCACGAAAAATCCCCTGACCGATGGTGTCCGGATCCGGTTGTTTGTGACGAGCCCTGCCCCGGAAAAGGTTCTCCTGAAAATCGAGGAACAATCGCGGGATCAATGCCCTGCCGTCTGGTGCCTGACGAATCCGATCCCTCTTTCCATCGACCTGGTCCGGGAAGGGTAGCCAAACGTCATCCGATCGAGAAATACCATCCGTTTTTCCGGATTTTGATCTGGTTCTCGGAACGGATACCGGCGTCGGAAAAACCCACGTGTCAGCCATCCTTTTAAGGGAAATTGCTGCACAAGGGAAGACTCCGGCTTACCTGAAACCTGTTCTCACGGGAGGATCCGGAGAAGATTCCGACAGCGACCCGTCACGATGCCGGGTCCTTTCCGGTGGGAAGCACCTCCGGACGGAATGGTTGCTGGCATTTCCCGAGGCACTGGATCCGATGACAGCGGCCTTTCGGAGCGGGGTGACGATCGATCCGGCCATTTTGCGGGAAGCGGTGCGGCGATTGGGAGCAAGTCACGCGCTGGTTGTCGAAGGGACGGGCGGGGTCCTTTCCCCTTTTTTTTCCGATGGAAGCGGCATCCTGAATGCATTTGAAAGGCGGGATCTGGATCGTTCCCGTATCCATCTGGTCAGCCACCCCCACCTGGGATGTCTTTCCCAGGTTCTGTCGGCGGTCCGAGTATTGGAACCTCTGGGTGTGCATTGCCTGCATCTCGTCTGTCGACCGGTTCCCGACCCATGGCCGCTTGCAACCTCACTGAACCCGGATACCCTCAGACGGCTGCTGCCGGATATTCCGGTCAGGGTCCATCTCCCTGCCCTCGCCTGAGGCACAAGCGCTGATGCCGACCGGGTCCAAAGCGATTCCTTGATTCCTCCTATTTGTCTTTGTCCTTGTCACGAAAAAAACGAAACCGGCTGCTGAAAAACTCCCTGAAAGCGGCCACATCCTCATCTGCCAGACTTTCTTCGAGGTTCCCCTTGTTGACCGGTTCGATGAAATATCCGTCGGTTTTCAGGACCTTCATCATGTTCAGGAGGGTCTTCCGGGTGATCAGCCGGTCCGTCGGAACCTCCTCCATCCTGAACACATAGGCCATCGAACGGCGGAGGGCCGGGTAGGACTTTTCAATATAGCGTTTGGCTTCGTCTTTTTCGTCAAATGTATAGCTGATATCATCATTATACGGATCGAGCACCCGGTAACGAACGTCGGAACCCATCGGTTTCTCCTTGGGGATAGGGCATCCCGGTTGTCATTGGTCAAAACTTCCGGGCACCGGGGCCGGAAGTGTCCTCTGTTTTTTCATTCCATCCGTTTCTTGATCATTTTCTGTCAAAAATGCGTGACGACTTTCCGTTACGGCCAAGGGAGGCCCTTTTGGGACCGCCCAGGTCGGCGATGGTTTTCAGGACTGCGTCGTCGATGGCATGCTGGCCATTACCATTATTGGAAGGGGGAACCGGCGGCAGCACACCATTTTTTTTTTTCGGCCGGGATCTGAACAATCGAAAAAAAAGTTCAAAAATCCGGTTCATCGTCAGGTGTTCCTTCCGGAAGTTTTTCCGGTACAGTCTGAGGGAGGAGGCCAGTAAAGCATCGTGTGGGCGTAGCGGTCAGGCGAAAATCCGGCATGGGCTTCCTGAAAATAGCGGGTCCAGAAAAACCGGATATTCTGCAGCATTTCAAGCGATGGCGCCTTGGCGCCCACGACGTACAGACAGATTCCGCTCATGTCGGGGATCAACCCGAGTTTTTTCTCATGCGCGAGAATGACCTTGCGGATATGTTCGTTCCAATGGAGATGGTTGAACCGCCAGTTCGGATCCTCTTCGATCATGTCGGACAGGATGACGAGAATCTTTTGATCCCGAACACGGTTGAAGTACAGGCTCGAGGCATAGATGGCGCCGAAAAGGTCGGTCGTCTGCGCCGTCGGTTTGGCCTTGAGTGCCTCCTGAACCTTTGACCTCAATCCCGCGACCAGTGTTTTGCGTTGTTCGGCCTGCCGGGCGATGGTGTCCTTATAGACGGCTTCGTTTGTTTCCAGCGGGTTGTAAGGTGGATTCTTCTGCACATCGAGAGACGCCACAAAGTCGAAATCGGCGTCGGATTCACCCGTAATGAGAGCCATCCGGAAATGGTCTCCCGGGTTGAGCGAATCGATGATTCTGTTGATCGCTTCCGAAAAAACGGTGTTTTGATCCTTTACGCTGGCGGTCTTGTCCAGGAGGATCAGAACGGTTTTGTGTCGATGAACGCCCCCGTTTCCGGCATTTTTCGCCGTGCTTCCCCCTGGAGCGGCGGAGGCTTTCGCCCCCTTGTCCTGGTGTGTGCAGGCGGCGAGGGTCAAAACCAGAAACAGGATCGGCCACAGGGTCAGTCTGAACGTTCTCATGGAACTGTCTCCTTCAGTGTTTCAGATATCGTCAGGATTCTCGGTGACCGGATCCCAGAGTTTTGCCTGGGGAAATTCGGGCGGACGGTTGAAAACCAGGGGGACGGGGTTGGGACTTCTGGCGTTGGAATTGGCCTGCCGGTAGAGGTAGATCAGGGAAAGCGTCCGGGCCCTTTCCGCTTCGATACGGGCGGAGGCGACCCGGAGGACGGCATTCAGACGGCTGGATGTTTCCGAATACATGACCAGAAGCGGTTTGCGTTTTCGTTCGAGCGTAATGATGGAACGGCGCAGGTGGTCCAGCTTCTCGTCCGGATCATGGGACATGTAGGATGTGACCAGAGCGGCCGAGAACACCAGAAGGTTCAGGGCAAAGATCGAATACCCCAGCGCTTTGGGGTCCGACCCTACGGCGTTCTGGATGTGTCCCCCTGTTTCCAGGTAAACGGAACGGACATAGGTGACGGCGCCCAGTGCACCCCCGATGGAGACCGGCATGAGGGCTCCGACCATAATGTTGCCCGCCAGGCGGGGAACGCCGTGGCGCAACTGGATGCCGCTGTACATGGCAAGGAGGGGAATGGTGACGGCAAGTGTCGAACTCATGATATAGGTCATCAGCTCCGGTTCCCCGAACATCCGGAAGACGATGGCGTTCAGGGGAAACTCACCCAGTCCCAGAAAGATGATAATCGCCCAATGGAAAATCCGGTTGAGCGGAACGATAAAATCCCTGTCCAGGTCTTTCTTCCTTGCATCAACCCGATCCCGAACGTTCCGCCAGCGGGTATTGATGTTGGACAGCCTTGAGATGATCGGCTGGAGCGATTTGTTGATCTTGGCCCTGGATTCCTGGGCGCTTTCCACAATCCTGTTGACCCGTGTTTCCCCGTAAGAGAGAAGACCGAGTTCGAACTGGGAAGGGGAGTAAGCGGTGATTTCCGGGATGCGCTCCTTGCCGTCCTTTTCCCCGATTTCCCTGGCCTTGGCCTCGGAAGTAAAGGAAGATTCCTCGACAGGCAGGGGAGGAAGAAGCTTTTCCGGATCGAAGTTGTCCGACATGAAATTCCGCATGACATTTTCTCCTATTCTTCCAGACCTTCCGACAATTTCGCCAGAATGGCCTTCGTATCGTCAGAAATCATCCGGACCCTGTCCATGATGGATTGTTCGAGTGCGGCGAGTTCCCGCTCTTTTGTCACCATGGCCTGCTGGCGGGTCTTGATTTCGGCCAGCAGCGAATGGGTATCTTCCAGCCCCTTGACCACTTCCAGCCTCTGGGTTGTGATCTCGACCCCCCGCCGTTGAAGTTCCGACATCTGATCGTTGTTCTGCTGGAGATGGGCCAGCATCTCGTAATATTCCTCAACCGATCGTGAAATCTGAAGTAGGGTTTTTTTGGTGATCATCGTCCGTTCTCCTTGTCGCCCGTTGTTTTTTGTCCGAAAATCCGATCCCGGGTATGAAACCTTCCGGTCAGGGCCTGTATTTTGTAAAATGGCTTAAAAAAATGGATTAATAAAATTATTCATCAAAAATGATATTTAAATCGATCAGATTCAGTCATTGTGCATTTTTCTCTCCTTCCGTTGAAGTTGTTCGACGACAACAGTCTCGGTCGACTGCAAGGCTTCCTGCAGCAGAAAGCAGATCTCATTGTTCAGGGAGCGTTTGTGCTTTCGTGACAGCACCCTGACCCGCCAGTAAATGTTGTCGTCCAACCGCAGTGTGAATCTTTTCATGGTGCAATAGTAGCACCATTATGATGTAAGTCAAGCATTATTTTTATAAATAAAATTAATGATAAAATTTTAAAATAAAAAATTGATAGATATGAATTTAATTTTAATTTTGCCTCGGGACATGGGAAGCCTTGAGATTCCCTTCCGGCGGACCCGAAATTTGCTCCAGGGGAGAATCGGAAAGTGATCGATATTTCCGGATGGACTCGACGTGGAGGAAGATGTTTCAGGAAAGTCCTTCGTAAAAAAGTTGTTGACTCGATCGAATATTCGGGTAACCTTACAAAAAAAGACGATTCAGGACAGAAAACGGGGTGCGCCCGCATTTTCCCCGAAAACGGGAAGGGAATATGGCCGGGACTTCAACCTGACGCGAGAACGGAGACGTTTGGCTTGATCTTCCTCCAGTCGGATTGTTCTATTGCGGGTGTTTCTCCCATTGTCGCGGGATACTTTTCCGGGATCTTTTTGATGGGTCCGGCGAACTTCACGATGGAGCCCGTCCATTGAATTTTTTGCTCGCCTCCCCCCGGCGACTGGCGTTGTCGGTGATCCTTTTATCCCTGGGGATCATGATCTGGATGGGGATAGTGGCTGTCCGCTTCGTCGATTCCTTCGTCCATGAGTCGGAAAAGGTCGAACATTCCTGGATTGTGCTCGCGTCGATCGACCGACTGTTTTCCGAGCTGCAGGATGCCGAAACAGGGGAGAGGGGGTATATGATTACCGGCTCCCGGTCTTTTCTCACCCCTTACCTGGAGGCTGTGAAAAAAGTCAGGGGAGAGCTGGGAGAGCTTTCCGCCCTGGTTGCCGACAACCCTTCCCAGGAGCGTCGGGTCCGGGAGATGGAACGACTGGTCTCCCGTCGCCTGGCCTTGTTGGAAAATGGCGTCGCCCTTGGCCGTTCCGCTTCTCCGCTGGCAAGGAATACAGCCGTCATAACCATCATGGACCACGGAAAAGCCGTCATGGATCGCATTCGCCAGGAGAAAGACGCGATCAAGTCCTCCGAATACGGCACGCTGCGACGCCGCTCCATGGTGTTTCTGGAGAAGCGGAGGAAAATGCTGGTATTTGCCGGATCGGGATTCGCCACGAGTTTGCTCATGATTGGATTGTCGGCGGTTTTTCTGTCCCGCGAGATCGACCGGAGGCTGAAGGCGGAGACAAGGGCCAGGCAGGTCGCCGATGAGATCCGGGATTTATATGACCAGGCCCCCTGCGGTTATCATTCGGTCGATGCCCGGGGAAATATTCTTCGAATCAACTCCACGGAACTGGAGTGGCTGGGATATTCCCGGGAGGAAATCGAGGGCCGGAAGTCCATCTTTGATCTCATCGCGCCGGACAGTCAGGAGGATTACCGGAAGGCCTTTCAAAAAAAATTCCGGGGAGAGCCTGTCCGGAATCAAAGAATCCGTCTTGTCCGCAAGAACGGAACCCTTCTTCCCGTTTTGCTGAACGCCAGCATGATCCGTGGAGAAGGTGGACAGTTCGTCGCGTCACGGGCGGTGTTGCTTGATCTGACGGACAAGCAGCTGGACGAGGAGAAAATTCTGGAACTGAACCGGGTTCTGTCCGAAAGAAACGCCCAGCTGGAGGTCAGCAACGCGGAGCTGGAAGGTTTTTCCTATTCGGTTTCACACGATCTCCGGGCCCCGCTCCGATCCATCGACGGGTTTTCCCGGATCCTCCAGGAGGATTATTCGGGAAAGCTTGACGCCGAGGCCGAAAGGGTCATCGGGGTCATCCGGAGCAATACCCTGAAGATGTCGGCGCTGATCGATGATCTGCTGGCATTTTCCCGGATGGGAAAAAAGGCGTTTGCCTGGACCCTGGTCGATATGGAAGGTCTCGTCAGGGAGATTTGTCAGGGCTTCTTGTCCGACCGGCAAGGCGCTTCTCCTGTGACCATCGACATCGGCTGTTTGCCTCCGGCTTGGGGAGACCGCGCGTTGTTGGCGCAGGTCTGGACAAACCTTTTGTCCAACGCGGTGAAATTTTCGGAAAAAAACGAAAAACCGGTTGTTCGGGTGGAAGGAGTGGCAGGGTCGGACGAAATCGTCTATGGGGTTCGGGATAACGGGGTAGGGTTCGACATGCA
>DAHWKF010000084.1 GCA_027343785.1 Leptospirillum sp. | reverse complement strand
GACATTCCGACCTTTCCGGAGGATCCAGCGCTGTCAGACAACTACAAGGTAGATGTCCATCCAATATGGTGTTGCGTCAAAAATGCTGAAAGGATGGAGAATGCATTGGTAAAGATCAGGACACCCATCACGATCAGAAATACCCCGGACGATTTTGTAATGAGAGGGATCCATCGGGAGATCTGGCGAAAACTGCCGAGAAAGGAGTTGAACATCAGCGCGGAAAGGAGAAACGGGACGGCCAGTCCCATTGAATAGGCCGTCAGAAGTTCGATACCCCTGAACACCTTTCCCTGAGTGCCGGCAAAAAACAATATACTGCCAAGGATTGGACCGACACAGGGGGTCCATCCGGCAGCAAACCCGACCCCAATCAGAAAAGTGCCGACGACCGTCGATTTTCTCTGTCCGACAGGCAATCTGAATTCCTGGTTCAGAAAAGGAATCCGAAGCCATCCGGCGATAAAAAGACCAAAGAAGACTATCAGTATTCCACCAATTTTCCGGATGACCTCTTGGTATGTCAGAAGAAATTGCCCGACATAGGATGCGGAAGCACCGAATCCGATAAAGAGGGTCGAAAATCCGGCAACGAAAATCAGTGAATGCCATAATGTCGTCTGGGTCACTTCCTGACGCGAAAATGCCGTGTTTTTTCCTGTCAGGTCGTCAAACGACAATCCTGTGACAAAAGAGATATAGGAAGGCACGATCGGCAGGACGCAAGGTGACACGAACGATACGAGACCTGCGAGGAATGAAAGCGGAATTGTGACCGAAGAGTGATCCATCTCAGTCCGGGTCCATCAGAATGGGGTTCATGATTTTCAAAATTGCCCTTTCAGGGGACCAGACAGATATTTTTTCTGGAATTTTCGATCCATCCAGTCGACGGCTCCCTCGATTGTCCAGCTGATTCTTCCGGCCGGATCGATCAGTACAGAATCCGGCAAACCATGGACCCTGTAGGCGTCGGCCACACGGCCCAATCCATCCACAAGGACAGGGTATGTCATCCCCTGTTTCCGCACGAACCGCAAAAGCTTTTCCTTCCCGTCCAGACTTTCGGAAATACCCAGAACGACCAGGTTGGGGGGAGCTTTTTTCCGGAAATTTTCCAGGGAGGGTATCTCTCTGAGGCAGGGCTTGCACCAGGTCGCCCAGAAGTTTAGAAGGACCCATCTTCCCTTGTAAGCTTCCAGATGAACAACCCGCCCCCCAAGGTCATGCAGCCGGAAATCTGTCGCTTCTGAAGACACTGCCTCCGGAATTTCCAGCCACAAGGACAGCAGGAAAAAAAAAGACAAAAACAAAAGGGCCCATGAACCCGTGGTGGTGTTCTTCATCAATTCAGTAACCGGCGTTCGCTTCCTTGGTTTTCAGGGCCAGATAATCCTTGGGAGTCATAGGACCCTTGTCCAGAAGAGACAGGACAATCGCAAGATTCTGTTTGACAATCCAGTTACGGGGCCCGATAACATGCTGGGCAACCACTCCGTTTTGATCCAGGATGAAGGTTTCCGGAACGCCTGTGATCTTGTACAAATGATCCAGTTTACTCAGCGGATCCAGGGGGATCAGAAAGTGGATATTGTGGGATTTCAGGAATGGAGCAACCTGATTCGAGTAAAACATGTTGTTTTCATTGACAGCAATCAGGACGAATTTATCTCCAACCTTCTGTTTCATTCCTTCGTACATCATTTCCATCGAAGGCATTTCCTGCTTGCAGGGCTTGCACCAGGTCGCCCAGAAATTCAGCATGACAACCTTGCCTTTGTAGTCGGAAAGACGAAGGGGAGAACCGTCCACGGTTTTCAGGGAAAAATCGGGCGCTACCATTCCGACCTTGACCGGAGCAAAACGGTAGGTCATTACAATATAAACCACAATTCCCAGGAAAACGGCCCCCCCTGCGAGGTAGGGCCAAAATTTGCGCATGCCTGACATCAGTTTCCCCTATGCAGCGTAAGCGTGCAAGCCTGGAATGATAAAGCTCACACCCCAATACAAGAACACAACAGATACAAATCCGCCAATTGAAAACCACGCACTCGGAGAACCACGCAATCCTCTTGTCATGCGGGCATGAAGATAAGCCGCATAAACAAACCAGGTAATCAGGGACCAGGTTTCCTTCGGATCCCAGGACCAGTAGCCTCCCCAGGCTTCATAAGCCCACATCGCTCCAAAGATGACGCCCAGGGTGAGCAGAGGAAATCCGACCATGACGGCCTTGTATGTCATGTCATCAAGCGCGTCCGTATTAGGAAATTCCTTGAGAATCCAGCCGGTTTTTCCCTGGGCTTCCGACCTCTTTTTCAGAAGATAGATGACGGCAAGAGAGGCTGAAATTCCAAAAGCGGCATATGACATGAACATCGTGAACACATGAATCTTGAGCCAATATGAATTGAGTGCCGGATTGAGCGGTTCGACCATCTGATAACGATACGGCAGCATTTTTGCTGCACCGACGGCAAAGAGAACCAATGTCAGGACAAAAGCACCGGCCACACGGACCTTATACTTCATCTCCATGATCATGTATCCGAGAATCGATGCCCAGGAAAAAAGAAACAGGGTTTCATAAAGATTGGACCAGGGAGCATGATGATCCGCTATGCCCCTCCCGACAAGGGCTGCCGTGTTCACAACCCACCCGGAAAAGGTCACAGTTGAAGCCATTTGTCCCATTTCCTTCTTGTGGGAGATCAGGAAGAGAAAATAGAGGATGCCGGCCACCAGGTAGAGCGCGACAACTGTATTGTACAAAAGAAAGGAAGATCCAATCGAATTGATGAGCGACATTTTTACCCCTTTCAATCAGGCAGAAAAAATGGTTTCGCAACACTGTGGGATTCCGCTGGAATCAAATCCCGGATACCAAAATGATCGGATATGGTCAAATTATCCAAAAATGACGGACATAATATCAATGCGTCACAAACAATCAACTAGCCCGCTGCCACAGCAGTCGCCGAGCCTTTAGCGCCCAGGAAATCCTGTTTTCTTGGTGATGTGATTTCCCGAACCACCTCCTGGAACTCTTTTTCAAATCCCAGTTTGTCCTTATGACCGAACCCCCCCAGAATGACTTGAATATTTCCGGAGTTTTCCCGGATTCTGGCCCATATTTTCCTGTGATAAACATAGGACGAAAGGAACAGGCCACCCACCAGCAGAAAAGAGCCTGCCCATACAATCTTCACTCCCGGATCTTTGGCCACCTCCAGACCTGTGTACAATGGGGCTTTGTAGCCAGCAAACACAATAAAATATGGAAGAGACTTCATGACCTGGATTTGGGGAAAGTTGTAGAAAAACCAAGGCCTGCCGATTTCTTTTCCGTTTTGAAAAACCGCCAGCTGAATCGCCGGATTCGATTCTTTTTCAGATTTGCTATAGACGGAATTTGTCTTCGGATCAAACGCGAAATCCGAAACATACCGGATCACTTTCAGGGAGAGGTCTGTTTTTGATACGGGCTGGAGTGTGTTCCAGGGAAGCATGACCTGCCCCAGAAACTGTTTTTTGACCCTGTTGACGATCAGGACCTTGGCACTGTCCAGACGGTCAAATGCGTTGCCAAAACTCGCCTGATAGAATCGAAGGCCATCGTACTCCAGTGGGTGATTGACGCTGATGACCTTATGCTGGACAACCTTCCCCTGTTTCAGGACATCCAGATCGCTGAAATAGGACTTGACCATCCCGTTGGGATAGCGGTCAATCCAGAATTTGTTCACGCGAAGGCTGAAATCCCCCTGCGGCACAAAGGTTGTCGAATGGACATAAAATGTTCCGAAAAGGCGAAACCCCAGGAGGCTTCCCAAAAGCCCCCCTCCCAGAATAACGATGACCGAAAGATGGGCAGTATGAGAACCGATCCGTCCCAAAACCCCTTTCTGCCCGAAAACAATTGTTTCCTGACCATCGTTGACCGTCTGTGTTTTGTACCTCTTCTTGGCCAATACGCTTTTAACATGCTCTTGTACTTCAGCTTCCGAATACTGGTCCTTTGAGAGTGTCAACTCACGATATTCCCGCTGTTTTTTCAGAAACTCCTTGCTGACGTTCACTCTCTCCCGGAACATGGACTTGAATGTGATCGGAAAACGGTTGTATACACAGGAAAGGGCATTGATGCAGAGAAGTGACAGCAGGGAAACGTAATACCAGCTATGGTAAATATCGTCCACTTTCAAACGGACGATCCATTTTCCCCATTTCTCACCATAATGACCGACATAAAAACCCGCTTCCCTCCCCTGGTCGATGAACGTTCCAAAAATCGTCAGAAACGCCAGAATCAGAAACAGGGAAATGGCAAGCCTGAGAGAGGAAAGGATGGCCAATAAGCGCGTTCCCCGCAAAGACCATTTCTTCTTTTCCTCTTTCGGGGAGCCTGGGGAAACCTTCTTGGCTTCGTAATACCCAACAGCTCCGGAGAGTTCAACGGTCTGCTGCTCGTCTGGAGTCAAACCATCCGGCATGAATGTGCCTCCATATCCATCACAATGGCTTCAGATCTAGATCTAGGTGGAAAATCGGGATTGTTCTGTCTTACTACTCTAGAACATCCCCCTTGCCGGGTCAAGGAACAAGAGCGCACGGATGGCCATTCATGGCTTACAGGTGCGGTCCGATTCCCTCGACTTCCTCACGGAAGGTGTCCGGCGATCAGGGTTTTCAGGGTATTGTCGGTAAAGACGATCCCTCCACCCACGAGGGGAGAGGACAGCGCCTGATTGAACGCATTATACCAACCAGCGGTCAACCAAATATGGTTCAGGATGGTGTAATTCAGATAAATCCTGGTAAACGGGTTGGGGGCGATCGGATTGTATGATCCGACGTTATAAAGGACAAACGTGAATGTGAGGTTGTCCGTCAGAAAAACATCCGTCCCGACCCCAAAACTGTTTTCAATCATCCCGGCGCGAACATCAAAGTTATCGAATTTCTGGCCAAATTCAACACTGAACTTGATCGCCTGGTTACTTTGGGTGATCTGCGATGGGCCGGCAACATAATTTCCGTTGACCTGAGTATAGGGGACAGACTGGGTATAATTTCCCAATTGGGACGATACGACCTGGATCCGGTAAAATTTGTCTGACCGGGGGTAAATGTCCAACGTAAAAAATCCGTCCGCCGCAGCATCCCGGGGGAAATAATACCCCTTCATGGAAACATCAAGAACCATCTGGTCAGACTTGTGGCTCAGGTCGGAAAATTTTTTCAACGTCGCGTTCAGGTTGTTGTACAGATCCGGATTGTTGACCAGTTGCCCGATTGTCCCCTGTCCGCTGTCGATCTTAGCCAAGATACTGTCGAGATGGTCTGCCGCCGAATTGACCTTGTTATACAGATCTTTGTTGTTCACCAGCTGCCCGACTGTACCCACACCCTGATCGATTTTTGTCGCGATAGAATCAACTTTTTTCAAAATTGCCGGCGACTTGTCCTTCAGATTCTTTGTAAAATCCTTCAGGTTATCCGTCAATGCCTTCAGATTGTCCAGGGTTTTCCTGAGATCCTCCGTCCCCTTCTTGTTGCCCATCGCTTTCCGGAGAGCTCCCGTAATCGCCTTGATGTCGTCCGAGATCTTGTTGAGTTTCCGGACCAGCTTGTTGACACTAACCGTCTCTCCGGGAGAGGCAAGGGTCGAACCGGGCGCGACATACCCCGGGTCCGAAGGAGGGGACGCCGGAGAAGCGGAGGTCGAAGAAGCCGGGGGAGGGGGTGGGCCAGCCTGTTGCTGCAATGGGGATGCGGCCCAGGCCTCCGAAGGTCCGAACCATCCAACGAAAAGACTTTTAGAAAAAATCTCCTCCCGGCGACCACGCTCTTCCGGGAAAAAGCTTTTTTTCTTGAAAATAGGTTTTCCTGACTTTCCTGGAACAAGTTCAACATAAAGCTTTCCCAGAAAGCCGTTCGAAAAAATAATCGGATGAATGTCCTCTGGCAACGCAAGACCCTTGAAAATGGTCATTTCCACATGCGCCTTTCCGGAGGGAAGAAGGGAGATATCTGTGACCTCCCCGACACGGACGCCTGCAATCCGGACAGCTGTCCCTTTTTCCAGGCCATCCACCGAATTGAAATCCGCATATATCCTGTAACTCCCCTTTGGAGCAAAATGGAAATGTCCAAACCGCAACGTCAGACCGACTGCTACCAGAAATGCCACAATGATGAAAAATCCCAGCTTTGCCTCGGTCGTCCAGTTCATCAATGCTCCAGAATATATTGATTAGATGTTCGAAAACGGTGACCGGAATAATTTATGGCGCGTCAATGGCCTGTCAGAGAGTTCCGATGGGACCTTGGGTTTCCCCTTTCACAAACTGCGACACCACAGGATCATCAGATTGCAACAGATCCTGTGGTGTTCCGAGGAACCGGATCCCGCCCTGAAACAAGAACAGAACCCTGTCGGCAATCTTTAATGCACTTTTCATATCATGGGTGATCACAATACTGGTCACAGAAAGATCTGTCTGCATTTTCAGAATCAGTTCGTCAATCGCCGAAGAAAGAACCGGATCCAGTCCTGTCGTCGGTTCGTCATACAAAAGAATTTCAGGAGCCAGAGCAATCGCCCTGGCGATTCCGACCCTTTTCTTCATTCCTCCGGAAATTTCCGACGGAAATTTCTGGTCGACTCCCCTCAGACCGACCATCTCCAGTTTTTCCCGGGCGTGCAAAAGGAGCTCCTTTTCGGAAAGTTTCGTATGCATGCGTAGGGCAAACGCCACATTGTCCAATATGCTCATGGAGTCAAAAAGGGCTGCTTCCTGAAATACCATTCCCATCTTTCTCCGAAGACTGTACAGCTCATTTTGCGCCAGATCCATGATGGGCGTACCCTGAATATAGACCTCCCCCCGGTCGGCTTTCATCAGACGCATGATGTTCTTCAGTAGGACGGATTTTCCCTGACCGGACCCCCCGATCACCACAAATGTTTCTCCGGAATTGACTTCAAAACTCAGTCCTTTCAGGACTGACTGGGAACCGAAAGATTTCCATAGGTCATCAACTTTTATCGGAGAAGTCACCGGACGGCCTTTTTTGTCCATTTCGCTCAAAAAAGCCATGCTGTCAGGAAATAGTCAAGAACAAGAATAGCCATGGATGAGCTGACAACGGCTTTGGTCACGCTTTGACCGACCCCCGCTGCGCCTCCGCGTGCATGATATCCCATATAACAGGAGAAAATGGCCAGGATTGCCCCAAAAACACAGGACTTGATGAGACCTGAAAAGAAGTCATGCAGGTCCACGTAATGTGATATTCCCTTCAAATAAACATTGGAAGGCAATCCCAGCATGTCAACGGCGACAAAGTAACCTCCCACAATCCCGACAAAATCGGCCAGGACCGTTAACAATGGCAGAGCAATCAATCCGGCATAAAAGCGGGGGGTGACCAGATATACCAGAGGGCTTACCGCCAGTGATTCAAGCGCGTCAATTTGTTCCGTCACACGCATTGTACCCAGTTCGGCGGCCATAGAAGATCCGGAACGGCCGGTCACCATCAGGCCCGTGATAACCGGCCCCAGTTCCCGGGTCAGGGAAAGGGAAACAACGGCTCCTACCATTCCTTCAGCATTGAATTTCTGAAACCCGATCCAAGCCTGCAAGGCCAGAACCATGCCGGTAAAAAAAGCTGTAACCAGAACAACGGGAGTCGAGTCGGCCCCCACGCGGACAAGCTGAACCAGCAAGTTCCACCAGAGGAAGGCCGGTCGGACCAGACCGACAAAAGCCGTGACTGCCGTCAGGAAAATGGATCCGGAGACCGTCAGGAGTCCGAATGTCCACCTCCCCACCCATGAAAAAAAGCGGGTCAGCATGCGTTTCCTGATGTCCGGGATTTCCTTCGGTACAAGCGGGGAGATCGGTTACCCAACCTGCAGACAATTTCATAGGGGATTGAACGGATGTGCCGGGCAATGTCCCAGGCTGTCATGCTCTGGTCTGTTCCATCTCCCAAAAGGGTCATCCAGTCACCAAGCCCCGGGGGGAAAGCAGCATCTGTCAGGTCTACCATGACCATATCCATACAGATTCTTCCCAAAAATGGAAATCTCTGCCCGTCCCGAGTGGCCCATCCCCAATTGGACAGTTCTCTCGGCAAACCGTCCGCGTAGCCCATCCCTAGGACACCGACAAGCGATTTTCTGGTTAACACCCGGGTGCCGCCATAAGAGATCCGGCTTCCTGCCGGCAACGTTTTCAATGAAATCAGCCTCGCCTGAACCTCCATGACGGGCTTGAGCGTCAAACCCGGAGAGTCCGGGTCCACCGGAATTCCGTATAGGATTAGCCCGGGCCGGACCCAGTATCGGGCGACCCGTTTCCAGGCGAAGGCCGTTGGGCTGGCTAAATATCTCCCGGACAGAAACGCCGCACTGTTCGCCATGTGGACCACGACGCGGTCGCATCCAATGATTCCACTTTGCCACAAGGCGTCTATCATGCTTTCAAACCGGGCTACATGCTGATCCGTCTCGTCGGGATCTTCCCCCACCGGAAAGTGTGTCATGACACCTTCCACATGGATATGGGACTTTTGCCCGATTTTGTCACAGACCCAAGGAAGATCTTCCGGCAGAAAACCGAGCCTCCCCATCCCGATATCGCATTTCAGGTGGATCCGGATAGGCTGAACCGGGGGCAGTCGCATGACGGCATCCAGAAGGTCCCGGTTATGGATAACGGGAATCAGGCGGTGATCCAGACATTCCTCCATTTCCGATGGAAGGATCCCGCCGAGGACGAGAATATCCGTTTGAATATCTTCCTGTCGCAGCTGGATCCCTTCCTCCAGACCCATCACTGCGAGGGCCGGAACGGATTGACCAAGAAGATGTCTGGAAACCGGAACCATCCCGTGTCCATAGGCGTCCGCCTTGACGACAGGAAGGATGTCCGCAGATCCGTCAAGCCGGGTCCGAATCAGTTCAAGGTTGTAAGATAGGGCATCGAGGTCGACAATCAGACGGCTTCTGGAAAGGTCTCTACCGGAACCTCTCGGAATCTCGACAATGGAGGAATCACTTTCCATCGGAATCGACCGTAACTCAGGTGGTCATGATCTCCTGTTCTTTTTTCTGGGTCTGCTCATCGATCTTGTGGACGGTCTGGTCGGTCATTTTTTGAAGTTCATCCTGAAGTTTTTTCAGCCGATCCTCCTGAATCAAGCCGTCTGATTTCCTCTTTTTCAGATCATCGTTTCCGTCCCGACGGATATTGCGTACAGCAATCTTGGCATCCTCTGCCATCTTCTTCAGAAGCTTGACCATCTGTTTTCTCCGCTCTTCCGTCATTGGAGGAACCGTGATCCGAATAACCTTCCCGTCGTTCTGAGGCGTCAAACCGATATTGGCTGCCATGATAGCCTTTTCGATCTCCGGGATCACTTTCTGATCCCAAGGTGAAATGACGATGATCCGGTTATCCATGATATTGAGGGAAGCGACTTTATCGACGGAAGACGGATTCCCATAATAGGAAACCTTGATGTTTTCCAAAAGAGAAAGTGAAGGGCGTCCTGTTCGAAGCGTCTGGATCTCTTTTTTGAAAAAATCGACTGCCCCGTCCAGCTTTTTCTGCAATTCTTTCAGGTCTGAATCCATACCTTACCTCCAGCAATCAAGCGCAGTAGATATCAGTAATGAACGAGCGTCCCCAGACTCTCTCCGCGTATGACACTCATGATATTTCCTTCCCCCATCAGGTCGAAGACGACAATCGGAAGGTTGTTTTCCCTGCAAAGGGCGATGGCTGTCTGGTCCATGACCCGCAAGTTCTTTTCAAGAACTTCCGCATACGTTAGCCTGATAAACTTCTGGGCATCCGGGCTTTTTTTGGGATCTGCCGAATAGATTCCATCCACCTTTGTCGCCTTGAGTACGATTTCAGCACCGATCTCGCTGGCCCTCAAAGCGGCGGCGGTATCTGTCGTAAAAAAAGGATTCCCTGTTCCACCGGCAAAAATAATGACACGACCTTTTTCAAGATGGAGAATGGCGCGGCGTCTGATGTAGGGTTCCGCCAGTGCCCGCATTTCTATTGCCGAAAGAACCCTGGTCGGGATCCCTTTTCTTTCCAGGAAAGATTGCAACGCCAGACTGTTCAGGACTGTCGCAAGCATACCCATATAATCGGCAGACGCTCTTTCAATTCCTTGCTCGATTCCGGAAAGGCCGCGAAAAAAATTGCCGCCTCCGATGACGATCCCCAGTTCGGTTCCGCTATTGACCACCGCCTGGATATCTCCGGAAATCCGTTCAAGAACAAGGGGATCAATCCCGAAGGATTGATCCCCCATCAAAGCCTCCCCTGACAGCTTCAGAAGAACCCTTTTGTAGGGCCCCATCAGTCTCCCCCTTCACCAATCTGGAATCGGCAAAATCGGTTAACCGTGATATTCTCACCCAACTTGGCGATTGCGGCCGACACGAGTTCCCTGACGAGGATTCCAGGGTCCTTGACATAGGGCTGCTCCATGAGGCACCGTTCCTGGACAAATTTTTCCATCTTTCCCTGGACAATCTGTCCCCTGACTTTCTCTGGCTTGTCCTGGACTTCTTCATCAAATTTTTTCCGGGCGCTCTCCAGAATGTCTTCGGGAATATCCTTGCGTTCAACATAATGAGGCGACGATGCGGCAATATGCATCGCGAGATTTTTGACCAGATCACGAAAATCTTCCGTCCTGGCCACAAAATCCGTCTCGCAGTTGACTTCGACCAAGACCCCGATTTTGCTCCCCGCATGAATATAGGATGAAATGATCCCTTCGGATGTCTGACGATCCGATTTCTTTTGGGCCTGGAGTGATCCTTTCTGTTTAAGGACCTCAAAGGCTTTTCCGATATCCCCGCCCGCCTCCATCAATGCTTTTCTGCACTCCATAAAACCAGCCTGGGTTTTTTCCCGAAGCTCTTTCACCAATTGGGCACTAATTTCCAAACCTTGTCTCCTTCTTGCGAGTTCAATCAGGACAGATGAGATGGATCACCTAACAGGAAACGACCGCCTTTTTAGGCTCACTCCTCGGATTGCTGATTATCCTCGAGACTTTCCTTTTTTCCTTCGGAAGTGGCGTGCGGTTCCTTCCCCTTCTGGACCTGGTTCTCAAGGGCTCCGTCCAGCACGGCATCTGCAATACCGGCAGTGATCAGACGAATCGACCGTATCGCATCATCGTTGGAGGGAATGGGAAACTGTATGGAGTCAGGGTCACAATTGGTATCAACCATGGCTATGACAGGAATTCCAAGCCGGTTGGCTTCATGAACCGCAATGTGTTCCTTTTTCGGGTCCACGACAAAAATTGCCGCGGGAAGATGGGTCATACCCCGGATCCCGTCCAGAATACTGACCAGTTTCCCGTGTTCTTTCTCGAGCTTTGCAATTTCTTTTTTGGGCAATCTCGAAATCTGGCCGTTATCCATCATTTCTTCAATCTTCTGGAGCCGCTCGACGGATTTTCTGACGGTCTGAAGATTTGTCAGCATCCCCCCAAGCCATCTTTCGGTCACATAATACATCCCACACCGCTGTGTTTCCTGCTGTATAATCGGCTGGGCCTGACGTTTGGTGCCGACAAACAGGATACTGCCACGGTTTCGCACAACGCTTTTGGCATATTCACGCGCAACCCTGAACCGCTTGACTGTCTGCTGGAGGTCCAGAATATAGATCCCGTTTCGCTCACCATAAATGAACCTCTTCATTTTCGGGTTCCAGCGTTTTGTCTGGTGACCGAAATGGACACCGGCTTCCAACATTTCCTTCAAAGTCACTTCAATCATGGAACTCTCCTTTTGGGGGGTTCTGACCACGTCCAAAACAGCACACCCATTCATCCTCCCGCGACTCCTCTGCGCTCTGGAGGAGGATTTGAAAGGGCGACCCCTTCTTTCCTTGTGGAAAGAGTCTGTCCGGACTGACGGGATTGAGTCGCATCCAGAAACTGAAATCTCTTTATCATCAGATATTACTTGTCTGAAATCAATGGAGTTATGTTCTTCCTTTATATCCGGCATTGATACGCACATACTCATACGTCAGGTCCGTTGTCCAATACTCGGCGGTCATCGGACCTAATCCCAACGACACTGAAAGGTGGATTTCCTTACCTTTCATCACCTCCAGTGCTTTTTCTTCCTGGGCCTCACCCATACCTACGCCATGGTGAACAAGAGAGACATCTCCCACACAAATATCTATCTTGTCTTCCCGAACAACCACACCGGCGTTTCCGATCGCCATCATAATCCTTCCCCAGTTGACATCTTCTCCAAAGAATGCCGTCTTGACCAGAACGCTTCTCGCAATGGAAGATGCGACCTTCTTTGCATCCGTCCTCGAACGCGCCCCCTGCACTGTAATATGAATAAACTTGGAGGCGCCTTCCCCATCATGGAGCAGAAGATCTCTCAGTTTTTGGCATACACCGTCCAGCGCCTGCAGGAACTCTACATAAGCCGGACTCCCTTTCTGGATTTTTTGATTTCCGGCGCGACCATTGGCCAGGATCATGACACTGTCATTTGTGCTGGTTTCCCCATCCACGGACAAGGTGTGGAAATTCCTGTCGGCCGCCGTTTGGAGAGCTGACTTCAAGGCCTCCCGAGAAATATCCGCATCTGTCGTCAGAAATGCGAGCATCGTTGCCATCTGCGGGTGAACCATCCCGACACCTTTGGCGATACCACCGATCCGGACTGGAATATCCCCGCACCGGATTTCGACATTGGTTTCCTTGGGATAGGTATCCGTTGTCATAATGGCTTTTGCGCACTCCAGGTTCTTGAACGGGGAAACCTGGGACACAAGGTCCGGAATCGACTCAAGGATAGAATGAACCGGCAGAGGGCGGCCGATCACTCCGGTTGACGCGCACAGAACTTTTCTGGAATTGCAGGTCAAAAACTGTGAAACTTTTTCCGTAATCCGCAGCGCATCCTGCATCCCTCCCTCTCCGGTGCAGGCATTCGCATTACCACTGTTGACAATAATGGCCCGGGCACTACCTGACCTGATTCTTCTCTGGGAAAGTACGACCGGAGCCGCCTTGATTCGATTGACCGTAAACAGCCCCGCAGCCACCGCTTCAACTTCTGACACAATAAGGGCGAGATCCGGCTTTCCATTACTTTTGATTCCGGAAAAAATCCCTCCTGCCAGAAATCCCTTCGGGTAAGTGATCCCTCCCTGACTTTTTCGCGCCAATTGATCTCCTCAGGCCATTTATCCCTGACCGGGTCAGGGGAACCCGCCAAATAGGGGAAGTCCTTCCATCTCGTCAAATCCGAAAGCGACATTCATGGCCTGGACAGCCTGTCCCGCCGCTCCCTTGAGCAAATTATCAATTGCAGTCATGACAACCACCGAATTTTTGAAAGTCCGAACGGAAATTGCCGTCCGGTTCGTTCCCTTGACCATTGCAGAATGGGGTGGCTGTTCCGTCAGCAGAATGCCTTTTTCATTTTTATAGGCCTTCCGCAAGACTTCCCAGGCCTGTTCCTGGGTGATGGGTCGATCAAGATCCATATATATTGTGGATAAAAGGCCTCTGTTCACAGGAATCAGGTGGGGAACAAAAAGTATATCCAGATGGCGATCTGATATCGTCTCCAGCGCTTCTTCCATTTCAGGCCCGTGACGATGGGAGAATGGCTTGTAGGGCTTCATCCCTTCTGCTATTTCCGGATAATGCGTCTCCAGAGTCAACCCACGGCCAGCACCGGAAACACCCGATTTTCCGTCTACAAAAATTTTCCCTCCCGCAACCATTCCTTCGTTTACAAAAGGAAGAATGCCCATCAAGGCACCTGTTGGATAACACCCGGGACAGGAAAGAATGCTGGCCTTGGAAAGCGCTTTCCGGTTCCATTCAACCAGGGCATACGTTGTCCTGGCAAGAGCTTCCGGAAAAGGGTGTTTTATTTTGTAAATGTCTTCAAATTTTCGGGCGGTTCGGAACCTGAAATCCGGACCCAGATCAATGACCTTCAGATCCGTGTCCGCATATAGCCGTGCGATTTTCGAACTTTCTCCCGCAGGCAAAGCCGTAAAAAGGATATGGATCCCCTTCCAGGGTTCACCATCGGGATGTCTTTCGAGCAGATTCTCAACAGGCAGATTCGGAAAGACGTCAGTGACCTTCTCGCCTGCCCGACTGTCTGCGGCGAGATGAACAACTTCAACTTGCTTATGAAGCAGGAGCAGGCGCAACAACTCTCCTCCTCCATACCCGGAAGCCCCTGCAATTCCCACTTTTAGCCGATCCACGCCCCAGAACTCCTGCAAAAACAAGGGTTACAAAAAAAAAGGGAGGCATTCCACCTCCCTTCGGAACCAAAACGGAAAAAAGCCTTACCGTTTGGAGAACTGGAATCGCTTTCTGGCGCCTTTTTGCCCGTATTTCTTTCGTTCCTTGATCCTCGGATCCCTTGTCAAAAATCCTTCTTTTTTCAGCGATTCACGAAGTTCGGGATTGATTTCCAGCAAAGCCCTCGAAATTCCGTGCCGAATGGCTTCCGCCTGACCCGTCAAACCACCCCCGGTCACCCTTGCAAACACATCGATTCTGGAAAGCATGTTCGTTATTTCAAGTGGTGCCTTAACCTGATTGGACCATATCGTCCGGGGAAAGTATTCTTCAAGGGTCCTGTCATTGATCCGAATCTGACCTGAGCCGGACTGGACCCTCACCCTCGCAATGGCTGTCTTCCTTTTTCCGGTCGCATTTGAACGATTTTCTTCCAATGATTCACGCTCCATGCCGTCCTCCAATCTCGACTTCAGTTGGGGACTGGGCTACATGGTGATGTTCCGAGCCGGCATAAACACGAAGCCGGGTCATATAAAGTTTAGCCAGCTTGTTTTTGGGTAACATTCCTTTGACGGAATGTGTCAGGATATTTTCGGGTTTTCTTTCCATCACATCCTTTGCCCGTTCTTCCTTGAATCCCCCCGGATAACCACTGTGCCTGTAGTACATCTTGTCAGCCATCTTGTTTCCGGTCAGGACAACTTTCCCTGCATTGATGACGACGACATAATCTCCCAGATCCTGATGAGACGTAAAACAGACCTTGCCTTTTCCCCTGAGAATTCGGGCAGCCTCAACACTGACTTTTCCGACAGTTTTCCCCGCCGCATCTATCAGGAACCATTTCTTTTCGCTGACTTCACTGGGGGATGCAATACGCGTTGACTTTTCCATTTTTTCCTTGTGTTCCTCCCTGTTCGATACTAGACCCTCAAGATGACCGGCTTGGATTCCACGGGAACGTGGGTCAATACTTCATTTCCGGAAAGAGAGGGCATGATCGAACGATACGCTTTGTGAACCTTGTCCAGATCTTTTGTAAAAATAGCCGCTATCTGGGCCATTGATGAATAAAGGGATCCATCCTGCCTGTCCAGGAAAAGTTTTACCATTGCAGGAAGATCCTCCTTCTGACGGGGCAGGGACTTCCAGAGACGCTGAATTTTATCATAGATCTCTTCTTGCCCGTGTCCCGATTTCTCCATTACGGGCATAACAATACAATCAACCTTCCCTCTCAGCCAATCCAGCCCGGAAGCCAACGTTCCACCGGAGTCCCGGGAAGAACCGCCAAAGGGAACAACAGAGATTCCGAGCTCTGTCATGAAACTTGTAAGGGACTTTCCAATTTCGGCGTCAAGGATAAATCTCGGTACCCCGATCCGATAGGACAGGTTGACATCCCCATGGACAGCCACTTCCTTGGCCTTGTCGAAAACCTGGTCCCTGAGACCCTGGATGTAATCTTTGTTCTGTTTCTTCCATTCTTTCAGAAGGTTTTTGGAAGAGGTCTGTATGATTGTTGAAATAATATCCTTCCTCAAAACCGACTGAAGAATGGTTTTCCATGAATAAAACTCTTCCATCGCATCAATGGCTGCAACATTCAGCTCATAGGCTGTCATGTTCTTGGGACGGTAGACCGCATGATGTCCGTCATAGAGGCTCCAGTCCTTGCTCAGCAACTCCCGGTTCCCTGTCGCATAGAACTGGTCATAATCGGGAGACCCTGGCAGAGGCGTCAGAATCATGAGCTGGATTGTCTCCAGACCATACTCCCTCGCAAACCGGCTTGTTTCGTAGATCGTTTCCTTGTCGTCCGCATCTGATCCGACAACAAACATCCCATGGATCCGGATGCCAACCTCCTTGAACTTCTTGATGCTGGCAACGATCTTTTCGTAAGTCTGACGCTTGTTAAACAGGTCAAGCGTTTTTGGATTGATTGATTCGAATCCGACAAAAACATTGAAACAATTGCTTTCTTTCATCAAGGCCAGGAGTTCGGGATCAAAAGCGGTTTCGATTCTCACCTGGGCTCCCCATTGGGGCGTCAGGCCTTCTTCGATCATTCGCCGGAGGAGGTCTTTTGTCCGTTTCCTGTTTGCCGTAAACAGATCGTCCGCGAAGAAAATATATTGGGGCTTGTTAACCCGGATCTCTTCAATCACCCGTTCGATGGAATGCATCCGGAATCCATGCCCGTACATTCCGGGAACGGAACAGAACGTACACGTGAACGGACAGCCTCTGGAGGTGGCAATCGAAATGATCGCGTTGCTGTGCCAGCCCTCGACGAGACTGTAATCCGGGATCGGATTGGAGTCGAGGTCTTCCTTCAGCGGACGGTCCGGATTATGGACCTTCTTTCCGGATTTCCAGTAGGACAATCCCAGGATGTTTTCAAAAGGCCCTTTTCCATCCATGGCATCAATCAGCTCAAAGAGAGCCTCTTCCCCTTCGCCGCGCACCACGTAGTCCGCATACTCAAGGGCCTCGTCCGGACAGAACGTAACGTGCGTCCCTCCCATGACAACAGGAATTCCGTGGCTGCGGACAAGCTCACCCAACTTGTATGACTGGGGGGCCGTGGATGTCAGGGAGGAGACTCCGACAATATCAGCGGACAAAACTTCATCCATATCGACGGGGGAAACATCTTCGATGTAAACCTTGACATCCCATCCCCTGTCCCGCAGCATTGTTCCCAGAAGGATAACTCCCAACCGTGGAATGGTATATCTACTGTAGACGTGAAGATGCGTAGACTTTGGCTCAACGAGAACAAATTTCCTTTTTCTCATCAGATATTCCCCCGCCTGTTTTCGTTTCCTGCTCCCGTCAGCCCTCAGGATGTATCCGGGCCTTCTTCGCAAGCAACTCTTCCTGGGTTTCCTTGTATTCCGGATCCAGAATGCAACACTCATCTATGGGACAAACCGCGGCGCACTGCGGGTCCTCATGAAACCCAACACATTCCGTGCATAGTTCGGGGTCGATAATATAGAGCGGATCCCCTTCACTGATTGCATCGTTGGGACATTCCGGAAGACAGGCTCCGCAGGAAATGCAATTATCTTCGATTTTCAAAGCCATGCAAGCAACCTCCTCACTGCTGTTTTACCTGAACGCTACAATTGTCATCTTGTCTGAACATACGTCGCGGGGTTTTTTCCCCTTCCCCGATATAACCGGGTGCCGATCCACGCCGGGATCATCATTCCCCCAGGTGGGTCATATGGTTATTCAGAGCCTGCCAGCGGCTTTTCAGCTCCTAGAGAAGCATCGTTCCTCCTAGCTTGGCCCTGACAACACAAATCCCCTGATCATGGGACATCTTTGCCATGCTAAGGTCTTACATCTTAACCTTGTGCGCTTTCGGAATGCAAGGATCAACCGTTTGCACCAATACCAGACTCGAATATCTGGACAGCTTTTGCAAAGCCTATCATCGCGGAAGTCGTCGCCTCATCTTTTTTTTATCAGCCGTCCCGAATGTAACGAACAGCATTCACCCATTGTCCATTACACCGGACAACTGTCGATCCTGAAAGTTTTTTCCTGTCATCCATCCTCCAATCATACGGCATTCATTATGCCAGAAGGATACGTACTGTTTCCGGAGAATTTATCATGCTCTTGCCATTATCATTTTCCATGACTGCTCCCCGGCGTAAACGCCGGATCTTCCGGGGGCTAACCCCGAGACTCCAGCCCGAGTCTCAAGATGTTCAGGGAGGCGTTGTGGTCCCGGCCTTTTTCCATTCCACAACACGGACAATAAAAGAAAAGAAGGATTCCGAATTGTGTTCACCCGTTGACTGTATTACAATTCCCGCACACAAGCTGAAATCCGACCACAGGGGGGGTTCCGTACAGTGTTCTCGCGAATGAAATCCCAGATTTTATTGGGTGCCGTTTTCCTCTTTTCTGTTTCCGTGACCGGAACCGGTTGCTCCCAGAAAATATCAACCCCTCCATCGAGCCATACCATTGAAGGAAACGTCCGGATTGGACCCCATGTGCCGTTATGGATGATGCATGGTACCATGACCGTCATCGTTTACATGAAAGGCACAACCTCTCCGGATTATTTGCCGGTTGCGGTTACTGAATACTATCACCCCGTTTTTCCGGTCCATTTTCGCATTTCCCAAAAAAACATCCGTCTTTCCGGAATCGATCTCAAGGGAAATGTCCGTCTGGTGGCAAAACTGTCCCTGGAATCAGGTTCATCCCTCGTATCCAGCGGTGAATACGTCGGCATGACGTCCGGGGAAGTTCCTGTCGGCGGGCCTCCGGTCAACCTTCTGATCGATTCGCCCGCAACCCGATGATGCAGGTAACCGCACGAAGAATTTCGATCAGGGATTTGCGTTTTACCGGGATCGTGGGCGTTTTTGCCGAGGAAAGGTCTCACCATCAAACCTTATCCTGTTCGGTTGACATTGACTTTGAGTGCCCTCCAGATCGTGAACCAACCTTCACGGACCGGATACAGGATACAATTGATTATGAATCGGTTATCCGTGATATCTTGTCCGTATCTGCGGCCCAATCCCCCATGCTGCTCGAAAGGCTTGCGCGGCTGATTGCTGAAAAAATTTCGGACCGATACCCGGGAATCCGGTCCATATCCATCACCCTTCAGAAGGTTCCGACTCCGGTCAAGGATATATTTGCCGAATCTATTGGCGTTTCGATCACCTTTACTCCGGAGAATCCCCGATGATTTTCAATCCCAATGTCTTTGGACTCCTGCTTCTTCAGACATGTGCCGGCGGGCTTTATCTGACAACTTTTGTTTACAAGTTTCCCCGGATCAACCGGACCTTCTACCGGCTTCACGGAGCATTGTTCCTGATCTTTGCAGGGTTGGCGTTTTTCTTTATGGGTCCCGCAACATTCACACACCTCAGGTCTCTGGGGTTTTCATCACCCGGACAAATCGCCATCACCTTTCTGGGTATCGGAATCATCGGGCTGATCTTCTACAACATACCCGTCTATTTTGGTGACTGGGAAAAGCAAAAAGCCCTTTCCAGACCCATTCTGATAGGCACATCAACACTGTATCTTTTTTCGCTGGGAAGCACTTTTCTGGCCCTGGCCCCCGACTGGACCTTTTCAGTGGCCAATGTCCTTTCCCTGATGGCCTTTCTCGGATCGGCATTCCTTTTGGGGGCAGTCTTGCTGTCCATGAATCTAGGACATTTTTACCTGACCAACCCCACTCTTCCGATCGAACCTCTCCTGTTCCTGACCAGAATCCTGACCGGCGTGATGGTGTTTGTCGCTTTACTGGGCATACCCGAAATGGTTTATATGATCAAGACGAGCCCGGATTATACCAAGGCCCTTCTCCTTGAAAATTTCGACGGAC
>DAHWKF010000078.1 GCA_027343785.1 Leptospirillum sp. | reverse complement strand
TTCCGTGCTCTTTCAGACAGTCCAGTCCAATTTCCTCGTACTCCCAGGTGATATCCACGCCGCTGTGGTCGATCACCCTCCGGACAGCTTCACAAATTTCTGGCCCGGTTCCTTCTCCGGGAAGCATCGTGATAACGTGTTTTGCCATAAATAAATTTCCTCCATGTCTCGTGTGCATTGGATGCCCCTCTTCATCATTGAAAAGAGGCACCTTCTAAAAGCAATTCGGATGCCTGCACAAAATATTTCATTAGTATTTCATCAATAATATTTAATTAAAGAAATGGATGCCGGGATTTTTACCATATGAGCGTTTTCACTCATATGTTTCGCTCATGCTGGAGTCAATATGTGCACATACGCTCATGTCAAAAATGGGCGCGTGTGGACATAAGGTTTGGGCACGATCGGAAAGGGGACGGAGAGATCAGATTTTTTGCTTTCCGGTTGTCTTCTCCGGTGCTATCGGAAAAGTCGGGGCGCATCCATTCCGAAAGCTTGTTGTGGCCCCCCTCCCCCCGGCGGGGAGTCACCCCTTCCCAAAGACTTCTTTTCAGGACCGCGATTTCCTGGAATCAGCGATGCGAAGAAGGGCATTCATGATCGCCACTGCCACCGTCGATCCCCCCTTGGGACCATGGGTGGCAATCCAGGGTATATCTGTCTGCCGGGAAAGGAGTTCCTTGGATTCGGCCGCCCCGACAAATCCGACGGGAACTCCGACAACCAGGGCGGGCCGCACATTCTCTTCCCGGGCGAGCCGGAGAATTTCAAAAAGCGCCGTCGGGGCATTCCCGACAACCGCTATTCCCCCCTGAAGAGCGGGGATGGCCTTTCTCATGGCGACAGTCGAGCGCGTTACGCCTTCCTTCCGGGCTTTCTCGGCGACATCAGGGTCGCCCACATGGCACCGGATAACGTTCCCGAACTGAGTTGTCAGGGGTTTCGAAATGCCGCTTTCGACCATCTGGACGTCGGCGACGATGGTCGAGCCCGACCGGATCGCCTTGACAGCCGCATCGATCGCCCCCACGTGATGGTCCATCAGGTCCGCGATTTCATAATCCGCTGCGGCGTGGACGGCCCGCCGGACCACCTGATGCCACTCCTCTTCAAACCCATACCCCGATATCACCTCATCGATGATACGAAAGCTTTCTTCCTCAATCCGGTCGGGCTGGGGAATGGGGGGGTCCAGAGGAGGCTCTGCGGGAACGAACTGGGACCGAAGGACGGTTGACAGGGAACGGATGAATCCGGGCATCTCCAGAAGGCCGAAAACGTGCCGGACATCCGCTTCGGGAAGCGTCGCGTTCCGGTACCACTGGTCGAAGCGTTCAAGAAGATTGGCTGGATCTTCCTCGAACGTCACAACCGCGAGGCATCTTGGTGAAACCGCGAGCAGACTCTCCAGTTTTCGCGTGAACGCCTCCCGTCCCTCCTGGAAGGCGAAAACAGCCACATGCCGGAATCCCCCTCTCTTTTCCAGCTGAACCTTGAGCCCCTCCAGGTGGGAATGGGGCAATTCCGACAGAATCAGGACACTGGGTGTCATCAGCCTCTCCTTGTTTGAATGAATGTTCGTCTTGCGAAACGGTGGAATTTTCGAGCATACGTCACGGTCGGTCGGGATCCCTTTATTTGTTGGACAGTTGTCGGACAAATGCGTCAACAAATCCGGGGTTAGAGGAAAAGTAGAGATGCAGATAGGAGGCCAGGGTTTTTTTTGACTGGAAACCTTCCGGGTGTCCGTCCACCAAAAACGCGGGCGGCAAACGGTCTTTTTCCGTATCAAAAACCAGTTCACTGTAGTGAAAGAAATGTCCCCGGACGGGAGACGGATCGGATGGCCAGGCTTCTCCCGGGACAGGGGTAGCGGAAACATAGCCCAGGCGCCTGAGGTTTCCGTTCATCCGGAAGCGGCAAGGAAGAATGCCGGCCCAATCAAGATCCGGACGCGTCGACAGGCCTTGTGTCAAATACAGCATCCCCCCGCATTCGGCGTAAATAAAGTGGCCATCCTGATGAAAACGTCGGATGGATTCGAGAATAGAACGGTTTTCGGCGAGTTCTTCCGCAAACTGTTCCGGATACCCCCCGCCCAGGTAAATTCCATCCAGTCCAGAAGGAAGCTCCCGGTCCTCCATGGGGGAAAAGGGGACGATCCCGACACCCCTTTTTTCCAGTTCGGCCCAGTTTTCCGGATAATAAAAGCGAAAGGACTTGTCCCAGGCAACACCCAGCCGGTAAGCATGTCCGGATTTCGCATGCGATTGCGTTCCCGGCAGGGAAACCGTTTCGTCCGGAGGAATCATTCCGGAAGGGGCAGGATTGAAGAAATCCAGGATATTCTCCCATCTCCAGTCGGATACCGCACGCAAAAGCTCCTCTGGCAAGCCGGAAACCCCGTCCTCTCCCTCGATCTCCCGCACATCCACCAGACCCAGATGCCGTTCGGGGAGACGGAAAGTCTCATGTCGGGGAAGCGCTCCCAGAAGAGGTGGCAAGCCTTCCTCTTCCAGAGCCTTGGCAAGGATCGACACATGTCGGGAGCTGCCTGTCTGGACAGCAATGATTCCCCGGATGTTACTGTCGGGTCGAAAGTCGCGTACGCCACGGACGATGGAGGCCAGAGTTTCTGCCATCCCCTTCGCATACACGGTCAGGACGACAGGAAGGTTAAGGGTTCTGGCGACATCGTAGGTGGATGTTCCCCGCTCCAGACCATCGTAGAAGCCCATCACTCCCTCGGCAACTCCACCCGAAAATCCCCTGGTCATGCGGTCAAACAGATTTTCGAGACCTTCGCCGGTCAAAAAATAAGGGTCGAGGTTCACGCTTGTTCTGCCGGAAATCCATTCATGAAATCGGGGATCAATGAAATCCGGACCGCACTTGAAAGGACGGACGGATCTCCCGCGGGACTGAAGGCCCCCGAGTAGGGCCAGGGTAGCAAGGGTCTTGCCGGAACCCGAATGGAGGCCGGCAACGACCAATCCGTACCGGTCAGCCATCACTTCCCTCTTCAGACCATGTCGGTGGAGCATTCAGGAGATGGAGAACGGGAGGGCCCGAACGAAAGAAGTCGATAATATTGAGACAGGCATAGTCCTGTGAAATGCGGAAATAATGCGTCAGCGAGAGCCCGAGCGCTTCGAGGACAAGGATTCGGTTCACCCCGCTGTGGCCGACCATCAGGAAATTCTTTCCGAAACCCCCGTTCTCCAGGATGGCGGAAAGAGTCTCCAATACCCGGTGGCGAAATGTTGTCAGGCTTTCTCCACCCGGCGGGGCGAATGACGGATCGATCTCCAGCCACTTCCTGTAACCCGGTGGATCCGTCCGGGAAATGTCGCTCCGGGTCATTCCCTCCCAGTCTCCGAATGACCGTTCGCAAAATCCTGACAACGATCTGAGCGGAGTGTCACGCCCTTCCGAAAGAACTTTCACACCATCGAGGGTTCTTCTGAGCGTGCTCGACAAAAGCCCATCCAGAGAAGACGAACGGAACCTGTCCTTCCAGGCTTTCATCTGGGCAAATCCCCGTCCGGAGAGGGATACGTCCGTCGACCCGTTGATCACGTGAAGTTCGGAGTTTTCGAGATGCCCGTGCCGAAAAAGGTAGAATCGCGCCCGATCCGGATGAGGAGGGTCGTTCAGATATTTCACATTGAGCCTTTATTGTGACGGTGGGTGGCCGAAACCGGTCACCTGTCCATAAAGTGGGCGATGACCAATGATTTTCAGGGCATTATAGCAAACAATCTTCCTGTTGCCATGCTCTAAAAGGACCGATCGTTGCCTTGACCCGGAGTTGTTGCTAGGATGGCAGGACACGTTTGGGTCCCCAACGGAATTTGAAGGAGCGCTGCCGATGCAAAAACGCCGTCTCGGAAGGAGTGGTCTGTCTGTTTCCTCCATTGGCCTGGGGTTGATGGGGATGTCGGAGTTCTATGGTCACAACGACCGGGAGGAATCGCTCAAGACGATTCATATGGCGATCGAGAAAGGGATGACCTTTCTGGATACGGCCGACATTTACGGGATGGGAGAAAACGAACGGCTTCTCGGGGAAGCGATCAGGGAACACCGACGGGAGGAGCTTTTTATCGCCACCAAATGCGGCATTGTCCGGGATCCCGCCACGGGACAGTTCCGGGGGGTGAACGGAAAACCAGCCCATATCCGTAAATCCTGTGAGGAAAGTCTCAAACGACTGGGAATTGAAACCATCGATCTTTACTACCTCCACAGGGTCGATCCTGAAACACCGGTGGAAGAGTCGGCGGGCGCCATGGCCGAACTGATCCGCGAAGGCAAGATTCGCGCCTGGGGACTGAGCGAAGCCTCTCCCGACACCATCAGGGCAGCCCACAAGACTTACCCCTTGGCCGCCCTGCAGAGCGAATACTCCCTCTTTACTCGCGACGTCGAGGTCGAAGTTCTGGGAACCACTCGCGAACTGGGGATCGGTTTTGTGGCCTACAGCCCTTTCAGCCGGGGACTCCTGACCGGAAAAGTCTCTCCCGAACATTTGGCTGAAAACGATTTCAGGAAACAGAACCCCCGTTTCCAGGAAGAAAACTATCGGCAGAATCTGCAACATATCAAGAAACTGGAAGAGATCGCCCGGAAAAACAACGTCACACCCCTTCAACTGGCGCTCGCATGGCTTTTGGGACAAGGTCCGGACATCGTCCCCATTCCGGGCACCTCCAGAAGATCCCATCTGGCGGAAATCCTCGACACGATGCACCATCCCGTTCCGTTTATCGAGTTCGTCCACCTTGACGAAATGTTTCCCCGAGGGATTGCGAAAGGCTCCCGTTATGCGGAAGAAGGAATGAAAAGGGTCTATGTTCCCCCGGTCGTCTCCGAAAAAGATCACTAGACCCGGAGGCGAATGGCTACCCCGGCGGCTTTCCGCCGGCCCTTGAAGACCTGATCGCCTTTTCCTGGCAAAGCTCCCCTTATTCCCAGCGTAATCCGCCTTTTTCCCTGCATTCCACCCGTCTGTTTCCCGTGAACCCCCTTGATTTCCGAAACCCTCGGCGCGTCGACAAAATCCTCCTGTCACTTTTGAGATCCGCGGCTTGACGAGGTCAGTCGGCCGGATTACTCTTTAATTAAGGTTATTAAGTTACAAACCATAAAATACAGGAGGAAAAAATGGCGCGCTATCTGATCGTGGCCAGCCGTGACATGACGGAATACAGCAATGGCCCATCACTTTCCGACCTTTCCGAAAATCTCCGGACAGAGGGGGCGGACGTCTTTTTTTTCCTGATAGAAAACGGGGTTCTTTCGGCCCGGAAGGACAGCCGGGAGGCCATCCGTCTGTCTGAGCTTTCAGGACCGGGCATCCGTGTCATGGCCGACGACGTATCGTGTCGCGCCCGAGGGATCGACCGGCTCCATCCGGGAATTGCGCTTTCCTCCATGGATGAGCTGGCCGATGCCATTTCGGAAGGTTTCGGGAACATTTACTGGTATTAGAGAATAAGGAGATCGCCATGTTGCAGGAAGAAGCAGAGGACGGCATTCTGACAAAAAAGGTCCGGAAAGTTGCCATCGTGATTTCAACCGGATCCTATATGCGGGAAGCACCGACAACCGTTCTTCGTTTGGCGGAAAAGCTTCTCGAACGGGATATCGAAGTCAACATCTGGGCGTTCGAAGAGGCGGTGACCCTGACCAACCGGGAACAGGTCGAGCACTCCGAACCTCCCTCCCTTCGGAAAGTCATCGGCGACAAACACGCCTACGTCGGAAAATTCATCGACCAGCTTTTACGGGCCGGCCTGCATACAAGCAAGCTGGACTGGGTCACCTGCATCCTCTGCGCCCAGGAGCGGGGCGTCGAACACCACCAGATGAACGGCGTGATTGTCGGGACCCTGGGTGATTTATGGAAGTTTGTCCGGTCGGCCGATCAGGTGATCGCCATCCCGGCTTACCGGTAGTTTCCGGAGATTTTTCGACCCAAAGAAACCCTTGAAGGGAAAGGAAATCCGATGGCCAGCAATGTATTAGTCGTCTTCGAAAAGCCGATTTACCTGAGCTTTGAACCGGTTGATCCCCATCTGTTCGCCACGGCCCTGGGCGTTGCGGATACTCCTCTCGAAATCAGTCTTCTCCTGAGAGATTCCGCCGTGAACTATGCCGTCAGGAAACAGCAGGTTTCCCTGAAAATCCTGGGACAGGAAATCATGGAAGCGAACACCTCTCCCGGCAATGTTCTCTCTTTCATGCTGGAACACGGAGCCAAAATCCGGGTCGTCTCCCAGCATATGGAGGTACGGGGGATTCACGTCGACGACGTGATTGACGGTGTTGAAGTCATCGATGAAAGGGAGATCGCCCGACTGGTCAGGGAGCACGACAGTGTTATCGTCTGGTGATCTTGAAGAGGGCCGCCTCCTCGAGGTGACGGGACTGTTCAATCCGGTGGACTGCCAGAGTCTGGGGGTGATCCGGACAACCCTGAAATCCATGGAAGCCGGAAAAGTCCTGACAGTGATCTGCAACCGCTTCCAGCAGAAGGAAATCGCCTCCTGGACCAAAAAGTTTCACCACCACCTCCTCACGGTCGAAGATATCGATGGCCAGGTGACGTTAAGGATCCGGAAAGGAGATTCGGGTTGAAAATGGCGATCATTGCGACACGGGGATCGCACACGGCTCTCATCAATTTGTGCACGACCATCATGGCTGCGGCCCTCTCGGAAATGACCGTAAGGGTCTTTCTAAGGGATGAAGCCCTCTACCGGATGGATCGAAAGCGTATCAAAGAGATCGTCCTGCCGGACATCTTCGGGCAGGACAGCGAGAAAATCGGAAAAAAACTGGCTGAGATGAAGCTTCTGGATTTGACGACGCTTCTCGCATCCGCCAAGGCCCAGGGGGATGTGCGCATCTTCGCGTGTTCGTCGTCAATGGGCATTTTTGGCATGAAGGAGGAGGACCTGTCCGAAGGAGTGGACGAAATTTGCGGAATGACTTCCTTCCTTCTCGACGAGGTTCTGGAAGCCCAGACAGTCCTTTCACTCTGAGCTCCCTTGTCCTTTCCCTGACGGGAATTCCCCCGCTTGTACCTGGTCAGAGAGTCAGGATCGAGCCTTCCGAACGTCGAAGAGCCATTTCACCCAGAAAGATCAGGGAGGAAATCTCGAGAAGCTCCACACAAAACCCCATAAAATCGCCGGAAAGGGAATCCTGACGGGTCAAAATCCAGCGGGCGGGAATCAAAAGAAGCACGAGACCGGCGAAGAGGACCAAAACCCCGCCCGTTCCCTTTGTCCAGAAAATCAGGGTCGCCGTTACAAGAGAAGCCGTTGCAACGGACCCGAACCCCAGATGAGAGGCCATCCCTCCTCCCAAACCTTGCGAAAAGGGAATTTCCGGAAGAATCCGGCGAAGAAGGATCAGAAAAAGAGGCAGGATTCCGCGTGACCAGAGGGCGACCGTCACATAATCGACCGGTTGGAACCGGTATGCGGAAACGGCGACCACCTTGAAAAGAACCCCGATCACGAGGGCCAGGACACCAAATGTTCCCAGGTGAGGGTCTTTCCGGATCCGCTCCTTGTCGTGGGGGCTGACACCCGACAGGGCTGTTTCGATGCTGTCTGCCCATCCGTCCCAGTGGATTCCCCCGGTAACCATGCTCCACACCAACACAACAATCAGGGCATCCAGCATGTCCGGAAGATGGGATGTCAGAACAGAGGCGGCGGCCGGACCCAGGCCAACCAGAATTCCGGCAACAGGGAAAATGGTCGGGCAAAGCATCGGACCATTTTCCCCCTCCAGAAACATGCGGGGGACGGGATATCGTGTCAGAAAAGAGAGTGTTCCCCAGAAACAGGACAGCCATCCTTTCAATGGGGACCCGGGACTTGGGCGGACTCGAAAGTCGCCATCTCCTGATAAAGCCGGACTGCAGAAATGACAAGTTGGGCGGCCAACGCCCCGCCGGTCCCTTCCCCCAGTCTCAGGGACAGGTTCAGTATAGGGGCAAGTCCAATATCGTCCAGTATGTGACGGTGCCCCGGCTCCTGGCTTTGGTGTCCGGCCAACAGGTAAGCTGACAGCCCTTTTTCCAGGCGACAGGCGACTAGAGCCGCGGAAGAGGTAATCAGTCCGTCCAGAACAACCGGCGTCTTTTTCTCGGCCGCGCCGATGATAAACCCGGCAATAGCGGCGATCTCCAACCCACCGACGGCCCAAAGCCAGTCCAGCGGTGTCAATAGTAGGGGACGGTATTTCAGAAGCACTTCCTCGATGACCCGGACCTTGTTTCTGAAGACCTTGTCATCGACTCCCGTTCCCCGACCGGTCACTTCCTCCGCCGCCATGGGCAAGAGGGCGGCCGCCAGGGCCGACGAGGCGGTCGTGTTTCCGATACCCATCTCGCCGGTCACCAGAAGCCTGTATCCATCATTGACGAGCCTATGGGCCATCTCCCGACCCGCTTGCATCGCCTTTATCCCCTCTTCCGGGGTCATGGCGGGCTCTTCAAGAAAGTTACGTGTTCCGTTGGCGACCTTTCGGGAAATGACGCCGGGGATTCCGGAAAGATCCCCATCCACACCGACATCGACCACGGCAAGACCCATGCCGAGATGTCTTGTCAGGACGCTGATTGCTGCGCCCCCTTCCGCAAAGTTCCGAACCATCTCCCGGGTCACCGACGACGGGTAGGCAGATACCCCTGCCCGGGTCACACCATGATCTCCGGCAAAAACACAGACGGCGGTACGGGGGTCCGGAAGGCTCGCGCTTCCATGGACGCGTCCATACCAGATGGCGAGCGACTCAAGCTGGCCCAAGGAACCGGAGGGTTTGGTCAAATGATCCCAATGGTTTTTCATCTTGCGGATCAGGATGTCCTCATGGGAACCGGCGGATTCCCGGCCGGAAAGATGTTTCAACCATTTTTCGACTGTCAGACGGACGGCGGGGTGGGACACGGGATCGCGCTCCTTCAATTTGGCAACATCATTTTTTGATCGGCAACGGGTATCCCGCCACGATCAGATAGACAAAACGGGCGCCCAAGGCCAGTTTCTGGTTCATTTCTCCCAGCATGTCCGCAAAAATCCGGCCGGACGGGGTCAGGGGTACCCCCCCCGACCCTGCTTCTTCGGTCACCACCACCGTGAGGCCTGTCCGTTTGGTCAGCGCGTCCACGAGGGGATGGGCTTTATCGAGCAGAGAGGGCAAATCCGGCACGTTTTTGCCCTCAAACAATTGTCCAAGAAGGAGACCAAACCCGTCTAGCAGAAGTGTTGCATCACTAGGAACAGAGCGGAGAATGTCCAGAAAGCCTCCAAACTGCGGCGCTACCGGAAGGGAAAGGACAGAAAACCGGGTATCCCTTTCCTGCCGATGCCTTTCAATTCTTTGGACCATTTCAGCATCACTGGGCCAGGCCGTCGGCAGGTAAACCCATGGAGGATCGCCTTTTGAAAGCGCGAAATCTTCGGCAAACCGGGACTTTCCCGAACGAATCCCCCCTGTCACCAGAACCAGAGACACTTCAGCCGGTTTTCCTTCGGAGGCGCCCCAATAGCTCCTCCCCTTTTCTTGATTCCACCGACCAGTCTGTGACCCCGAGATCCAGAAGATCGAAACGCCTTTCGAAAAGCGACCTCACTTCTTCTTCGGTGGTTGTCCAGGGAGGTCCGCCCTCTCTTCCATGGGCGTAGAAGAGACCGATCAGCATCCCCCCCGGGGAAAGAAGTTTCCAGGCCTTTTCGACATACTCTCTCCGGCGTTCGGGATCGATCGCACAAAAACAGGTGTGCTCGAGCAGGACGTCAAACGTTCCCACCCGGGCAGGATCCAGACGGAAAAAATCTTCCTCCAGAACGGCCATTTTCACCCCGGCACGGGCAGCCGTTTCCCGGGCTTCCAGCACCGCCTGGGGAGCAAAATCGACGCATGTCACATCAAATCCTTTGGTGGCCAGAAAAATGCCTTCATGGCTGCGCCCTGCGCCGGGAATCAACACTCTCCCGGGCGGTCGCCAACTCCCCGACTCGACGAGACGGACGAATGGGGGAGCCGGTTGGCCCAGATCCCACCCGGTGTTTTTTTCAACATACCGCTGGTTCCAGAAATCTTTTTCCGGCATCTCAGAACTCCTCAAGGAGAGGTGTTTGTCTTGGAAAAATGAACCATGACCGACTCCCTCGCGGGTTCGGTCAGATCCGGTTTTTCGTCCCAGATCACCCGGGTCTGGGACATGCAGTCATAGAGTGTTTTGCCGGATGGAGAAAGCAGGGAGAAAAGCGATCCGAGACCCAGTGGAAGGTTGGTCACAAAAAGAAGAAATGTCCGGGAAAATGTCCGGAGAATGCCGGACGGGCGGGAACCCGGACTGTCCTCTATCACCCGGATTCCGAGGAGCACCATGCCGGGGGTCTGGCCCCAGAGGGTCACAAGAATCCAGAAATACACAAAAACAAAAAGGCACTCGGAAAATGGCGATCCCCCGGAAATAACCGGAAGACTTCCTCCCGGTGACGGAAAGGACGTCTTCCAGAGGTAATGCCAGAAGCGGAAACAAAAATGGGAGATGGACAGATCCAAAAAGAAGGTCAGAAGACGAACCGTTCGCATATTACCCCTCTTTTGCCATCATGCGGATGGAGCTTTCCCGGCAGAAGCCAGACTGAACATGGGGCCGAGAACGGTTCCCAAAAAGGCCCCGGAAGCCTGCAAAGCCATTTCGGCCGAAAAAGTCCTCTCCCCGAGAGTGACGCGAAAAAGCCGACCCTCCCTTTCCGGCTCCGGGAGCATCGTCCGGTCTCTACCGGACCATCCGCCCTCCGGACCCACAACCACCCAGACAGTCCGTTGTTCCCGTCCTGAAAAAGGAAGGTCCCGGAACTTGTCCAGAATTTCCGGCAGAGTCAAGGCATCTCCAGCGTCCTCGTCAAACCAGAGGAAGAGGTCCTTCGACCGGTTCTTCAGAAATGTTTCCAGGGGGAGGGGTTTCTCCAGAACCAACCGGTCCGTCCGACCTGAAAGCTGGCTTTGTTCCCGGACAATCCCTGAGAACCGGTTTTCCTTGGCGGCCCATCCGTCCTTTTCAGACCACCGGACCACGGATCTTTCTGACATGATGGGCTGGAGACGGGAGATCCCGGACATGACCGCCATCGAAACGACAGCGGTCAGGGCATCCCCCTTCAGGGGTGAAAAAGCGATTCCCAGGCGAGGCTGTCCCCCGCCCGTACCAGGAAAGTCCCCCAGGCATTTGAGTTCCAGCATGCAAGGATCCCGGGAGATCAGGGTTCCGGCGTATGTCTTGCCCGTTCCGGGATCGCTGAATCTGAACGAATCCCCTTCACTGGCTCGAAGGCTCGCTAGAATATGCCGGGACATCGTCCGGCCCGGATAGAGCCGCCCATGCCCGCCATCGGGGGCAAGCTCTTTCCGATCCTCCGGTTCGATCCAGAAGATTTTGGGTCCCGGCATTTTCCGCTACTCAAAAATGGATTTGACCTTGGAGAAAATCCCTCCGCCGTCATGGGAATTCCCGGTCGAATGCGGACCCGTCTCCCCTGAGACGGAGGCAAATTTTTCCAATAATTCCCTTTGTTCCCGCGACAGTTTGGTTGGAATTTCCACCGCAAGCCGGACGATCAGGTCTCCCATGTGACGGGTCTGGGGATTGGGAAGCCCTTTTCCCCTGAATCGCCGAATCGTTCCGGGTTGTGTTCCGGGCTCCACCTTAAGACTGAGTGGGGAACCCAAGGTCGGAATTTCCACTTCGTCACCGAATATGGCCTGGATAAAGGAAATTTTCTTTTCCACCACCAGATCATCCCCCTCCCGGCTGAAAAACGGATGGGATTTGACCGTAATATCGAGAAACAGGTCCCCGGGGGGCCCACCAAAAGCGCCAGCGTGCCCTTCCCCATTGATCCGGACCCGAACACCGGAGGAAACACCCGCCGGAATGGTTCGTGTGATGGTCCGTTCAACCGATGTCCTTCCTCGTCCAGAGCAGACGGGGCAAGACTCGGTGACAACCCTTCCCTCTCCGCCACAAGCGGAGCAGGCTCTCTGGACCGCAAAAAATCCCTGCTGGATCCGGATGTATCCGGTTCCGCGACATGTTGAGCAAACGCGGACGGCCTTGCCATTTTTGGCACCGGTTCCCGAACAGGGAGCACACGACTCCCAACGGGAAATCTTGATGGATATTTCCCGACCCAGGGCCGCTTCCTCAAAACTGAGCTCGACCTGCCTGAGGATGTGCTCCCCCTGCTGCGGATGGGGCCCTCCACGCTGTCCTCCGCCAAAAAACTCGGAAAACACGTCCGCAAACAGGTCTCCAAACGGGGAACCGGCATTGGCATAGGAGGACGATTCAAACCCTTCGGTAAACCCGCCGGAGTCGTACAGGGCTTTCTTTTGGGGATCCCCCAGGACCTCATACGCCTCATTGATTGCCTTGAACTGGCTTTCTGCCGCCTTGTCCCCGGGATTCCTGTCGGGGTGATATTTCATGGCGAGCTTGCGGTAGGCTTTTTTAATATCGTCGGGAGAAGCGTTCCTCGAAACTCCCAACAGGCCGTAATAATCTTTAGAAGCCAATCGTAACGTTCCTCATATCTTCGATACCCCGATTGTCGTCACTTTTTTGTTTCCCCAGAATCCTGCCCTGATCGCAACCAAAGGTTCAGGCCAATCTTCCTGTCCGAAAAAACAATGGAGGGGATCCGGCTTCCACCCCCTCCATGTGCATTGGATTATACTGATAGACTATCAGTTTTTTTTCTGATTGACATCCTCATATTCGGCGTCAACGACCGTCGGTTCATCCGGGCGGCCGCTTTCCGGATTCGCACCGGATGGGTTCTGTCCCGCGGATGCATTCTCCTGGGAAGCCTTATAGACAATCTCCGCCAGCTTGTGCGACTGGGTCTCCAGCTCCTTGAATGCCGCCTGCAGGACATCCTTGTCCTCGGAATTCAGTTTTCCTTTCGCCGCCTCGATCGCTTCACGAATGGTCCCCCGATCGACGTCGGAAACCTTGTCCCCGATTTCGTTCAGGGACTTTTCCGTTGAGTAGACAAGCGACTCCAGATTGTTTCTCAGTTCAATCCGTTCTTTACGGGCCTTGTCTTCTGCCGAATGCGCCTCAGCTTCCTTGATGAGGCGGTCAATTTCTTCCTTGGAAAGGCCTCCCTGGGCGGTAATATGGATTGTCTGTTCCTTTCCCGTCCCCTTGTCCTTCGCTCCGACATGGACAATACCATTCGAGTCAATGTCGAAGGTCACTTCGATCTGAGGGACACCACGGGGTGCTGGCGGAATGCCTTCGAGATCAAACTGGCCGAGAAGCTTGTTGTCGGATGCCATCTCCCGCTCGCCCTGAAACACCTTGACCGTCACAGAACTCTGGTTGTCCGCAGCGGTAGTGAAAACCTGGCTCTTTTTCGCGGGAATGGTGGTGTTCCGTTCGATCAGTTTGGTGAATACCCCTCCCAGGGTTTCGATCCCCAGGGAAAGCGGCGTCACATCCAGCAAAAGTACGTCCTTTACGTCCCCCTTCAGGACAGCTCCCTGAATGGCGGCTCCAATCGCGACAACCTCGTCCGGATTGACACCCTTGTGAGGCTCTTTTCCGAAAAACGACTTGACCGCTTCCTGCACTTTGGGCATCCGGGTCTGTCCACCGACCAGAACCACCTCATCGATCATCTTTGTGTCCATGCCGGCGTCGTCAAGCGCTTTGCGGACGGGTTCGAGAGAATGCTGGATCAGGTCTCCCACCAGCTGTTCCAGCTTCGAACGGCTCAGCTTGAGAACCAGATGCTTGGGACCGGTCTGGTCCGCCGTGATATAGGGCAGATTGATCTCCGTCTCCAGTGTCGTGGAAAGTTCGATCTTGGCTTTTTCGGCAGCTTCCTTGAGCCGCTGGAGAGCCATCTTGTCCTTCTTGAGATCAATCCCGTTTTCCTTCTTGAACTCATCCACCAGAAAATCAATGATTTTCAGGTCAAAGTCGTCTCCGCCCAGGTATGTGTCCCCGTTCGTGGACTTGACTTCGAAAACTCCGTCTCCGATTTCAAGAATGGAGATATCGAACGTTCCTCCGCCGAGATCGTAGACGGCTATTTTTTCTTCCTTCTTGCTGTCCAGACCGTATGCGAGTGATGCCGCCGTCGGCTCGTTGATGATCCGGAGTACGTTCAGCCCCGCGATGGCGCCGGCGTTTTTCGTATCCTGCCGCTGGGCATCATTGAAATAGGCCGGGACCGTGATGACCGCTTCTGTGACCTTCTCGCCGAGATAATCCTCCGCAGCCTGTTTCAGCTTCAGAAGAATCTTGGCCGAAATCTCGGCCGGGCTGTACACCTTTCCCCGGATCTCGACATGGGCGTCCCCGTTGGCCGCCTTGACGACCTTGTAGGGGAGCCGTTTCATCGCGTGGGCAACCTCATCCGAATCAAACTTTCTGCCGATCAGGCGCTTGACCGAATAGACGGTGTTTTCGGGGTTTGTGATCGCCTGCCGTTTCGCCACCTGCCCGACCAGAACCTCACCCTTGTCTGTAAAGGCCACTACAGACGGTGTAATCCGGGAACCTTCCTGGTTCGGAATGACGACCGGCTCCCCCCCTTCCATGATCGATACGCATGAATTGGTTGTCCCCAGATCGATACCTATCACTTTTCCCATTTCATATATCCTTTCGGTTCAACAAATCGTGGATTTTGCCGGAGATTTAAAAAACCCTGTTTTTGACTATTTTCAGGATCCGGTTTCTTCTTCTTTCTTTTGCGCGACGGTGACCAGTGAAGGACGGAGGAGGCGGCCCTGAAGCATGTACCCCTGCTGGTAAACATCCACGATCGTTCCTTCCTTGTGGTCCACTGACGAGGAAAAACCCATGGCTTCGTGGACATTGGGATCAAACACCTCTCCCCGTGCCGGAATTCTGGTCACATGGTTCTTTTCCAGAAGTTCCAGAAACTGTTTCTCGGTCAATTTTACACCCTCGACCAGGGCTTTCACTTCGGGGGAAGGAGAATCGACCTTTTCAAAGTGAAACAACGCCCGCTCAAGGTTGTCCAGGATGGGGAGAAAGGATTTGAGGAGAGACTCGTTGGCAAACCTCCGGGAGTCTTCCTGTTCTCTTCCCATTCTTTTCCGGTAGTTGTCGAAATCAGCGAGAAGCCGGATATACTTTTCTTTCCACTGGTCGGCCTCTTCTCCGGAACTCCCGGAGTGCGGATCGGCAGTGGAGACAGGTTCAGGGGTCTCCTCCTGAAATTCTCCATTTTCTGCGCTGCCATCGTCATCCCGGACAGTCTCGGGATCGCGCGTTTCTTCCATGAACACTCCCCTAAATCAATGAATGTGAATTCGGTGGCAAAGTTTTTTCAATCCAGAGGTTCAACCTGCCGGAAAGATAATGCATGATCGGAATGACCTGATCATATTGCATCCGGACAGGTCCCACCAACCCGACAGATCCCAGCCAGACATCGCCGTTGACCAGCGGAATGGAAACCAGCGTACATGGCTGGAGACCGGGAATCGGATTCTCAGATCCGATCTGGACAGAAACACCGCCTTGGGCGACAAGGTCTTCAAAAATCTCGAGAAGAGCGGCCTTTTCCTCAAAAACTTCCATAATCGCATGCAGGACGGACGCGTCTGAAAACTCGGGCATTTCCGCGAATCTCGACGTGCGGAAAAGTTTCATTTCCGGAGTACGGTGGTGAAAAAAAAGGTGCTGGAATGTTTCCCGATAGGCCTCCCCTAAAAATTCCATCTCTCCCACCAGTTTTTCCCGTATTTCCGACAAAGGGCTGTTCCGGGAAGAGGTGTTCAGGAGATCTCCCAGGTACATGATCTCCTTGGAACGAAACCCTTCAGGCAAAAGGACTGTCCGCTTGTATACGGCTCCGGTATCGGTGACAAGAATGGCCAGAAGATGTTTTTCGCCCACCGGAATAATCTCAAATGACAGCAGGCGCTCTTCACTTCTTGTACCGGGTTCCATCACGATCGCCGTATAGTTCGTCATCCGCGCGACGAGATTCATGATGCTCGAAAGAACCTCCAGAAGGTCGAGCGGAGAGGCTTCATCCAGAACAACATCCAGGAAGGAGGCGAGAGGTGACGAGTCCGGAAAATCCGTCTGCTTGGAAAACGCCGAGTTGTCCACAAAATAACGAAACCCTTTGGCCGTCGGAACCCGACCTGCAGAGGTATGAGGATGGGTCAGGTATCCCTCCTCCTCCAGGTCCGCCATCACATTTCTGATTGTTGCCGGGGAATAGGACAGGCCAAATAGACGGTTGACCGCACGGGAGCCGACCGGCACCGCCATACGGATATAACCGGTGACTGTCGCATGCAACACCGACCAGCTTCTTTCATCAAGAGTACCGGACACGACTGCCTCCTGTTAGCACTCAATAACACAGAGTGCTAAAACTCTATCAGGATACGGCTGAATTGTCAAGGGAAAATCCGGCACTGTCCGGCCATACCGGCTAAATTGGCAGACAATGCCAGGGATTTCTCGAAGAAGTTGGCCGATCAACCCATTCCATCCATCGTCGCGGTTAAATCAGGAGCTGTCTTCCATCACTTCGAGCGGTCGCTTCCAGTCCGGTTTCCGGCCGGATGGGGTCGTTTCCGCAACCGGGCCCGTTTCACCTGAGACCGGCTGTTTCCGGAAGCGGGCCGGATGGGACAATGGCGTCTTCTCGAACAGGAACACCAGAAGCCCGAGGACCAGAGCCACACCGCCAACGATCACATACAGGTCGGAGAATGTCAGCAACATGGATTGCCCGTCCAGACGCTGATTGATCATGGCGATCGCTGTCTTCTTCGCCTGATCCCAAGACATTCCCCGCATCGACAAAAATCCCGCCAGCTGATTCTCCTGGTCATTCAGGATCAGGCGTGACGGGATAAGGTTCGCAGACAGATAGTTCCGGTGAACCTGTTCGAGGCGCTGCATCATGGTCGTCAAAACGGCAATTCCGAAAGCCCCGCCCAGCTGTCCCATCATGCTGACGATCGCCGCCCCCGAGGAAACCATCTGCCGGGGAAGTGTTGCCATGGCCAGTGTCATGATCGGCGGAAAAAGGCAAGCCAGCCCCATCCCGCGAAACATCAAGGGCCAGAAAAAAGCTTCGGGTCCGGCGGAAGGAGAAATGGTGGAAAGCTGATACAGGGAAAGCTCGACCATCACGACCCCCCCTGTCAGCACAGGAAAGAGAGGGACCTTTCCCATGGAACCGCCCACGAGCATCGAGACAAAAGCAAACCCCAGAATGCCAGGAAGCAAAATGATCCCCGTCTTCAATGGGTTCCAACCAAGGAGACTTTGCCCCATGAATGGCACCGTAAAGAGTGTTCCGAAGTAGACAGTGCCCAACAAAAAAAGTCCGAGGGATCCCGCTGCCAGGGATCGGTTTCTCAAAACCCTGAGATCGATCAGCGGATGGCGGGCCATTAACTCCCGAACAATAAACATGGGCAGGGCGACAACCCAGATCACAAAACAGGACCTGATCAGGGGTGATGAAAACCAGTCGAATCTTTGGCCATCCTCAAGGAATGTCTGGAGAGCCGGAATGCCCGTGAGCAGGAGAACGATTCCCCGGAGATCCGTTTTTTCCTTTTCAATCGCATAAGGCGAGTCCGGGACAAACTTCCACGACATCAGCGTCAGGACAATACCGATGGGCACATTGATATAAAACATCCACGGCCAGGTTTCGTGATAGACAAGATACCCGCCGACCACAGGTCCAAGGGCCGGACCCAGACTGATCCCCACAGCGAACAGGGCGTTCGCCAGGCCAATTTGTTTCCGGGGAAAGGCTTCGATCAAAAGTGTCTGGCTGGTCGCGAAAAAAGCCGCTCCCGTAATTCCCTGAAGGAGCCGAAAAAGGATAACCATGAAGAGGGAGGTCGAAGCGGCGCAAAAATAGGAAAAAATGGTGAAAAGAAGAATGGATCCCGTGAAATAGTGTTTCCGTCCGATCCGGTCGCTGACAAAACGGGTCATCGGTATCATGAGAACGTTTCCGATCGCATAAGCCGTAATGACCCAGGCGATTTCATCCACTGTGGCATCGAGACCGCCCATCATCTTGGGAAGCCCAACGTTGACGACGGTGGAATCGATCGTTTCGATCAATGTGGCCCCGATCGCCGTCAATGTCAGCGGAATCCGCAGTTTCAGGGGGTATCCCGGATGATTGTCCTCATCGTGCGAAACCGTCATTTCCATAGGATCTATCTCGCTCCCGTCCTTGACCCGCTGTCTCCCCCCCCTGTCAAGGGAAATGGCGCATTGCCGGGGTTGACCCTGATGACGGGGACAACCGACAGGCCGAGCCGAAGAAGATTGTGCGGATCGGTTCCCGGATCAAGGGCGATACGAACCGGAACCCGCTGGACGACCTTGGTGTAATTGCCCGTCGCGTTTTCCGGCGGCAAGAGAGACATGACGGCACCCGTGGTTTGCTGGATGCTTGCCACATGCCCATGGAAGAGTTTGCCGGGATACGCGTCCACATGGATATCAACCGGATCGCCGGGCCTGACATATGTCAAACGGCTTTCCTTCAGGTTCGCAATCACCCATATCCTGTAAGGGACGACATATCCGAGCGGGATACCCGGCGTTACATACAAGCCAGTAACGACCGACTTTACCGTCATTTTTCCGTCCACAGGGGAAGTGATCGTTGTATAGGACAAATTCAGCTGATCCTGCGCCACCTGTGCAGATCTTCTGTCGATCATCCCCTGATCCGCCTTGATCTGGTTCTCCAGACTCTCAATGTGCGCCTTTTCTCCCGCCAACGCCAGCTTGAGGTGAACAAGATTCTGAATCGATGAATACCCTCCCCTCTTGAGACGGGAGATCCTTTTAAGATCTGATTTGATCCGGTCCAGTTGGGCTTGGGCTTCCATTACCAGGGATTGGTCTACATCCTTTTTCTTCCGTGCGATTTCGAGATTAGCCTGGTCTGACAGAAGTTTTGTCATATAGTCCCGGGGATCGAGGCGAAAAAGGACCTGTCCTTTCCGGACAGGTTCATTGTCGTGCACCACAACGTCAATGACCGTTCCGGGCACCCTGACAGTGACCGGATGGGGGCGACCGGAAACGGTTGCGTCTTCCGTCGAGACGAAATGACGGTTGTGATCCCACAACACGTATCCACCGACTGCCAAAAGCAGTACGCCGGCACTGATGGCGGCTATCAAAGTCGATCTGCTCACATTGTTCTCCCGGAACTTTCCCTGTTTTCTGCTTCGTTAAAAACCCAAATCGGTGTTTCCGTCTTTTCCGGCAGATCCCCTATCCCTTCACCCGAGGGAACAATCACGGGGATCCACCCTGATTATCTCGAAGAGACCACCGTCATGGGATCAAAAAGTTTACGGGTGATCCGAAGAAGGTACGGCTGAGGACAGGGACATGTCCCCCAGACTATGCCTGTACCGGACCATCTGGATAGCCCAGTCATATCGGGCCTGGACCAGATCTTCCCTCGCCTGGCGAAGCGACGTTTCCGCATCGACGACATCCACAGACCGGGCAGTGCCGACCTTGAAGGACCTTTCCACGAGCTGGTCGTTTTCGCGGGCGCTCTCATAAGCGGTTCGCGCTTCGTCCCAACGCTGCTGGGCCGCCCGGACGCTGAGCGCCGCCTCCCTGACTTCGGCTGAAATGCGGAGCCTGGCTTCGGCCATCTGGTCGTTGTCGGAAGCGAGTCGCGCACGGGCCTCATGGATCTGGCGTGTAATCAGTCCGCCTTCGAAAATCGGAACGTTGACGACCCCCCCGATATTGAACGTCGAAAAAGGATAATTGGGCATATAGGAAATACCCAGCGCCTGTCCCGGAATGCTTGACAGGAAATACTGTCCAATCCCGTTGATACTCGGCCAGTTCTGCGACTTTGCGTTATCAAGACGCGCTTCGCCGGCCAAAATCTGGTCCTGGATCTGCTTCAGGTCAGGACGATCCCGGTAAGCCAGGCGAATATCGGCCTCCAGACGAATCGGCCTTTTAAATCGGTCCAGGGAGATCTCCCGTGCGATGAAAAGAGGGTTTTTCTTGATCCCGATGCTGTGTGACAGCTCGATCTGGGCTGTCCTGAAATCGTTGATCGCACGGATTCTCTGAAGCAGGGCGGTTTCCAGATTGACGCGCGCCTGTGTCACGTCCAGCCGTATCCCCACCCCTGCCGAAAGCCTGGCTTCGGCCTCTGCCAGATGGTGACGGGCGTCACGGACGCCGGCGTAGGCTGTTTTGAGCGCGTGCTGCGTCATGAGAAGGTTCAGGTAGGCCACGGTCACATCCTGCCTGAGGTCCAGAACTTCCTTTGAAAGGGCCGACTTTGCCCCGTTCCGGGCCATCTTGGCTTGCTTGACCTGGGAGGCGGTCCGGCCAAAATCATAGATATTCTGGTTCAGGGTCACCGTCAGAATATTCAGATCAAAATACTGGAAACCCGGGAAAAGGAAAACACCCAGAAAGCTGTTCCCGTAAATATTCTGATAATTGGCCGACAGCTGTGGCATGTAGGCGGAACGCGCCTCTCCCACCACATCTTTCTGGGCGACAAGCTGGTGGCGGAAATCCTTGAGTGCCGGCCGTCTGGACAGAGCCTCATCCACGACCTGCGACAATGTGACAGGGGTTCCCGTCATGATATCCGCCAGGGACGCGTCCATGGAGACACTGCCGGATTCCTCTCCGGAAGCGGCCTTGCAGGGCGACACGGCCACACCCCCCAAAAGGAGTGACACTACGATAGATATCAAAAACACTGGCATGTTCTTCATTCTCCGATAACCCCTTCCCGTGGAGCGCCTTCCTGGCCTTTGGGCGAAAACCGCGTCATCATGAAAATGATCGGGATTCCCAGTACGGCGAACAGGGCTGCCCATATGAACGTTTCGTTATAGCCAGAAATGGAAGCCTGCGTATGAACAATGGAAGACAATTCAGCCTGCACACGCTGGGACGCCTCAGACAGGTGACCCCCTTCCGAGAGCCGGGAAGACAACCCCTGCAGCGCCTCCTGAACGGCATAGGCTCCGTTGGTGACATGCGACTGGTAGGCTGAATAAATAGCCGCTGACCGGTGGTCGAGAATATTCCCGAGAATCGCCACCCCGATGGATCCGCCGATCTGGAGCATATTGCTCTGGAGGGTGGAGGCCAGGCCAATATGTTTTCTTTCGACAAGGTTCTGGGGAAGACTGGAGAGAAGGGCGTTGACAATCCCCAGGGACAGCCCGAATATAAGCTGGGGGATCAGTATCTGGTAAAAGCTGGTCACCTGTGTCAAAAAGGCGAACATGAACTGGGCGCCGGCCAACAGGGCAAATCCCGTCAACATGATCAGTCTCTTGCCCCTGTCCGAGACGATTCCGGACACATGGCCCATAATCGGCATGAAAATCCCGGCAATCAGGGAGGCGGGAAGCTGGAGCATGCCGGCGTCCATTGCCGGAAAACGGTTGAACGTCTGGACAAACAGGGGTAACAGGAACATCCTCCCAAAAAGGCTGATGGCCCGCAATATGTTCAGGATCATGATGGCTGAAAAATCCCAGTCCCGAAAAACGGTCAGATCAATGATAGGATGTTTGACCCGAAACGCCGTAAACAGGTAGATCCAGAAGGAGACGGCCGAAACCAGCCAACACTCGTAGACAAAGCCCGCCGTCCATCCCCACCGCTCGCCTTCCGTCAGGCCGATCAGAAGAAACGCGAGACTCGTCCCCAATGAAATAAAACCGGCAAAATCAAACGGAACCACAGTCTGTGGCTCATCTTTCCGGAGGAAAAAGAATGTCAGGACAAAGGAAAAGATTCCCACCGGAATGTTGACAAAAAAGATGTCCCGCCAGTTGAAGTTGTCGATCAGGTATCCCCCGAGAATAGGGCCGATGGTCGGCGCAAGGACGATGACAACTCCAAAAAATCCGAAGGCCCTGGCCCTTTCCTGGGGACGAAAAGCTTCCGTGATAATCGTGAACCCCAAAGGCATCATCAACCCTCCCCCGACCGCCTGGATCACCCGGAAAAAAATCATGGCGTTCAGGTTGGGGGAAAGGCCACAAAGAAAGGAGGAAAAAGTAAAAATAAATGTGGAGACAAGATAGAGCCTTTTCACGCCAAAAATTGTCCGGGTCCAGGCGCTTGCCAAAGTCACGATGGCAAAAGCCATCGCGTAAGCCGTTATGACCCATCGAACCTCGTCCGTGTTCGTGTCCAGGCTTCCCACCATATTGGGCAGTCCGACATTGACGATCGTCGTGTCCAGGACCGGCAAAAAAAGCCCTACCATCACAACCGTCAGGGCCCACCACTTGTAGTTGGGGGAATCTCCGACGAGACTCCCGGATTCCGGCATTACCATGGGGAACCCTTCCGGATATGGATCCGGATCTCTGTTGACATCCCCGGCCGCAAAACATAGGGGCCTGCATCATCGACGTGAATCCGGACCGGAATGCGCTGAATGACCTTCACAAAGGTACCGGAAGCGTTTTCAGGCGGCAGAAGGGAAACCGCCGCCGCGGAGACGGGAAGGATCCTCTCGACGTGCCCGTGAAACTTGTGATCGGGATAAGTATCCACGTCAATATCGACAGGTTGTCCCACCCGCACAAGAGTCATGCGCGTTTCCTTGACCTTCGCGGTCACCCAGATATCCCGGGGATTGACGACCGACAAAAGGGGTTGTCCGGGTGAGACAACCTCCCCGATCTGGGCAATTCTCTCCGCCACCTGCCCATCAATGGGGGAGTGGACCGTATAGTTGAGAGGGTGGGATTCGGTAATTTCCAGGCGCATTCGGTCTGCAAGGACAACTTTCTTCGCCTGGGCGAGGCGGGACCGGTCGTCGTCAAGGGTCGTTTTCAGATTTTCCAGATCCTGTACGGTAATAAACCCGCCTTTTCTGAGACGGACTCCACGGCGATATTGCGATTCGGCGTTCAGCAGAAGAACTTTCAAGGAGGCGACAGTCGAAATGGCGTCCTGCAAGTCCTTGAAGGCGGTCTGGTTGGTTTCGTTGATCATCCTCAAATTCTGGAAGCCGGTCGTATCAATCCGCGCCAGCTCCTGCCCCTTGAAAACCGGGTCCCCCTGGTTGAGAGGAAACTCCATCACCCTTCCATTGGTATTGGCGGAAATCAGCACGATATTTCCGTCAACCGCCGAATCCTCCGTCGAGACATAAAACTGGTTGTACCTGACATACCCGGCATAAATTGCGAGCGTAATGAGCAGTCCGAGCAACGGAACCCAGACCTTCGGGCTTTTGAGCAACTTCATTCCGTTCATTTCTGTCATTTGGCATGGTCCCCGTAAGCATCGCTGATTTCGTTCTTGAAGGATTTCGGAACCGGATGGGCGATTTCCACAAGCGATTTCCCGGCATCAAATCCCTTGAAGGTGGGGGAAGACGGATTGTGACAGTTCTTGCACGTTTTTTCCGGATGGGTGGCAAGACCCGCTTCACGGCGCTTGACCGGGTCGATCATCGTGCTGAAATGGGAGTAGTCCTCTCCGGGTCCATGACAGGATTCACATTGCACGCCATCCCTTTTCCGAAAGGTCGAAATGATTTCAGGCAAATGTGCG
>DAHWKF010000072.1 GCA_027343785.1 Leptospirillum sp. | reverse complement strand
AAGCTTCTGGACCTCGAACCCGATATGGCCTTTGTGGTCAAGACTGATGGAACGGAGGAACCCGTTGCGCTGGAAAGTTTGCAAATCGGAGACAGGGTCCGGATCCGTCCGGGCGAGCGGGTTCCGGTGGATGGTGAAGTCCTGTCCGGAGTGTCGGATGTCAATGAATCGTTCGTGACCGGAGAACCGATTCCGGTTGTGAAAAAACCGGGGGATCGAACACTGAGTGGTTCCACCAACGGCCATGGAATGCTTCTCGTCACCGTCACACGGGTCGGGCAAGACAGCTTTCTCCGGCAGGTCATCCGCGGCGTCGAAGATGCGCGGGCCCTGAAGCCCGGCGTCCTGCATCTGGTCGACCGCGTCTTGCAGGTGTACACACCGGTCGTTCTCCTCATCTCATCCGGAGCGGCGCTGTTCTGGATCTTTGGGCCCATGCTCGCCGGAGGAGGGCCCGATTTTCACCGGGCGATGTTTGCGGGCCTCAGTGTTCTGTTCATGGGATACCCCTGCGCAGTTGGAATCTCGGCGCCGCTATCGATCGTCCGGGGGGCCGGGGAAGGGGCCGAACGCGGCGTGCTGATGCGGACCGGCGAGGCCTTCCAGTCCTTGCGGCAGGTCCGGCGGGTGGTGTTCGACAAGACCGGCACACTGACAGAAGGGCATCCTGCCCTCCGGAAGACTGTCCTCATCGGACTTCCGGAACAAGATATATTGACAATTTCCGGCGCCCTGGAGAGAGGCTCGGAACATCCGCTGGGCCAGGCGGTCGTGAAAGAGGCGCTTCGACGCAAACTGTCGCTCCCTGAAGTGGAGGCGTTCGAAGCCGTTGTGGGTCGTGGGGTCAAAGGACGGGTCGATGGCCACCAGGTCATTGCGGGGAACCCGGACTTTCTCACCGGGGAAGGCGTGAATCTCGCTTCGCTTCATTTCCCCATCAGGGAGCTGGAAGCGGAAGGACTGACCGTTATCGCGGTCGCCCGCGACAGCGTCCCCGTCGGTCTGCTGGGCCTCGGTGATTCATTACGCCCGGACGCGACGGAGACGGTGCAGAAGCTGCATGCACTCGGCATCCGGACGAGTCTCGTCACGGGAGACAATGAACTGGCTGCCCGACATTTTGCGCAAGCCGCCGGAATCGAAGAGGTCCATGCGCATGTCTTGCCGGCTGAAAAATCGGAAATTATCCGGAGATTTCAGCAAAAGGAACGCGTCGCCATGGTCGGCGACGGCATAAATGATGCGCCGGCTCTGATGCAGGCCGATGTGGGAGTCGCGTTCGGCAACGGTGCCGACATCGCAATCGAATCCGCCGATGTGATCATCCTCAACAAGCGTTTGGGAGCCATTCTCGACGCCTATGAGATCAGTCGCAACAGTTACAGCAAGATTATCCAGAATGTCTCCCTGGCTTTTCTGTTTAACGGGATCGGAATTCCGGCGGCAGCAACCGGATTGGTCTATCCGATCTGGGGGATGGTCGCCATGGCCGCCAGCGTGACGACAATCTTCATCAATTCCCTGTGGGGACGGGGGTCGACCCTTTTCGGGACCCTCCGGACAGTCGGCCGTCAAAGGGAAGAAACAACCGGAACAAGAAAGCCGCTTCAGGGGTTCACCTGAGGGCGTATCGCCGATGAAGAGATCCATCAGCCAGGCAGACGGCCAATCGGGTGCGCCTGTTGCGCGCCTTGGATCGAAAGTTTGCCCGGACGCAGGGAAGGCGTTTACCGGATCAGTGCTTGCGCCCGGGAACAATGAATCCACGTGTTGTTCGACCCGGAAATGGACCCCATTTGGTTGATGGCATGCCTTAGGCCAGTGACAGGAGCAGAATCGCAGACGGATTTCCCCGGAGGAAGATCATCATCGGTCCATGAAGTAATATTGTGTGAGGCTCAGGAGAGAAAGAAAGATGAAAGATGTGGAATGTGCATGCCTCCGATCCCAAGGCAGTTTGTACGGAATGGGACGAAACATAATCGCTCTGGCGCTGGCCCTCTGTCTGATCCTGGGACCGCATATCTTTTCGGCCCAAGCCTCTCCGGTCACCTTCATGACGGCCCTTCCGGTCGGAGCGGACTTTTTTGTCCTGGACGAACAGTTCCTGTCAATGCCCAGCGTCATGGATCCCACACCGGCCGATCGTTTCCTCGGCGTATCGGCTGAAGTCAGTACCCTGGCCTACGGCGTGACAAACGATTTCACCGTATTTTCCATGGTCCCCTATCTGTGGGCCAACGTGGACATGACCATGCCCAATGGAGAACGCCTGTCGCAGTTCATGGGATCCTTCGGAGACATCTCGGTGTTTGGGCGCTATACGGCCTATGAACGGGACAGGGCCGGTTCGACCTTGCGCATCTCTCCGCTTCTCGGATTTGTGGCACCAGCAGGCGGTCTGGTTGTCCCAACCGGTTTCCTTCCGGGATCATGGGGAATTGAAGCCGGAGTGATCACCACTTATCAAACGTTGGATTACGAGCTGGATGCCTCGGTCACGAATATTGCACCGACAAACGGAGCCGGATTTTTCAGCGGCGTCACCGAACTCGATGGCAATTTTCAGTACCGGATCTGGCCAATAACCATTGGACAAGGACTACCGAACTTTCTCTATGCCGGCATCGAGACCAATTTCATTGATCAGGGGACCGATAACCTGAACGGTATGCTGTATTCGGAAGGTTCAATGCTTTTTCTCGATCCCACACTCCAGTTCGTCACGGAATCCTGGCTCCTCGAAGCGGCCATTCAAGTCCCGGTTTACCAGAACCTCACGAACTACCATGGTTTTCAGGGACTCTCCACCGCTTATATTCTGCATCTGGGATTCCGGTTCAATTTCAACCTGTAACGTTGAAAGGGAAAAGAGGCCATGACGGGAAAGGCTTTCGATCGTTCTTGACATGGAGTTGACACGAAGGTTTAGGGTGAAATCAGAACACAGAAAGCCAGTGAAAGTCTTTTCCTGACAGGAACCAATCTGTCGGGAAGGAACCGGTTCTTCTTTCCAATTGAAGGGGGTAAGGGTCATGGAAATCAAAACATACAGGGCGCTTCTCGCCAATGTAGTCGTCGGGTTCGCCCTCCTTTTGCTGTCTTCTCCCGTTCAGGCCGCCACCTATCACGTCCATGTGCTCGGGTTGAGCTGTCCTTTTTGCGCCTATAGTGTGCACAAGAAACTTGAAAGCATGCCCGGAGTCCGTTCCGCCAACGTAGATCTAAAGACAGGGACCATCATTATCGTGATGTCTCCAGGGTCCCGCCTTTCCGAGAAAGCTGTCCGAAAAGTCGTGACGGACGCCGGAGAAAGCTTCAAATCGATTCGGCTTGTTTCAGACACTGGAAAACCCGGAGAGAAATGATGGATAAAATCAAAAAACAGGATTGGGACTTTCAAAAAACCGCCAAAACGGCCGCCTATTCCGAACTGGGAGTCGGGCTTCTCGCCCTGGTAACTGCATCCGGGACTCTCGTCTGTTGCGCCCTTCCCGTTCTCCTTGTGACCTTGGGCATGGGGGTTGTTGTCTCCGGGCTTGTCGGGAGCCTGCCGTTTTTGGTCGCTCTGACCCACTACAAAGTCGCTCTCTTCGTCATTTCGGCAGGGTTGCTCGGCCTGTCGGGTGGACTTCTGTACCGGCCCGGAAGAACCTGCCCGTCAGACCCCAACCTTGCCGCAACATGCGAACGGCTTCAGAGGGGGAGTCGGCGCGTGTTCTGGGTCTCAGTTGTCTTGTGGTGTTTCGGCTTCTTTGCGTCTTTTCTTCTCCTGCCGATTCGGAAATGGCTCTTCCCATAAAAAAGCCCAAGGGTCGTTCTTCCTGACCGGGTGATTTTATTTTCAATGTTCCCGATTTTTTCCAAAAAGGTTCCGATCGAATACTGCCCCGTCCTGACGGCTACGGAGCAAGCGGAGATATTCGGAATGCGCCCAGGCGAGAGGAGTCGCGGATCCGGTCCCCTTCCCGTTCGACAGTCCCTTTTCAGGGATGTCTTTCCCGTCCCAGACCTGTTCGGGTATCAGTCCCGTGCTACCAGCCGAACATTCTATCGTTTTGATGAAAGAGATCGGATCCATTCCCAAGGCCAACTCATAATGACCTCGTTCTCCAGAAAGAAGCGGCCAGGGCCTTCCCCGACCCATTCCGTCAAACGGTGTTCCGTCATCGGATTCTCCATATCCGTCTCCGTTGTAGCGGAGCCAGACGGATCCACAACGGGTGTCCTTCTGGCAGACGGCATCGTACACCAATAGTGTTTTCTGAATTCTGGAATCGTGAGGATCTCGTAAACCCCGGCGAACCAGTTCCAGAAAGGAACTGTCCACGACACAGCATTGGGATATCTCTTGAGGGTTACCGGATGTTTGATTGTGGAGAGGGATAAGGATCCGGCATTCGTCCACTTGTCCGCGCAGGCTTGCCGGCGAAATGGCGGCGACCCTTTCGTAATGCTCCGGATGGTCCAGAAGAAGGCGGCTACAATCGGTCCAGGTCCAGGATTCGATCCTCTCGTCCCAGCTTTTGGCCACCCGCAAATAGGTTTCGCTCTGGGTTTTCTCTCCCCTCGTTTCTGCCAGTTCGGACGCACAATACAAGGCAGAGACCACCGCGGCCAGAGTTCCCGGAGAAAGCCCCGCATTCTCCTCCCACCGGTCCTGCGGAGTTCGGGGCCCATAGGCAATCAGAAAATCGGCCGCTTTTTGAACTCCAGGATAGGGGTCGAAGGGAAGCCGTTTCGTCTTCATGAGTCGGTGGGCCAGAATAACGGGAAAGGCGACCTGATCCAACTGGAGTCCGGACCAGAAGGGTGTACCGTCGATCCAGAAATTCTGGGGCCAGCTTCCGTCTGGATCCTGACGGGACAAAAGGTATCGGAGGACGTGAACGGGAGTATTTTTGTCGCCCGCCGCCAGAAGTCCCAAAGCGACCTGCACCAAGTCCCGTGGCCAGACCAGATGGTAGCCCCCGACCGGTTGATCGGCGTTTGTCCGCTCACCCCACGGGATGGAGAGAGAGGCGACGGCGGCTCCTTTTTCGTGCTTGTCGAAATGGGTTTTCAGGATCGCTACACTTCTCCGAAACAGAACGCCTCCGTCCCCACTGGCACTGGATAAATCCAGCATCCGGTTCTGGAAGGAATTCCATCCTTTTCCGTATTCCACCAAAATTTCGGAAAAGGACCGTCCCAGACTCCCGATAGCCGTCCGCAAGGCTTGACGGTAGGACTTCCCGAATCCCAGGCACACGGTGAAGGAAAGACCTTGGCGCATGTCGATTTCTGCGGACAGGGCCACATGTCCCGGACCGGCCTGGGAGTGAGACCATTCCATTTTCTTGTGTTTCATCAGATCCTGCCATCCGTCCGAAA